>NZ_DALZUO010000008.1:0-161688 GCF_032013335.1 Anaerospora sp. | reverse complement strand
TAAATGACCCAGTGTTTGCACAAGTACCAACCTTTAAAGAACAAGGATTAGATATTGTTTTTAACAGTTGGTTTGGAGTTGCATGTCCCAAAGAGTTACCCCTAGAAATAAAAAATAAACTGGCTGAGAGTCTTAAAAATATTATGGCTACACCTGAGTTTCGGAAGAGCATTGAAGATATGGGGTACCAATTGGATTATTCAGGGCCTAAAGATGCAGCTAAGAAGTGGCAAGATGATAATCAGAAATTAAGTAAAACAGTAAAAGAAACGGGTATTTTAGATCTGATAAAAGCACAGAAGCAGTAGCCTGTTAGAGGAGGAGAAAAGTGCGTAAACAAACGGTTACGTGGATATTAGTATGTTTATTAATGTCAATAATAATAGGAGGTTGTACAAGTATGCAAACTGTTAAAGTACCCGTAGCTCCCCAATATCCGGAAAGACCAATTACCGTAATTGTCCCTTTTAGTGCTGGAAGCGGTTTGGATGTTCTTGCTCGAATAATGGAGAAAGGAGCATTAAAGCATTTAGGCCAGCCTTTAATAATTGTCAATAAAGCAGGTGGGTCAGGAACCATAGGATGGAACGAAATAGCAGGATCAAATCCAGATGGATATACAATTGGTATGAGTGGAATAGATTTGGTATTGCAACCGATATATGGGGTAGCAAAATATAATTATATGACCGCATTAGAACCGATAGCTCAAATTGCACCATCACCTTTTGTTATTGCTGTACAGGGGAGTCAGCCTTGGCAAAATATAGATCAGCTCATTAATTATGCCCGCCAGTATCCCGGTGAAATTAAATTTGGGCATTGGGGTACCGGATCATTAGGTCATGTTATTGGAGAAGTTTTGGGTAAGACGGCAAATGTTTCTCTGGAACAGGTTCCATTTCGCGGTGGATCAGAAGCAATGGCAGCTTTGCTGGGAGGGCATATTCAAATAGCTATTGTTTCTCCGGCTATGGTAAAAGAACATATTAAAAGTGGAACAGTGAAAGTATTAGCAGTAACTTCTGATAAGCGAATAGCTGATCCTGTCTTTTCAAATATACCAACATTTAAAGAAGAAGGATTAGATATTGTTTTTAATCTCTGGTTTGGAGTGACGGCGCCTAAAGAACTGCCTGTCGAAGTAAAAAACAAGTTGTCAAATGGATTTAAAGCAATAATCACAGACCCTGAGATTGTATCGGATATCGAGAGTCTAGGTCTGCATGTAGAATATCTTGACCCGCAAAATACCGCTATGCAGTGGCAACAGGATAATAAGAAACTTACTAAAACAGTAAAAGAAACAGGTATTCTTGACCTCATTAAGTCTCAAAAGCAATAAATGCAGAAAAAGCAGTGGCGTTGGCCACTGCTTTTTCGTTATGATGGTTTATTGATTTACAATGCGAATAAAGCTTACTGCAAAAGCAGTTTTGATTGCCGGAAGAAAGCGGCTGGTGATTACGGACCGATACATTTCTTTTCTGGTAATTAGCAATAACTGATCGTCCACTTTGCGCAGGGAGGCGAGCGAATTGATATATTTATCAAAATCGGCTGGACCTATTGCAATACGTAAAGCGTCTAAGGCTTCTGACAGATGAGGCATCTCCTGAGAAATACGCTCTTCTAAAGGCGTAAAAGGAATTGTATAGCGGTTGCTTGCTTCGGTAGACATCGTTTTTTTCTCCATCTATATGTATTATTTATGGCCTACGGTGGCCAGATAGATTGCAAAAGCGCTTTCCCCATCAAGGCCAAGAAAGGTGTTCAATTGATCATCGTCATAGGAGGCAATGGCGCAGACCCCGGCGTCAATACTTTCAGCCGCCAAATAAAGATTTTGGCAGACATGCCCGGCATCCAGATGCAGGTAGCGGTAGGCCCGCTCACCGTAGCGCCAGCTCATCCGATAAGGAACTGCCACCCAGATAAAGAGCACGGCTGCTGTCTTAATAAAGGACTGATTAGAGCAGTAGCTGGTTACTTGATCAGCAATATCATTATCAATAGAATGGGTAATAAGGGCTAATTGGTGTTTGCTTGCCACAAAACGATACAACCCGGGCTGTACTCCGCTCACATTATTGATGACCAGCCATGTTTCAAGGGCATGGCGGGCACCTGCAGAAGGAACTGTGCGAAGCGAATGAGACGGCAGTGCCTTTTGCACACCCTGCGTGCACCATAAAAGATGTGACAGTTCAGCAATAGAAAGATGTCCTCCAGTATATTTCCGGATGGACCGGCGCTGTTGAATAGCAGTACTAATATCAAGTGAATCAATTTGCAGGTCTTGCGGCAGTGGCAGATTAATAAGCTGCGCAGCCGAGTCATACTCAAGCTCAAGTGATGGTTGAGGTTTTCCTAATGACTGATCGGATTGCTCCAGGTGGCGATGCTTCGTCTTCTCCATGAAGTCTTTGCCGATTTTCAAGTTTTGAGCACCTCACTTTATATAGTTGCTAACTCTATCATACTGCCACCTGGTATTTTTTTCAATAAAGGGTTCAGTAAGTGTGGCAGCACATAAAATAATAGTGTAATTGAAAGGAGGTTACTATTGTGGTTTATAAGGTAAAAGATTATTCTCATCTCTTAGGGTTGGAGGGTTTCAGTAACCGCTTACTGAAAAATCATTTTACATTATATGAAGGCTATGTAAAAAACACGAACTTACTTTTGGCAACGTTAAAAGATCTAATAGTGGAAGGAAAAGGCTCTACACCGGAATATGCCGAGCTAAAAAGGCGGTTAGGCTGGGAATACAACGGGATGAGACTCCATGAATATTACTTTGCCAATCTGGGCGGTAATGGAGAAGTAGATGATGAAAGTCATTTAGCAGAACGGATTGAAGCTAACTTTGGCAGTCTGGCACTCTGGCAAGCGGATTTTAGAGCTACTGGAATGATGCGAGGTATTGGGTGGGCAGTGCTATACAGAGACAATGCGACAGGGAGACTAATTAATTTTTGGATTAATGAACATGATGTCGGACATCCCAGCGGCGGCTCTGCGCTCTTGGTAATGGATGTTTGGGAGCATGCTTATATGCTGGACTATGGCCTTGACCGCAAAGACTATATTGATGCTTTTTTCCGTAATTTAGACTGGACCATTGTTGATCAACGGCTGAGACGCTGAAAGTGAATGAGAAAGACGTAAGCATGTGCCTATGCCGGAAGGGCTAGGCGCCAAGCTTACGTCTTTTTTTAAAAAATCTATTAAACCTTAAATTTGCGAATGTCTCCTTGCAGTTCTTCAGCCATCATCGATAATGTACGGCTGGTTGCGGCAATTTCCTGCATAGAAGCAGTTTGTTCTTCTGTTGCCGCCGATACACTTTGTGTTTCGGCAGAGGTTGATTTAGTAATGGTATCAATGCTTTGGACAGCTGTCACAATTGCTTGGCTGCCGATCGACAATTGATTAGTCGTTTGTGTAATATCCGTTACTTTGGCGGTAATAGTGGCAATCATTTGTGCAATATCATGAAAAGCTGCGCCAGCTTCAGAGACAACCTGAGCCCCTCTTTTAGCTTCAGCAGTTCCGCTGTTCATGGCTGTAACAGCTTGATTGGTTTCTGATTGGATTTCTTTAATTAATTGCGCAATATGCTTTGCTGCTTCTGCTGATTTTTCAGCAAGCTTTCTTACTTCGTCGGCAACAACGGCAAAGCCACGTCCCTGTTCACCGGCGCGTGCCGCTTCAATTGCCGCGTTAAGCGCCAGCAAATTAGTCTGCTCAGCAAGCTCGGTAATCGTATCGACTATTTCGCTGATTTGAACGGAACGTTCGCCCAATCTGCCGACTACCTGAGCAGAAGATTGAACAGTCTGGTTGATATTGTCCATTTGACTTTGTGCAGAGTCCACAAGCGTGCCGCCTTTATCGGCTGCGTTGGCAGCTGTTTCGCAGAGATCGTTGGCTTCCTGGGCATTGGCGGCAGCTGACACAACATCACTGGCAGTTTGATCAACTTGTACTAAGGTTTGCTCGACTGCCTGGGATTGAGTTTGTGCTCCGCCTGCAACCTCAACAATCGAGTTTGCAACCTGAGTGGACGCTAGTGCAGATTGTTCGGCGCTAGCCTGCAGCTGCTCTGAAGCGGCTGACAGAAGCTCTGATTTTTCCTGAATAGTCAGGAGAAGCTGTTTCAAATTTATCCGCATTTGCGATAGTGACTGGGCAACCTGGCCGAACTCGTCACGGCGAATGCTTAGTTCTTTATTTTGTTCTGCGGTAAAGTCACCTGAGGCCATTGTATTGATTTCATCAGTAACAATTCGAATGGGGGTAGTGAGCTGCTTGGTCAGGAAATAGCTCATTACTAATCCCAAGACAGTAGCACAAAGACCTAAAATTACCGAGAATTTGACGCCTGCAGCTACATCACTGTTTACCCGTGTTACTTCATTGCTTGCCATTTTTGAGTTTTCATCCACGCTGGCATTAAGCGTCTTTTGAATAGACTGGGCAAAGGGAGTCAATTCGCGAGTTACTGCAGCGCTTTGCTGGCCGGCTAAAGCTGCTTTTTCCGCATTACCGGCGAGCTTTTGACCAAATTGCTCCCGAAGCAGAGGGATTAAGCGGGAAACAACACCATTGCGATATTGTTCAGTATCACTAATCAGTTTTTCCACCTGACTGCGCTGATTAGCAGGAGTTAAGGCAAGCAACTGGTTTTCAAGAGCGATTACAGAATTAAGTTTTTCCTCAAAGTTCTTACTGTACTTCTCGTCGCCTTCGGCTATGTAGCGTCTAATTTCCAATACTGCGCCGGTGTATTCATTTTCTGCTCTGGCGGAAGTGATTGCTCTGGTATTGGTTGCCTGAATGGTGGTAATACTTGATTCAACCGTAATTGCTGACCAAACAGAATAACAAGCAATAACAAGCAATAGGCATAAGATGGTAATGAGTGATAACCAAATTTTCTGTCCAATTTTCAACGTGTAGTAGCCCTCCTCAAAGATAATTTTAAATATTGTAATTTAACGTAGTTTTTTGTCGATTCTAGAAATAATAGGAAAAGTCCTGCTAAGTACTTGCCCGGTTATGCGGTATTCGCTTGCAAATTAGCAGGACTTTGCCTGCAGGTAAAGAAAAATGTAAGGTATAGACGTAAATTTTCTTTTACTTTAGGGGGTACCAGGCGTGGATGTTATCAAAGAATTGTTAAAAGATGTTCCTTTGCCTAAAATGGCGACCATTAGCCAAGTTTTTCCGTCAAATCGCTTAGTCGATGTTGCCGGATCATTGCGCAAGGAATTAAATAGAAGCATGATTTCCGAGCGTGTCCGTCCGGGGATGCGTATTGCCGTTACGGTAGGGAGCCGAGGATTAGCGGATTTACCAATACTAGTACAAGGGATTGTCAGCGAATTAAAGCGGCTGGGAGCAAAGCCTTTTGTCATACCTGCCATGGGCAGTCACGGTGGCGCTACTGCTGAGGGGCAGGAAGACGTGCTAGCTAATTTGGGCGTTACACCGGAGAGTGCAGGGTGTCCGATTGTGTCATCCATGGAAGTTGTGGAAATCGGTCGCTTGGCAAATGGTTTACCCGTCTACATGGACAAGCACGCTTTTGAAGCCGATGGCATTGTGGTACTAAACCGGGTTAAGCCTCACACCGCATTCCGGGGTAACAACGAGAGCGGTATTGTTAAGATGCTCACAATTGGCCTGGGCAAGCAAAAAGGGGCAGAAGCATGCCATGCCTACAGCTTTAAGTATATGGCAGAGCATATTGTTCTCATGGCAGAGCAGATTCTAGCAACAAATAAAATCTTATTTGGAATTGCAACTGTCGAGAATGCATATGATCAAATTATCAAAATTGCTGCTGCAGCGCCAGAGGAATTCATTGAAATAGATCGCCAGTTACTGCTGGAAGCTAAGGCAAATATGGCCAGCCTGCCGTTTAAGCAAATCGATGTGCTAGTGCTTGACCGGATCGGTAAAGACATCTCCGGTGACGGAATGGACCCGAACATAACCGGCAGATATCCCACACCTTATGCTACGGGTGGACCGGAAATTGCTAAAATGGTTGTTCTCGATTTGACGGAGCGGACCCACGGTAATGCCAATGGCATGGGTACGGCTGATTTTGCTACGCGCCGTTTAGTCAATAAGACTAACTTTCCAATGACATATGCAAATGGGTTAACCTCAACCGTTGTCGGGCCAACTCATATGCCGACAATTTTAGAATGTGATCAGGATGCCCTGCTTGCAGCAATTAAGACTTGTAATGCTAAAGATCAGAGTAAGGCAAGAGTCGTAAGGATTGCCGATACTCTGCATTTGGGAAAATTGCAGATTTCAGAAGCGCTACTCGAAGAAGCCCTGAAACTGCCTGGTGTCACTTTGCTTAGTGAGTCACAAGAGCTGGGATTTGACGAAGCTGGTAATTTGCTGGATTTAGGGTTAGCGGATGCTTAAATAGAGTTGTGCTTGTAGTGTGGAAGGAGCGGGATGAACAGCATGATACAATACAGTAAAGTTACACCTGCTGTTGTAGCTGAGTTAAGCCAGATAGTGGGAGAAAAATATATCATTACCGATAAGGAAAAAATGGAGGATTACTCACATGATGCCGTAACTGGTGACAAATATGTGAGTTATCCCGAAGTGCTGGTTTTGCCTGGTACTGCAACTGAAATAGCTGCAATTGTGAAGCTTGCCAATCGGGAGGTAGTGCCGATCATACCCCGTGGAGCCGGTACTGGTTATGCCTGTGCGGCAGTTGCTTTTGGCGGCGGTATTATGGTATCCACTGAGCGGCTTGATCAGATACTGGAAGTTGACGAAGCGAATTTGCTAATGGTCGTTGAGCCTGGTGTCAGGACCAGTGAAGTACAAAAAGCAGCGCATAATCGGGGATTTTTGTATGCTGGGGAGCCTTCCAGCGGAGATAGCTCTTTCATTGGAGGCAATGTTGCCACGAATGCCGGTGGTATAAAGGCCGTCAAGTATGGCACAACTCGCCAGCAAGTGCTGGGCATTGAGCTTGTTACTGCTGAAGGTGACATTGTTACTTTAGGCGGCAAGGTTAAAAAAGATGCGACCGGATACAATCTGGCTCAGCTAATCGTTGGCTCTGAAGGAACATTGGGTATTATTACGAAAGTATACATCAAAATCATGCCCCGGCCCCAAAAGGTAATGGATTTATTAGCGGTGTTTCCCAGTGTTGATGCATCAATTGCTATTGTTGCTAAAATCCTGCAGTCGGGAATTTTACCGGTTAGTGTGGAATTTATGGATAACAAGGGAATCCAGTGCTGTGAAAGCTACTTAAATGAGAAATTGCCTCATAGCGATACGGGTAACTATATCATTGTCTCTATTGAAGGTGATAGTGAAGACGCATTGGAAGATCAATGTGTTGAGATTGATGAGTTATGCTCGGCTAATGGAGCGAGTTTTGTGCTGGTAGCTGATCCCGTGAAGATCTGGAAAGCCAGAAAATCGTTTGGTGAAGCTAACCGGGCACGGAGCCTTATTTTCTCAGCAGAAGATATTGTGGTGCCTGTGGCGGCAATCGCCGATGTAGTGAAGAAGCTTGCCGAGTTAGGCGAACGTTACCAACTGACCATTCATTGTGTGGCTCATGCAGCAGATGGCAATGTTCATGCCGATATCCTGAAGGAAGATGTACCAATGGAAGAGTGGGAGCGAAAGCTGCCTTTATTACAGGAAGAAATTTATGAGTTTGTCTATTCCATTGGCGGGAAGCTATCGGGTGAACACGGTATCGGCTACAAGCGGCTAGAGTTAATGGAGAAATTCACGAATCCGGTAGAGCTTAAGTTAATGAGAGCGGTGAAAACGGCCCTTGACCCTAAGAATATTATGAATCCAGGGAAAATCTTTCGAGTGAATTGAATCGGTAAGTCTCAGTAGGCAAGTCCTCACAGGGCCTTGCCTATTTTTGCGAATTCATCTTACCGTTTTAGGAATATATTGACAAAATGGTGAATGTTTTCTAAACTAATAATTAATGAGAATGATAATCGTTATCGCATAATGAGTGGATAGTACAGGCAGTTAAGTGATGATTATTAGGGGGCAGAAGATGGGAACAAAGAAAAGCACTTATTTTACAGTATTGGCGCTGCTGCTAACCATGCCAGCGGTACAGGCCCAGGCAGGTACAGAAGAATTTGACTTGCCGGAAGTGGTAGTTACTGCTACTAAAACGGAAATGAATGTTAAGGATGTCCCTTCGGCAGTACAGGTAATCACCAAAGAAGATATTGAGGCCAGGGGAGCGCGTACCCTCAAGGATGTTTTGCGCTTTGCAACCGGAGTTAATATTACTCGCGCTTCTAATCATCCTACCAGAGAGGCAGTTTCTATTCGTGGTTTTGGCTCGGAGTATTCGATGATTCTAATTGATGGGAAGCGAATTGTATCTGAGATTGATCAGAGCTATGAGCTTGACCGCATATCGATGGAGAATATTGAGCGGATTGAAATTGTCCGGGGGCCGGTAAGCTCGTTATATGGTACGGAAGCACTGGGCGGAGTCGTCAATATTATTACAAAGAAGTCGACCAAGCAATCCTTTACCGTGAGCAGCGATAACGGTTTTTTAACTGGTGGTCATGGAGAAGCAGGGCGTTATAACTTTGCCTATGATTCCGGGGTACAAGGGAAAACTTCGTTTATGATTTCCGGCTCATCGATTGATAATAATGCTGTATATAAGTCAGATGGCTCTACTTATAGCCCTTTTGGCAACCGTAAGAATATAAATGCTCGCGTTGATTATAAGCTATCGGAGCAGGAGTCGTTGTCATTGACTGCGGGTTATAGTGAAGAGGATACGAATGAATATGTGCAAAAAGGGCTTACAAAAAATCATGACTTTAATGACCGGAACGAGCAATCTATTAGCTATAATCGTAAAACCGGAGAAGGAGAGCTTTTCTTCCGCTACTATCAAGCGGTAATGAATAAGAATCTTGATGTTCTCAATCCATTGACAAATACCTTGAAAGTTCCGAGTGGGCCGAAGATAAGTTATGTTGAAGCAAAGCGTACCCTTAAGGCTTTTGAAGGTCGTTATACACAAACATATGGTAGTAAACATACCATGACTTTTGGTGGTGAATATCGACCGGAGAAGTTCCGTGGTACAGCAGTTGCTACAGGTGAAGGAACTTTTACTACCTCCCGTGGGAAGAGCGGCTCGACAGCAACTCTTAATTACTTGGCAGCATATGCCCAAGATGAGTGGATGATGTCGCCGAAAGTATTAATGATTACGTCGCTTCGTTACGATGACAGCAACAAATTCGAAAGCAGCTTAAGTCCTAAAATGGGTATTACTTATAAGGCGGCAGATGACTTGCGCTTTAAATTTAATGCTGCTAAAGGCTTCCGAAGCCCTACTCCTAATCAGTTATATCAAAATAATTCTGATAAGCAAGGTAATCCTAACTTAAAATCAGAAACCTCTAATTCCTTCGACTTGTCGGTAGAGCGGGATTTTGGTACTACTACTACTAAATTTACTGTTTTTACAAATAAGGTTAGTGATATGATTACTTTGCAGCCAACTGGAGTATCAGGTGAATTTAAGTACCAAAATATTAATAAAGCTACCCTACAGGGGGTGGAAGCAGAGATCGTTCGACCGATAGGGGATAAATTGTTCTGGTCAAACAGTTATTCTTATTTAGAGGCAGTAGATGATAGCGCTGGAATAAGGCTGACAAACCAGCCGCGGCATAAAATAACTTCACGTCTTTCCTATAATGATAAGGAGGGCTTTAGTGCCAATTTGTGGGCGGACGGCTATAGTGGTTACCTAATTGATACTGGTTCGAGAACTTCCAACCAATCTTTTGTGCTATGGAATGTTGCCTTGTCAAAACAAATTGCTCCAACCAGTAAGATAATGCTGGGCGTTGACAATGTCTTCAATAAAAAAGATGAGGACGCTGCTTTGCTAGGCACCTATATCCATGGCGGCATTCAATTTACATTATAAAAAATAGCTATCACCTCAGGCCGACGGGCTCGGGGTGATAGCCTGTTTGCAAGGAGGGATATCGTGCGTAAGCATCAACATCTGACGAGGGCGGCACTGCTGCTGGCAATTATGCTGATCTTTCAGTCCATTCGATTATTTGTGCCGGTACCGCCATTTGTTTCTATGTTTGTTATTGGTAGTGCCGTTAATGCCTGTCTGCTGCTGGCCGTGGAGCAGGCAAGCTGGAGATTGGCACTCGTCTTGGCCGTAATTGCTCCGGTAATTGCTTATCTTCAGCAAGTCCTCCCTTTGCCAATATTCATCCTGCCTGTAGCTGCCGCTAATAGTGCTTATGTTTTAGGTTATTATCTGGGTAATCGTTTTACTGGCTACTGGCCTGCAATCGGAATGGCCGCAGTGGCAAAAGCAGCTGCAATGTTTGCGATGGTAACCTGGGTAATTAATTGGGTTCAGTTACCTGCCAAGCTGGCAACCTCATTATCAATGATGCTGGGCTGGCCACAGTTAATTACCGGTCTGGGCGGCGGAATTTTGTGTTTTATTGTACTGAAGAGGCTTAGTGTATGGAAAAGCTAACCGCTGCACAATTAGCGGGAGATATCATCGTTGATGACCAGTGCTCCGGCTGTAATGCTTGTCTTGCGGGATGTCCTGTAGCGAAGAAAGGCGGACGTTCCATACAAGCTATTGCCGGTAGTAGAGCTTGCATTAACTGTGGTGCCTGCTTATCCGCTTGTCCTGCACAAGCAATAGACTACCAGGATGATACGGAGCGGTTTTTTCAGGATCTACAAAAAGGTGTACCGATTTCCTTGCTGACAGCACCGGCAGTTCCTCAACATTTTCCTGAATACCTACAGCTTTTTGGACTTCTCAGGCAGTTAGGAGTGCGTTCTTTTCACCGGGTAGGGCTGAGAGCCGATATTACGTTATGGGCTTATGTAGAAGTGCTGCGTAAAAATCCACACAGTGGCTTTATTGCCTCACCTTGTGCGGCAGTTTCCCGTTATATCCACCAGCATATGCCGCTGCTCAGAACACAGCTCATGCCAGTATACAGTCCGCTATTATGTACAGCAATTTATTTGAAAAAATACAAAGGACTGAAGGAAAGGCTGGCCTTTTTGTCACCTTGCGTTGCGAAACGGGGCGAAATGCGGGCAACTGCCGAGCCAATGGTCAGCTATAATATTACAATTGCTAAGCTAAAGAACTATTTGGCAGACCACAACATTTCCTTTGCCTCCTATGCTCCGGTGAATTACGCTGATGCCGGTATAGGACGTGGTAAAACATTGGAGAGCTACGGTGGGGTAAGCGAATGCATTAGGCCTCATATTCCTCATGGACACTTTATCAAGATAGCCGGTACGGACCAAGCGTATCCCTATTTAGCCGCTTATGCAGAGCAGGTTAAGAAGGGTGGCAAGCTGCCAACTTTAATTGAAATATATAATTGTGCTAACGGCTGCAATACAGGAACGGGTACAGGCGTAATCCCTGATGGGAATAACCGTATCCTGACAGGTGAACTGCCGGCAGTTATTGCAAAAAGGTCAGACGAGATAGCTAGAAATGCAGCTGCTCAAATTTTGTTTCGGAGGTTTGACCGCAAACTAGATTTGCTGGATTTTATTTCTGCTGAGATTGATTTGAGCAAAATAAATGAGGTGGTACGAATGCAACAGATTTTGCCTATTGAAGATAATGGTACTGTTTTAGATATTACCTATCAGAATATGGTTAACTATCATGGGCGCTCCTATATTGCTGGTGTTGCAATGGCATTTAAGCTTCTGCAGCGTTGCTTAAACAGTTTTGCTGAATCAAATATTGCCTCCCGGGATAAGTTCAGCATTCTCCTGGGAGTGAATGGGCCGGGAATTATTGATGGCCTTGAAATGGCTACCCGTGTAAAATCGCAGGGACGACTGCGTGTTGACCAACAGGCAGTGCAGGATAAAGATGCACCTGATGCAGCAGACGGCAAAGGTGGAAAATATTATTTTGAAGTTACTCACGGTGAGCGAAAAATAATTCTGACGCTAAAACACGGCTTACTGCCTGCTGAGTTTATTGAACTGGCGTATCAATCTCATACAGGACTGCTTACTGATAGAGATGCACAGCGGCTGCAGCAATTAAAAGAAGAAATTGCAGTTTTTTTGATGGGAACTGCGGCAGAAGATTTGTTTCATGTTTCCTAAAGAAAAAGGCCCGTTTGGTTACACCAAACAGGCCTTTTTTCTATTCCATATTAAAAACTTTACCGGGATTCATAATCAGGTTAGGATCAAGAGCTTTTTTAATAGCTCGCATCATCTTCAGCTCGATAGGGCTGGCAAATTGCTCTAGCAGATTTACCCGCTTATAGCCTATTCCGTGTTCACCGGAGAGTTTGCCGCCCATTTCATAGACCATTGTGTACAGCTCTTGCTGCAGAGCCGGTAATATTTCATTCCATTTTTCATCACTTAACTGCTCTTTCAGCAGATTGGCGTGAATATTACCATCGGCAGCGTGGCCTGCACAGTGAATAGATACGCCATATTTTTGTCCCAGCGAATTAATTTGTTCAATAGCGCTGGGGATTTTGTCCATCGGTACAACTAAGTCTTCCATTGAGAAGATGAGGCTAAGGGCTCGGTCTGCCTCTGCAAAAACCTTCCGTGCTTTCCAGATTTTTGCCGGGTCTGCTACCAATACACTCAGAGCACCGTTTTCGGTACACATCTCATCAATAATCACAGCCTGATCATCAAGAAGATCTTCGTTATCGCCTTCGACCTGAATAATAATATAATAGCCATTGTCGCTATGGGGCAGTTTTTCGTTGAGGAATTTCTCACACGATTTAATTGCTGCATTATCCATAAACTCAACAGAAGTAGGAGTAATGCCTGCAGCCATCAGCTTGGGAACAATACCGATAGCAGTGGTTAAATCCGGGAAGATAGCGAGTAAATCAATTACGCCTTTAGGCAGTGGAACAAGCTTTAGGATGGCTTTCGTAACAACACCCAGTGTCCCCTCAGAGCCAATCACCAGCTGGGTAAGGTTATAGCCGGAAGAATCTTTTTTGGTTTTTCCGCCCAAATCTACAATATCACCTTCAGCAGTAACCAGTTCAACTCCGTTAACCTGCTGGCGGGTGGTGCCATATTTGATTGCTTTATTGCCGCCGGCATTAGTAGCAACATTGCCGCCGATGAAAGAACTGTCGCCGCTGCAGGGATCGCCTGCATAGAGGAAGCCTTTTTCCCGTGCTGCCTGCTGTACTGCTTCTGTAGTAGCGCCGGGTTCTACTGTCATGAACATGTTTTCCGTATCGATTTCAAGAATTTTATCCATTCTCTCTAACGAAAGGACGATACCGCCTTTAAAAGGTACTGCACCACTTGCCAGACCAGTGCCGGCTCCACGGGGAACGATGGGAATGTGTTCGCGATTCGCCAGTTTAATAACTTGGGAAATTTCTTGTGCCGAGGCAGGAAGCAAAACGACTTCCGGCATCTTTACATACTTAGGATCGGTCACTTCATCATGGGAATACTTATCCATTTTGTCAGCATCTGTCAGTACGTACTTTTCACCGATGATGGTCTGCAATTCTTTGATAATCACGTCTGTTACCGGGTTGTACTTTGCCAAGCTAATACCCTCCCTATGTAAGTGGTATGGTGGTCTTACCGGATCTATTCTCCTAAATTATATACCTCTAAGTGCTTAGTTGTCTATTTAGTTCGATAATTCACATTCGTTTTTGATGGAATTTTTCTTCCATATTTTTCATATGGTAAGGTAGGTTTATATATCAAATTTATTGTGGCGGTGACAATCCATGACAATTCCTACTATTGCTGCTGTTGGAACTGCTGTGCCGGGAAACCCGGTAGGCCAGGATGACATACGCAATTTTGCGGCAGCCTTATTTCGCGAAGGCCTGCCTCACCTGGAGCGATTAATGCCTGTTTTTGAGAACGCTTCAATTGAGAAGAGGTATTTGGCGCAGCCCCTTGAATGGTATCGAATGCAGCATACTTTTTCTGAAGCCAATACTTTATATGAGCAGATTGCGTTTGATTTGTCTGAAAAGGCTGCGCTTGCTGCACTTAGCAAGGCTGACATTAATCCAGGAGACATTGGCGCGGTGCTGTTCGTTTCTTCGACTGGTATTGCTACCCCGACTTTGGATAGCAAGCTGATCCAAAGGTTAGGCCTGTCTGCTCATACAAAGCGGCTGCCCTTATGGGGGTTAGGCTGCGCAGGTGGGGTAACCGGCCTCGCTAGAGCAGCCGAGTTGGTGACTACCACACAAAAACCGGTATTACTTGTTGCAGTTGAATTATGCAGTCTTACTTTTCAAAGGAATGATTTTTCTAAATCTAATCTTGTTGGTTCCAGTATCTTTGGTGATGGAGCAGCAGCGGTTGTTTTAGTTCCTAAGCAGCAAGGACCGGCAGTGCTAGGCAGCTACAGCACCCTCTTTCCCGATACGGAAGATATTATGGGCTGGGACATGTCTGAGACGGGGCTAAAGGTTCGTTTCTCACGGGATATACCAGCTATTGTCAGGGAGCATTTACCCGATCTGCTCAAACAAGCTTGCACGCAATGGGGGATCGATCAAAGTCAGCTGAGCCATTTTGTTGCACATCCGGGAGGCGCCAAGGTATTAGCTGCCTACAGCGACAGTCTGGGACTGGCGGCTGAGAAATTGTCGGGTGCTTATCAGGTACTGCGTGACTATGGCAACATGTCCAGCGCATCCGTATTGTTTGTGCTAGACAAATTTATGTCTGAAACTTTGCCGACTGGTGAATATGGTGTAATGCTAGCTTTAGGCCCGGGTTTTAGCGCCGAGCAGGTATTATTTCAATGGTAGAAGCGCTGATAGGCAGTGTTGCAGCAATTCTCGTTGTGCAGCGCCTTGTTGAGCTGGCGCTGGCCAGGCGGAACAGGCAGTGGGTTGTTGCATTGGGGGCAAAAGAGTATGGGGCCAGACATTATCCGCTGTTTTTTTTGCTTCATGGAGCCTGGATGGCAGGGTGGATAACAGAAGCACTAGCCGGCGTGCCGGAGCTTAGCGGTTGGTGGCCTGTATGGCTAGTTCTCTTTGGTGTCGCTCAGTCTTTACGGTATTGGTGCATCTATAGCCTGGGATACTATTGGAATACCCGTATTCTGGTTGTACCTGGCGCGACTGCCATACGGAAAGGACCTTACCGGTATCTGCCCCATCCTAATTACGTAGCAGTGGCTCTGGAATTAGCTGCAGTTCCCTTGTTATTCGGCTGTTGGATAACGGCTGCTGTAGCGACTCTTGCGAATGGAGTATTGCTGATAGCAGTGCGTATACCTGAGGAAGAAGCTGCTTTAAAATTACTGCGTTAACGCTTAGTAAATAAGTCCATAATGCCCTCCTTTTGCAATAGAGTGTGCAAAAGGAGGGCATTTCTATTGCTGCAGTGAGACTATTTTTTCAGGCCTCTAACCCACGCATCATTTTCATAACCTCTGCTTTCCCAAAAGCCAATATGCGGTTCACTGATTAATTCAATTGCATTAAGCCACTTGACACCTTTATAGGCGTACATTTGCGGCACAAGCAGCCGGGCTGGGCCGCCGAGGTCGGAGGGAATAGGCTGGCCATCCATTAAAACCGCAATCATAACGTCTGATGACTGTGCTTGATCCAGACTTAAGGCACTAGTATATACGCCGTCGCCAGAATAAAATTTAACATATTTTGCTGCTGCCTGCACTCCAGCGAGGTTCAGTAGCTGGGCAAGCGCGATACCCTCATAGGTAACGTTATATACTGACCAGCCAGTAATGCAATGGAAGTTGCTGACTTGGACCACTCGGGGCAGGTCAAGAAAGCCTTTCCAGGTTGTACTCATTGGGTTATCCACTAAACCGGATAATGTAAATTTCCAAGTATCAGAGTCGGCGCAGGGAATGGGTGTTACGGTGAAGACTTCGAAGTTTCCCTTGTAGCCGCCCCCGACTGGGGGCAGAGATCCCAGAGAGGGAGACGGCTGAGGCACCATCTTGTTACAATCCTTATATTTTTTGTTTGTTTCAGACCAGTCAGTGTTAGTTGACAGGCCAAACAGCCACTTAGTTAGTCCGCCACCGCCAACTAATGCGCCAACCGCGGCGGACCAGCGGATAAAAGACCGCCTACTGGTCTGAAGGCTATGACCGTTTGTGACGGCAGTCTTGTCGGCTGTGCTACAGTGCTGCTGACTGTACAGACTAGTTGCTATATGGTAAAGGCCGGACGATATGCCAAAGACAGCAGCCCACCGATGTAAGGTGAGTGTGCCAACACCGGCAAGGTTATATAGATCGATGGCAAAAAACAATAAAAGGCCTGTAAAAGATAATACGACACTTATTACTAGCCACCCAACCGTAATGCCTTGCAAGCGTATGTTACCGGCGAGGCTTTCGCGCGCGTTAGCTATAGCCCGGACATACACGACTACTGTAAGCATAAAGAACAAGCCTATGACAACATGTAAACTATTTAGGTAAGTTCGCAAGAAGGCAAACTCCTCCCGGAACAATTGGCTGTGTAATACCAGACCTGTGAGTGCCAATAATAATGCGATAACAGCATGATAGGTGTGTAACTTACCTGTTAGGCCATTCATAAAAAAAGCCTCCCGCTGAATATTATCGTGCTAATACCTTCGCCTTACGCTGATCTAATCCTGCTAGGAAAGTAAAGCATTAACTCCTGGTTTTGGCAGTTATAAACAGCTGCATATTTTTGCAGTTGTTGACAATGACTGCAAAAGTATACTACTAGCTGATGAAGCGTATTACTGCTCAACTTATCGACTAAAGCTTGTGCTGCAATGAGACAAGCTTTGGTATGTTCTTGTTTTTCTTCGCAGTAATCTCTAGATTATTTGCATAAAAATTAAGACAAATGACCTAGAATAACCGGACTTTTGTCAAAATGAAATTTGGCAGGTATTGTCGAATATTATCCTATAAGAAAGAATTTACAGCAATTATATTTTAACTTTATGAATCGGACACGATGAGTAAATCAAGGAGGAGAGCATATGGGTATCCGTTTAGCATGCGCAACAAGCGCCCGCGCAATTCCAAAAGTGGAGGCGTTACCGATGCAGGAACCAAGTGCTTGTGTTGTACGAAAGGCAACACCGGTCGAGTGCGTTCAATATGGGATTGATGTGGATAAGGCCCGGTTTATGAAGCCTGCCGAGCTAACGAACGGAGATTTAGTCTATTTGCTGGATAACGGTATTCCGAGTGAAACAATTTTTCGAGTCTATGGAATTTCAATAAAAAGCTGCAGCTAATAGAAATAAAAGCCGCAAGGTCTGAGATGAATCGGACCTTGCGGCTTTTTTTATGGGATATTGGAGCTAGAAGGGACAAATTATTACAGCTGTATTGACAAATGAGTAAGCACAATGGATAATTTACATATAATTGAAAAAGTTGGTATAGGTGCCGTAGGGCTTAATAGGGAAGTCCGGTGTAATGCCGGCGCGGTCCCGCCACTGTAATGGGGAGTAGACCCACTTGATGCCACTGGGATTTTTATCTTGGGAAGGCTTGGGCGAATGATGATCCGGAGCCAGGAGAACTGCCTATATGTCAATCACCGTTTGACCCGCGAGCGATGGGGAGGGGATTAGATGATAGGTGTTATTTTATGCCTATCTTACTCTTCTGAAGTTCGTTCAGAAGAGTTTTTTATTTTGAAAGGCAGGTAGTGGAAGTGAGAAAGATGAACCGAACAACTAATCGGAATGCGTGGCTGTGTGCCATGTTGGTAACAGGTGCAGTGATGTTGCAGGCTCCAGGAACAGCCTTTGCTGCTGAAGAACCGGAAGAGTTTGCGCTTGACCAGGTAGTAGTGACGGCGAACCGGGTGCCCACCGTTATAGCTAAAGCAGCAGCAAATGTGACTGTTGTTACACGGGAGCAATTGGAGAGTAACAACTATACAGGGCTAGGTGATGCCCTCCGTGATGTTAACGGAGTAATCGTCAGTGTTGCCGGCGGTTTTCCAGGAGCGCCGGAAGTAGTAAGACTCAATGGAGATGAACGGGTAACCGTTATGATTGACGGAAGAAAAATCGGCCGTCCTGAAGGAATCGGAAGTGGACGTGCTTCTATAGATCTGAATTCCATTATTTCCATGGATAACATTGAACGTATAGAAATTGTTAAAGGCGGCGCATCGGCATTGTATGGCTCGGATGCGGTTGGCGGCGTTATTAATATTATTACCCGTAAAGGAGCTGAAGCCAAGACAACACTTGACATGTCGGCAGGTTCCTGGGGAGAGCGCAACTATAACTTAAGTACGCAGGGAAGCGAGAACGGTCTTAGCTGGTATTTTACAGCAGATAGAAAAACGCAGGATTATGCAAAATATAATGTTCTTAATCCTGCGTTAACATCCGGCAGCAACAAGGGTGATAGCTATAAATGGCCAAATAGCAAGTTTGAAGGTCAAGGGGTTACTCTGCGGTTAGATAAAACGATTGATGAAAATCGGTCGGTAACATTTAATTTTGAGCATTTTGATGATGAGGGTGGACGACCTAGCGGTGTAAAGAACCCATCCAATTTTGCTTCTAGTCATTTATCTAATAATTGGGCGCTGGCTTATAATTTTAATCAAAAGCAGAATGTACCAGGTTTTTTCCGAGTGTACGGTAATTATAATAATCAAGATTTTTCGGGTACCTATAAAAGCCGGTCGCAAGGTTTTGAATATCAGACTGGTTGGCAGTTGAGTAGTGATAATAAGTTAATTACTGGTATTGATATCACGAAAGGTGAAGTCTTAAATAACGTAAAATGGGATGGCACTATAAATTATCAAGATAAGTCTGTTACTAATAGTGCTATATATTTACAGGATATTTATACGGTAACGGAAAAAATAACTGTAACCCCAGGCGTGAGATATGATCATCACAGTAAATTTGGCGGACAAATATCACCTAAATTTAATGTCAATTATAGCGCTGACAAAAATACCGATGTATATGTTTCGTATAATAGAGTATTTAAGGCACCTAATTTAGATGATTTATACTATAATTCTGTTGATGATTACGGCGCTGACGGGAAATGGATACTTAACGGTGACCCTAATCTAAATCCTGAAAAGGGGCATGTAATTAGTGCAGGGGTCAATAAGAAGTTAAATAATAATACCTCTCTCAGCGCTAATTATTTCATTAGTAAATTAACGGATGCTATCGACTGGAGCGAAACCGTATATGATGCAGCTACGAACACATATAGTTCTTGGGTTCGCAATATTGACAAACAAAAGAAACGAGGATTCGAATTAGATATTCACAATAAACTTTCTGATAAGTACTATACAGACATTGGCTATTCCTATGTGCATGTTGAAAACAACGAAGCAAATGCAGGATATACAATCGATCCTGAAAACGGGCAACCTAATGGATACCGTGTCAAAGTAGGCTTTACTGACGCTCAATGGAACGTGAATATTAACGGACAAAGCGCATCTGGACGGAATACCAGCCACTTTGTTGATAGCAGCTACTGGGTATGGAATTTAGCTACTAATTACAAAGTAAATGACAGCACCAAGGTATATTTCAATATCTATAACTTGGGTGATAAAACATATGAACTGGTTTCGAGCGGAACTACCGATAAGGGCAACTATCCCATGCCCTCACGCCATTTCACAATGGGTGTAAAATATTCATTCTAATCTCATTTACGCAGGCTGCGAAGCACACGCTTCGCAGCTTCTTTTTATTATTTTGTGTCACGGGGACGGTTCTTTTGACACACTGCCAGGCCTATGCTAAAATGAAAGCAGGGTGGAGTTGTACGCTGATCTCATGCTGCGATTACACTTTTTGTGAGACGAGGATTAAATAAGGAGGAAATCATGAAGCTATTTAACTTGCGCATTTTGCTGGTATTAAGTTTTCTAGTGGCATTCGGATCAGTAGGAGCTGTTTGGGCAGAGCCTGCTAGTGAAACACCTGCAGTCAATTTGACAACAGAACAATGGACAGGGCATAGTTTCACATTTCTTGCTTTACCTGCTGACAGGCAAGCTGCGGGATACGAGATTTTTCCTGTAGATAAAGCCAATAAAGGCTTCACAGGAGATCGCTCTGTACGTATTCCGTATGCACAGCATGCCGGAAAAAAAGTAACCGTTACCGAAGTAATCCCTTATCCTGCAGGACCTAATCTGCAAGAATATATGGTTTATATGAAAGTTGATGAAACCGGTGAAAAGCTGGTTGGCCGTACGATGCGGGGGCAGTTGGAAGGTCTGGTACTAACAGCTGACTTAACAAATGCAAGACAGCAATTTTTAGGTAAGACAATATACCCTAAGTTTAGAGAACTGGCAGGCTTGTATACACCAGGTTCAGAAGAAATTCCTAAATCGGTTACTACTTCTATTGGTGGAGCAGCTACTGTTGTTGACGTCTATGCAGGCAATCAATCAGATGAGCCGATCTGGCTAGTTGTTTCCGTTAATGGTGAAAAGGCTATTTTGCCAATTGCCTATAGCTGGACTAATATTCCTGCTTCTTCCTGGACAGAAACGGCTCCGTGGCAAGAAGCCCTGTTTACAGAAGATCCACGACCAAGTCTAGGCTGGTCTCACACTCTGTGGTACCAAATTGAGAATGGCAACGTAGAAGAAGGAATGACCAAAGCGCAAGTGCTTCTTAGCTGGGGTAAACCAGTACACAAAATAGAAGATGGTGCAGCTTGGATCTATGACAATAAGAAACTCAACTTTAATGGCGATATTTTGCAATCCATTGAGCTTTTAACAGATGGAGCAACTCAATAATCAGCAGCTAGACGCAGGCAAATTTTGCCTGCGTTATTTTTAATGTCATGGGGACGGTTCCTTTGACACAAATATTTGAGCCATGCTACAATGAAACAGGGTGATAGCAGTGGCCAGACAGGCAAGAAGTAAAAGCACTACCGGTATCTATCATGTTATGCTGCGTGGTAATGAGCGCAGGCCGGTTTTTATCGATGATGAAGACAAACATAGATTTACAGAAATTATCTTACAGAAAAAACAAAGCTCTTCCTGTCGTCTATATGCCTTT
Organism: Anaerospora sp.; assembly: GCF_032013335.1. Classification (NCBI taxonomy): domain Bacteria; kingdom Bacillati; phylum Bacillota; class Negativicutes; order Selenomonadales; family Sporomusaceae; genus Anaerospora; species Anaerospora sp. Next base: position 140,529 of record NZ_DALZUO010000008.1, on the reverse strand, counting down.
TGTATTCTGGATAATCATGTTCATCTGGTTTTCCAGGAAGTTGATCAGCCACTAGAGACACTTATGAAGCGGATCGGTGTTACTTATGCCGCTTATTTTAATAAGAAATACGGCCGTATTGGGCATGTGTTTCAAGATCGTTTTCGCAGTGAAGCAATAGAAGATGAGTCCTATTTGCTCAGTGCTATCCGGTATGTACATAACAACCCTGTGAAGCTGGAAGGCGAATTTACAATCAATTATCCCTGGAGCAGTTACCCTTGGTATATGGGCAATAAGCAAGATACTGCTTTGCTGCCGGAAATGATAGAAACCTTAAACCTGTTTTCGCCAAATCAGCAAAGAGCACTCCAACTTTTTAGTGAATTTCATTTGCAAGAAGAACCACATCAATTTCTAGAGGTGGCTGCAACCAAAAGCGCAAGCGAAACCCCAGAAGATCTTATTGCGGAGTTTCTCCGTAGTCGGCAATGGACAGTTGAAGATCTCTGTAAAAAAGAGAATTTGATCGTAACGGCTGATTTAATACGTGTTTTGCTTACGCATGGCGGTATATCTGGCAGGCAGATTGCGCAATTGACAGGAATTAACCGGGAGAAAGTGCGAAGGATAGCTGTGTCAGTGGAACCGTCCCCATGACAGAGTGAAATGGATAAACAAGAAGTGGCCTATAGAGGGCCACTTCTTGTTCGTTGAATCCTTATATATTGTCAAATTATTCAAAATATGCTTAGATATAGTAGTATTAACCGGACTAGAGGAGGCGTATCCAATTCACTTGAAGAAGCTTATTCAGCCCTTACCCTATAAGGACCACGCCTATGAAGAAATAAAAAAGGCCATTATTGCTCATGACATTCTGGAAGGCAGCTTGCTGTCTGAGCGGGCCTTGAGTGAGCAGCTGGGAATCAGCCGGACTCCGCTGCGGGAAGCAATTCACCGTTTGGAGGTAGAGGGCTGGGTCACAGCCCTGCCGAGAAAAGGGGTTGCTGTTGCTACGATTCATGCACAGGATGTTCATGATGTTATGCAAATCCGTAAAGTTAATGAACAATTGGTGCTTGAACTGATTACACCTGTAATTACTATAGAGCAGCTAGCCGTTCTTAGACAGCAGTTTATTCCGCCGGAACCTCTTGATGACGAAAGCATCCAGCCTTTTGTTGGCGGAGATAAAGTACACATTCAGCTTGCCGAGCTTTGCGGCAACCGCAGGCTGCTGCAGTTATTGCAAAATTTAAGCGCTCAAATGCAGTGGTTTGGTTATTGGGCACTTAAAGTGAATGGCCGTGCTCAGGAGGTTGTCCATGAGCACGGCCAGATACTGGACGCTATTGAAGAAAGAGATATTAGATCGGCCCAGAGGCTTGCATCCGTTCATTTGGATCACACAGAAACGGCTTTGCTGCAAGGCCTGAAGCTGCGTGATCATGAAGCAACAGAATTAGTGTAGCTTCTCCTCAACCCTGCTTCTGATAAGGTCAATTCCTTCTTTTGCTAAAACAGCACTAAGTCTCTGTCCCGGGGCGCCCAGTTCTTTATAAGTCTGCAAAATGGCATTCAGATAAGTGGTCAGCTTCTCTTCAGCGATGAATTTTGTCAGCAGCGCCCCTTCATTGGAGTAACGGCCGCCTTTACCACCCACAAAAATGTGATAGCCTGTTTGGCCAGTTTTGAGCGCCTTCTTGGGACAAAGGCGAGTACAGACGCCGCAGGCTAAGCACTTTTCGTAATCAATACTTAAAGCTTTGTTTTCCAATTTCATTGCTTTTGCCGGACAGCGGCGGACGCAGGCACCACAGCTGACACAAAGGTTTTGTTCCAGCACCGGTTCGGAGGCACCCCTAAAGCCTACATCGTGAGCTTGAGGCTTTGTACAGGAGTTTGCGCAGCCGCTGATTGCGAATTTTGTCTTGGCAGGCAAATCGCGTCCAACAAATTGCTCATCTAAGGTTTTGGCTAAAACCTTTGTATCAATTAGTCCATAAGGACAGGTTGCGTTGCCTGGGCAGGTAACAACAGGACGAACGCGCAGGCCGCATACGGCAGGAGATAAGCCTGCGTCCGTTATAGCCTGCAGTGCCTGCTCAAACAGCGCCTCCTTAACATTAGGGATTTCAATTCCCTGGCGAAGTGTTAAGTGTACCTGACCATTACCATATTTCTCAGCCAGATCGGCTAAATTGCGTAATCCGTCTGCAGTCATGTCACCTGCTTGATTGCGCAGGCGCATGAGGAGCAGGCCCTGCTGACGCTGAGGGATAAAGCCAAAGCGTTTGTAGTCTGGTTTTGCTGCTGCCATTATAAAAACATCTCCTTGCTCATTTCAATTGCGTATTGTGCTAAGTATCTGGTATACCAGATAATGATAGTATTTCTCTATTTTGTTGTCAAGGGAACGATAAGGGCAGGGCGAGGAGCAAATAAAAAATAGGCCAAGTACTGCTTTTGGCAGTGCTTGGCCTATTTTCTATCAGATATTACCTTACAGCATTTGTTTCGCTGAGACAACCGTTACTTCCAATACTGCCCGAATCCATGAGAATTTTTCCTTCATTTGGTCGAATTCTTCACCCGAGGTTATGAACCGGGTGGTTCCCTTGACAATAAAGCCTGTACCTTTTCCTCTATAACCTTCAATTTCTCTGCTGGCAATCGAAAGGGTAGCATCGTTGTTCAAGCTAAGATTTCGCTGTGTTTTGACAAAGCCGGAAGCCGGAATTAGCAGCTTATCTTCGCTGGTAACGGTTATATAGCTATTCCAGGTATTAACAAGATGAGGGCCGTCAGTACCGTTTGTTACAATGGATATAGCTCCATCTACGGGGTGAGCAAGAATGGACAAGAGTTTTTCATTAAGCATAGTGATACACCCTTTCATTTATTCAGATAGTGATAGTATAACTGGAATCTACCCTTGGTTAAAGGGGCAATTCGCGATAAAAAAACCAGGACAGTTTGACGAAGGGCTTTTTAGTGGCTATACTGGCAGTAGATGAGCATCATGAGGTGAAAAAGTAATGGTTGTCTTAGATAATAAACAGGATCAGCCTTTGCATATTAAAATTTATAATTTGATTAAAAATCAAATAGCAGCAAGGGACTTGCAGCCTCATAGCAAACTGCCGTCAATTCGCAATTTATGCAGTGAGTTGTCTGTAAGCCACAATACCGTGGAATATGCGTATCAGCAATTACTTGCAGAAGGCTATGTTTACAGTAAACCGAAGAGCGGTTATTATGTTTCCTTGTTAGACTCGGAATTTGCACAGCCGTTACCTCATCATACCGCTAACCTGCAAGAAAAAGTGTTGCAGAAACAGTCTCCATACAGCTATGATTTTCATCCAGCCAGCCTCTCGCCGGAGAGCTTTCCTATTTCAATATGGCGAAAGCTGTTAGTTGAATGCCTGCAGGAAGATCCCCGGCAATTTGCTGTTTATGGCAGTCCGCAGGGGGAGTTTGCCTTACGTAATGAGATTCGCAGCTACCTTGCTCGCTCACGCGGAGTGATTTGTGAAACGGAGCAAGTCATCATCTGTTCCGGCCTTCAAGATAGTCTCGCAATTATTATGCCGGTATTAAGATCCGATCATTCTTTGTTGGCGGTTGAGGAACCAGGGCATTTTATTCCCCGGTCAGTCTTTCAAAATCATTCATTTGCAATTACACCTGTTCCGGTATGTACAGACGGACTTGATCTAAAGGCCTTATGGTCTTCTAAAAGTACGGTGGTTTATGTAACCCCGTCGCATCAATTTCCTCTTGGGCATATTATGCCTGTTGCGAACAGGTTAAAGTTAATTGACTGGGCAGAGTCTGTAGGCGGAGTCATTATTGAAGATGACTATGACAGCGAACTTAGGTACCAGGGCAGCCCGATTCCAGCACTGCAAGGCCTTCATCCAGAAGCGAATATCGTTTATATCGGCACATTCTCCAAAGTTCTGTCGCCTGCGCTTAGAGTAAGCTATATGGTGTTGCCGAAACGAATGCTAGACAGATATCGCAACTTGTTTAATGAAAGTGCCAGTAGCGCTTCTTTATTGGAGCAGCGGGTATTAGCCAAATTTATGGTGCGGGGGCACTGGGAACGCCATTTGCGCAAAATGCGAACTGTTTATAAGAAAAAGCATGAAGTGCTTGTGCAGGCTGTTAACCGTCATTTTGGCGATCAAGCTGTCATCATTGGGCAGGGCGCAGGTCTTCATGTGGTTTTGGAGCTGCTAAACAGCGTATTTTCGGAAGAGGAACTTATTAAGCAGGCTCTTGCAAAAAATATCAGGCTGTTCCCATTGTCTAAAACCTACATTTCCCATACGGAGAGCGATACTAGGCAGAGGCTGATCATGCTTGGATTCGGAGGAATAAACACTACGAAAATTGATCATGGAATTCAGCTTTTGCATCAAACTTGGTATAAGTAATAAAAAAATGACATTTTATTAATATAATTCAGAAAAAATGATAAATACCAGCATTTTATTTGACAATAATCACCTTTAATGATAGTATGTACCAAATAATCATTTGTGTTGATGGTTAATAGAAATGAATGAAATTAGCATAAATGATATCTATAATACAATTTCATATTGATAGACGTTATAAGTGTCGGCAGCATTTGCTGTTGAACGATGAGAGGAAAACGGGTGAAAATCCCGTGCTGTCCCGCAGCTGTAAATAGGGAGCCTGCTTCAAAAATGTCACTGAAGGAAACTTTGGGAAGACGGAAGCAAAGGCGATGATCTATGAGCCAGAAAGCCTGCTTATAATAAGATTCATTGTTGACTTACGCGAGATAAGGAGATGGATATGTGGGTACAAGTATGCGCTGGCGTTTGCTTAACCTCTGGCCGCAATGTGCTTTAATATAGGGCAGCATGCCTAAATCCGCATAGAATCCGTTCTTTTTGTTAAGAAGACGATTCTATGCGGATTTTTTATTTTTTTTAAAGGAGGAGAGGATGATTTGAAGGGAAAAGAGCTTGTGCATCGATTGCTGCAGATGGTTATTACTCTTTTTGGTGTCAGTCTGCTTACATTTTCATTGATGTTTCTGTCACCGGGTGATCCGGTAGAGATGTTGCTGGAGGTAGCGGATACCATTGTTTCAGAGGAAACGATTGCAGAGACGAGGGCACAGCTGGGACTGGACAAGCCGTTTCACGTACAGTATCTCCGTTGGCTCTCAGGGGTTCTGCAGGGAGACATGGGCATGTCGTATTCGGCAAAAATGCCGGTAGCAGACCGTCTCTGGCAAAGTCTGCCGGGAACGATGGCGCTCGCAGCCTCAGCTACGGTGACGATGCTTCTGATCTCAGTTCCGGGAGGGATATTGGCGGCAGTTTATCGAAACCGGCCGCTGGATTATCTGATTCGCGGGATCTCATTTTTAGGCGTATCCATGCCGAGCTTTTGGGTAGGGCTTATTTTGTTGTATGTCTTGGGACTGAAGCTGAGATTGTTCCCGATAGCAGGCGGAGAAGTATCATTTGACAGGATGGTACTTCCTACACTGACGCTGGCCATTGCAATGGCTGCTAAATATACTCGGCAGGTGCGTACAGCGGTTTTAGAGGAACTGGGACAGGACTATATCACTGGTGCACGGACACGGGGATTTCCCATGTACAAAATTCTCTGGCGCCATGTGCTGCCGAATGCATGCCTGCCGTTAATTACGCTTCTCGGCCTGCAAATTGGCTGGCTGCTGGGCGGCGTGGCTGTTATTGAGATGGTCTTCTCCTGGCCCGGACTTGGCAAAATGGCCGTACATGCCATTGAGATGCGTGATTATCCTCTCGTACAGGGTTTTGTACTCTGGATTGCTGTTTTGTATATGGGAATTAATCTGCTTGTCGATATGTCCTATACGTATCTTGACCCGCGGCTGAAGAAAGGGGGGCGCTGAGTGAGGAATTTGACAAAGGATAAATTTTTATTTTGTCTTTATACATTTTTGGTACTCTTAATTCTTAGCTTTGCAGTTTTTGCACCCTGGCTGGCTCCTTACGATCCGTTTGATGCGGTAATGCGGCAGTCCTTGCAGGCTCCTTCTGACGACCACCTATTCGGAACGGATAAGCTTGGGCGGGATTGTTTGTCTCGTATTATTTATGGGGCGCGTACTTCGCTGATGATGACGCTGTCGCTGGTTGCCGTTATAACGGTAGTGGGAACTTTTATCGGCGTAGTGGCAGGGTACATGGGTGGCAAGGTTGATACTGTGCTTATGCGTATTGTCGATATGATGCTGGCTTTTCCGGGCATTGTGCTGGCTATTGCTATTGCCGGCATGCTGGGAGGCAATATCGTTAATGCAATTTTAGCATTGGCAGCGGTGAGCTGGACTAAGTACGCCCGTTTGGGGCGCAGTCTCACGCTGAAGCTGCGTCAGCGTGACTTCATTGCTGCGGCGGTAACAAGCGGGTCAAGACCGATCCATATTCTCTGGCGCCATATCTTACCTAATATCCTGCCAACGATTGTTGTCACCGCGGCAATGGATATCGGCACAATGATCATGGAATTAGCCGGGTTGTCCTTTTTGGGTTTTGGCGCACAGCCGCCTATGCCGGAATGGGGATTGATGCTCAATGAGGGAAGGCAGCATATTCAAACAGCTCCCTGGCTGATGCTTTATCCGGGGGCTGCAATTCTGATAGTAGTAACAATTTTTAATTTATGGGGAGACAGCCTGCGCGATATCATGGACCCTCAGCGATCAAATTAATTAAACACAGATGGAAAGGATGCGATCACTTGAAAAAATTAAAAAAGTTATCTTTGGTACTTATGATAATATGTCTGGCTGCGGTCTTTATAGCGGGGTGCGGCGGCGGTAGTAAGAAGGAAGCTGACACCAAGACTCTGAAAATCGGGGTAACCAACTTTGCGGATTCACTGGAACCAACCGAAAATTACTTTGGCTGGGTTGTTATGCGTTATGGCATTGGAGAAAGTCTGGCTAAATTTGATGAAAAAATGAATGTACAGCCGTGGTTGGCGGAAAGCTGGCAGATCAGCGCAGATCATATGACCTGGACATTTAAAATCAGAGACGGTGTGAAGTTCTCAAATGGCAAGCCGATGGATGCGGCTGCGGTTAAGGCCTCACTGGAAAGAACTTTTGCCAAGAATAAGCGGGCAGTAACGTTTTTTAAGTATAAAGAAATGAAGGCGGAAGGCCAAACTCTTACCATCCTTACAGAAAAACCGGAACCAAATATGTCCGGATTTTTAGCTGATCCACTCTTTTTAATCGTAGATGTAACGGCTGAACCGGCACGGAATTTTGCCAAGGAAGGACCCATAGGCACCGGTCCTTATATGTGCAAGACTTTTGTAAAAGATAAAGCAGTTATGGTAAAAAACACCTATTATTGGGATGGTGAAGTGCCTTATGAGACTGTTGAAATCCCGTCCATAGATGATCCTAATACACGGGCAATGGCGTTGCAGTCCGGCGAGGTCGATATGGCGGTTAATATCGCAGCAGGTGACATTGGCCTTTTTAATGATAAAGCGAAATTTCATGTGGACAGAATTGCCTCACTGCGCACGGTATTGGCCCGGATTAATCAAAATGGCGTTCTAGGTGATCCAAAAGTTCGTGCGGCGTTTATTAGTGCCTTGGACAGAAAAGTGTACAATGAGGTAATTCTCAAGGGGACCTTTATTGAAGGTAAGGCTCCTGTGCCTCCTTCAATGGATTATGGTTTTGATCAGCTCAAGGATCCCAACAGCTACAATATCGAACGGGCTAAGCAGCTCTTGGCCGAAGCGGGCTGGAAGGATGCTGACGGAGACGGTATTTTAGAAAAAGACGGCAAGAAGCTTACGGTAGATTTTGTTGTATACAACAGCCGTGCCGAACTGCCAATTTATGCAGAAGCTGTGCAGTCTGATGCCAAGAAAGTCGGCTTTGATGTAAAAATAAAGACTGTAGACTATAACTTGATCGATAAAATGGGAATAAACGGCGATTATGGCCTTCTGATTTCAAATATTACGACTGCCAATACTGGCGATCCGGAGATCTTCTTGAATTGGTACTGGAAAACGAATACAAATGGCGATAATCCGCAGAACGGCTCCGGTTACAGCAATCCTGCACTGGACGCGAAGTTAGCTGAACTATCCACAACGTTCGATCGCCAACAGCGTCGTCAACTAATGATTGATGCTCAGCAAATTATTATGAACGACGGAGCGGCTCTGTTCCTGGGGTATCCGGAAACAAACATCATCAGTTCAACCTCAATTGCAGGCGCTCAAATGTATCCGTCCGATTATTATTGGCTGACCAATAAGATTAAACCCGCTAAAAAATAACACACGCGAAGGAGAACTGAAATGTTACTAGAAGTATCGGAGCTTTCAGTATCCTATGGGGAACGTGAAATCGTCCGTAATGTAAATATATCGCTTGATGAGGGAGAAGTCCTTGCGATTGTAGGCGAAAGTGGCAGTGGCAAGACAACGGTTATCCGAGCAGTTCTTGGCTGCCTGCCGCATGAAGGCCGTGTAAGCGGTGGGAAGATTTTCTTTGAAGATAAAAATCTATTGGAAAATACCCCTGCCGAGTGGAGCCGTCTCTGTGGAACAAAGATCACGATGGTTTTTCAGGACAGCGGCAGCATCCTTGACCCTATTGCCCGTATCGGTGACCAGTTCGTCGAATATATTCGTGAACATTCGGCGCTGACCAAAAAAGAAGCAGTTAAGGCTGCAGAAGATATGCTCAGAAAAATGCACTTGCCTAATACAGAAAACATCATGAAAAGCTATCCCTTTGAACTGAGCGGCGGTATGCGTCAGCGTGTTGGAGTGGCAATGGCGATGTTTTTTAAACCGCGGCTTCTGCTGGCAGATGAACCTACATCAGCTCTGGATGTAACAACGCAGGCCCAGGTAGTAAAAGAAATGATGGAGATTTGCCAGCAAGATCAAACGGCAATTATCATTGTTACCCATAATATCGGTGTGGCAGCTTATATGGCAGATAAGCTGATTGTCATGCAAAATGGAGAGATCGTAGAATCGGGTAGAACCGATGAGATTATCGCACGGCCACAGTCGGCGTACACGAGAGAACTTTTGGATGCGGTGCCGCAGGTTGGAGGGAAGCGTTATGTCAGCTGACAAGGAGACGATTTTAACCATCGAGCATGTTGTAAAACAATTTCCCGTGAGTAACGGGTGTCTGCTGACAGCCTGTAATGATGTTTCGTTATCGCTGTATCAGGGGGAAACGCTTGGCATTGTTGGCGAAAGCGGCTGCGGTAAAAGTACGCTTATTAAACTAATCATGCAGCTTCACGCGACGACAAGTGGAGCTATCTGCTTTCAGGGAGAGGATCTTACAAAGCTTAAGGGAGAGCGTATGCGGCAAAGCCGGCGGCATATTCAGATGGTGTTTCAGGATCCGTCGCAAGCCTTTAATCCAAAGATGAAGATAAAAAATATCCTTTGCGAGCCGCTGCGCAACTTTAATCTGATAAAGGACCGCGACACAGGCAAAAAGGCAGAAGAACTTTTACGTATGGTGGAGCTGCCGGAAGATTTTGCCGACCGATATCCCAGCAACATGAGCGGTGGGCAGCGTCAGCGCATCGGGATTGCCCGAGCGCTGGCGCTTGAACCGGAGATTCTCGTTTGCGATGAGGCTACTAGTGCGCTGGATGTATCGGTGCAGAAAAAGATTATTGAGCTGCTTGTCAGAATTCAGCGGGAAAAGAATTTGTCTATGATATTTATCTGTCATGACTTGGCATTAGTATCGCAAATAAGCCATCGAATTGCGGTCATGTATCTTGGTAATATCGTCGAGGTGCTTGCGGGGGACATGCTCAATGAAGCAAAGCATCCTTATACCAAGGCGTTGCTGCAGGCAGTTTTCCCGGTAACGAAAAAAGAAGGCACAGTGGTCAGACCTCTGGAGGGCGAAATACCAAGCCCGCTTGACTTACCTCCAGGTTGCCCTTTTCAAAGCAGATGCCCGGAAAGTATAGCAAAATGCAGACAAGAAAAACCGGTACTGGAAGAGCTTTGGCCAGGCCACAGCGCTGCCTGTCATTTATTAAAGCGTTAGCTCACCAAGGTACACTATTCAGCAGGATATGAAAGGAAGGTTATGATGGAAACTAGTAATATTTTAATTCGCAAAGTTGACAATAATGATATTGCCAGTGTACAAAATTTCTTGCTGGGACAACTGCAGGACCTCTTTTGTAAAGATGGTCAAAGTGCTGTTACCGATGATGTATTAGGACTGGCAAAGCTATACATTGAGCCTGTCCGCAATCAAATGTGGGCAGCATTTTCTCCTGACGGCACTGTTGTAGGAACAATCGCGATTAGTGAGTATAATGACCGGATTACTGTGTTCAAAGGTCGCTATCCTGCAGGAACAACGGCGGAAGTGGGGCGCTGCTATATTGATAAGACGCTTAGACGCCAGGGGATTGGCTCCAGTCTGCTTACAATAGCAGAGGCTTTTTGCCGTGAACAGGGCTACCGGATGATATATCTGCATACGCATCACTTTCTGCCGGGAGGCTTTTACTTCTGGCAAAGCCGGGGCTTTGTCATTACTCTTGATGAAGGCGGTTCTTATGAACTGGTTCATATGGAGAAACCGGTATAGCTGTAGTAGTTATTAAGCTGATTGAGGAGAGATTTTATGAAAAAGAAGATAGCATTAGCGCTTGGAGCTGCTTTCAGCATGAGTGTAGCAGGGACGGTACTGGCTGCACCGGCTAATTTATTTGCGGTGGTTCCTGAGCATCACTGGACATACAGTGCAGTTGGTCAATTGGCTAAAGAAGGTATAGTGGAAGGCTTCGGCGGCAGCACTTACAGGGAAGACGTGATGCTGACCCGTGTAGAAATGGCGGCTATTGTTGCTAAAGCCATTGCCAAAGCAGATAAAGCGGGTAGCGAAGAACAGGAAGTAATTAAAAAGCTGCAGGCTGAATTTTCACCAGAGCTCAATATGGGTGGTACGGACAATACCGAACAGCGCCTGGCCAAATTGGAAAAAGGCAAGTCATCCGTGAAAATTAGCGGTGATGCAAGGCTGCGCTATCAAAGTAACTGGGCGCAGGGAGCTACAGATCAAAGTAAAAAGACACCAACTCGGATGGAGGAGCGGGTGCGGCTGAATCTCTCTTCAGAGGTTGCAGAAAATATTACTTTGTTTGGTCGCCTAACAGCAACAAATACATCTAATAAACGCGGTGTAGATAAGTCATTCAAGACTTCAACTACGAATTCACCAACTTTTGATCGGGCAGAATTCCAATGGAAAAATAAAGAGACTGCTGTTTCGGCAGGCCGCATTTTGCCTTCTTTAGGCCAAGGTCTCTTATGGGATTACAACTCAGTTGATGGAGTAATGGCTACCTATAATTTCGATAAGGTTCAGCTATCGGCTGGGTATGGGGATTTAGCTGCTTATACGTACACGGATAACTTAAGCACAAGAAACGCATTTCTAGCCAATATCAAGATACAAGCAGGACCTGCTACCAGTGTTACAATCGCGCATTTGAATACCATGACTAACGATGTTGCTAACTATAACTTAGAACAGAACGCAATCGGCTTTACAACAAAGACCGGTGATTTCACGGTTACTGGTGAGTATGTGAAAAACAGTGACAACAAGTTGAACGCGGAGGCCCAGGATCATGGTTACTGGGGACGGCTGCTCTGGAAGGGAATTGACAACAGCAAACCCGGCACTTTCGGAATTAGCCTTGACTATCTGAGCCTTGGCAACTATGCGGTGGATTCCACGAATAATCCCAGCACATTGGTTGTAAGCGGCGGTAATGGCCTTGGTGGCGACGGTGCCAAAGGCTACGGTTTTGGTGCTCAATATGTGTTTGCAAAAAATGCTAATGTTGAAGCCCGTTACTATAACCTGAAGCCTTATGATCAGGGAAAATCAACCTTTAGCAGCTATAAGGATTCTTACCACTTAATCGGTAACTTCAAATTCTAATGGCAAAGGTTTCAGCTGTCACGTGGGCTGATCATAAACGCTTTCTGAATTTGGCCTTACCGTTGACAATGATTTCGCTTTCCACTCCCTTGCTGGGCGTAGTGGATACTGCAATTATGGGCAGACTGCCACAGGCCTCATATATTGGCGGTGTTTCTATTGGTGTTCTAATTTTCAATACACTTTACTGGCTGCTGGGCTTCTTGCGCGTCAGTACCTCTGGCTTCAGTGCGCAGGCAAGCGGACTCAGAGAAACGCAGATAAGTTCCCTGGCACTGTTTAGGCCGCTGGTGCTAGCACTGATCATGGGATCGCTGATGGTGCTCTTCCAGCAACAGGTGAAGGATGCCGCCTTTGCTTTGATGTCACCGAATAAAACCGTTTGGGCGGTCGTCAGCATGTATTATGACATCCGGGTATGGGGAGCTCCCTTTGCTTTGGCTAACTATGTCATTGCCGGCTGGCTAATGGGAATGGCCAAGGTAAAACTGTCACTATACCTGCAGGTGACAATGAATGTTCTTAACATGATACTGGCTGTATATTTTGTCGCCGGGCTCGGCATGTCGGCTGACGGTGTTGCAACGGCGACGCTCATAGCCGAAGTCGGTTCTGCTTTTATTGGGATGGCGCTGATTGCCCGAAGCGGGCTGATCAACATGGCAAGCTTGTCGGTCAAAAGTATAATTGACTCTACCGCGCTTGTAAAAATGATGAAGGTAAACTGCGACTTGTTTATCCGCACAGCTTGTCTGCTAGCAGTATTTAACTACTTTGCCGTTTATGGCCTTCGTTATGGTGATACTATTTTGGCGGCAAACGCTGTATTGCTTCAGCTTCACTATGTAATTGCCTATTTTCTCAGCGGGTTTTCCAATACCGCCACTGTTTTTGTCGGCCAAGCAATGGGAGAAAGAAACGGGCTTTTGTTTTCAAAGACAGTTACTTTAACTGCCCTCTGGGGAGGCGGCATGGCAATATTGTTGTCTGTTACCGTACTATTCCTGCAGGGGCCGCTGATCGCGGTATTTACAACATTGCCGGATGTTCAAAAGATTGCTTACCAGTATTGTTATTGGATTGCTGCATTCCCGCTAGCTGCCTTTTGGGGCTTGCAGCTCTACGGGATTTTTGTGGGAGCTACGGAATCCGCTCCGATCCGCAATTCTATGATTTACTCTCTGCTAGCGTATTTTTTAATTTTGTGGTTCCTGGTACCATATCTGCAAAACCATGGAGTATGGTTAGCCTTTATTGTATTCAGTTTGGGAAGATCGCTGTTTTTGTGGCCTTATTTACCCCGGCTGAGTAGAAAGATCACTGGTAATGCAGCGTAAGCAGTGCTTGGAGATCGACCTTTGGGATATACGCAAGAAGAGGTTGCTTGAATGGGTTTAGCCATTTCAAGCAACCTCTTTTTATGATTAACCCTACTTGCCTTTTCCCCAGGGGAATACAATCAATATGAAATTACTTCTAAAGTACGATCATGATACCATATATCACCTTGTGCGTGTCCAAAACATAAAATGGCATATAAGGGTATTCAAAGGGGGAGGTTTATGTGCCAGAATTTTATCACAGCGACGACTGCTGCTTGAGCGAACGGGAAATCTACTTGCGGGATTGTTTCCGCCTTCTGTGGTCGCAGCACGTTTACTGGACGCGGATGGTTATTATGGGGATTGTTTATGATTTGCCTGATTTAGAGCAAACTACCAACCGGCTTCTGCGTAACGCACCTGATTTTGGGAGAGTTTTTAATCACTTCTATGGAAATAGAGCGGCTGCTGAGTTTGAGCGCCTGATAACAGATCATTTGGTTATTGCGGCAGAGCTTGTGAAAGCAGCAAAAGCCGGTGATAGTACGGCGGCGGCGAATGCAGAAAAAAGATGGTATGAAAATGCAGAACAAATCGCTTGCTTTCTAAATCATATTAATCCCAATTGGTCTGTAAGCGATATGAAGCAGATGTGGTTTACACATTTGGCCTTAACAAAAAAAGAAGCTGTAACCATGCTCAATAAGGATTACGCGAAGAGTATTGCAATATTTAACAGAATCGAAAAAGAAGCGTTAATGATGGCTGACGAATTTTCCAACGGTATCATGTGTCAGTTTGCGATTTGATGCTTTTAACAGCGGCCTGTAGCTCAAAGTCCTGACTTGCTAGCAAGTCAGGACTTTTCGTGAGCGGCCATAGATGATGCCTAACTCAAAATTTCTTTTTCAGTAGTAACTGATAATCGCTATTCGAGTTATCGGGATCTTTTTCAATTTCAATAGTCCGGTCGTTTTTCTCATCTAACTGAATATTGACGACGCCGCGCTTCACATTTACGCCTGGCATAACTTGAAAGCCTTTTTTCTCTTCCCGCTTAATGGACATAGTATGACTAGACAAATCGGTTGAATTGTCGTCTGCAATACCTTGCTTATCCGAAGAATGGCGTTGTGAGCCGATTGGTTGCTGTTCAGCACTTGGCGTCTGTGGGAGAGCAGGAACTTCTGGAGTGCTGTGAGTCGAAGCGCCAGCTGGCAGAGGCATTGTTACAGGTGGCAGAGCAGGCAATTCGGCAGGCGGTTTGCTAACATAACGGTAACCCACCCAAGCCAGCAAAACGAAAATACATAAAAGTATGCTTCCGATAATCGGTTTCTTCTTTGGCCTTTTTTCCTGCCTTACTTCCATAACGTCTCTCAAGCCTTTCTTTGCAAAGCCGCACTTTATTTCTATGACTATTATATACTAGAATCCACTCGGCATTCTATTGAAAATTAGAACTCAATACATCTATTGTTCTGATCAACAAGATATCGCTTACAAGTGCCCCCGAATCTGTCTATAATCAAACGTTCAATTTCTTCCATTGCTTTGTTGAGGCTGGCGCCCTTATCATCCTCAAAACCGACTAATTGAAAAAAGAGATCTTTACTGTTGATGGTGGTTTTTCCTAATTCACTTTGACGCCAAATCCACTTTCTCGTTTGCACCTTATTCCCACTCGTAAAAACAAGCTCACCTAGATCTACTGTTTCATATTCGGTGGCACCAAAAGGAAGAAATAAGTCTCCTTCCTTAGCGAAGCGTACCTCCAAATCTTCGTGTATATCTGCTAAATCGTGTGCTCCTAATGATATCATCTGTTCAACAGAAATGGCATTACATAGATCAACTAAGGCATTAATCGCCGGTAAGGAGGTGCCCTTAATAATTCTTTTAAACATTGCTTCCACAGAGGGCGGGTATTTGTTAGGATTTATACCTGCATTAGTCATGATTGACCGGTATAGTGAAATGTTGAGGAGCTCCCTCACCTGGGAATCCTGATAGCTTTCGCGCATCTTTTCCTCTGCTTCCCGTAATCTGGCTTGATCATAGGGCGTTGTCTCTGAATTCTTTAGGGATTTACCTACCAGTATACCAAATTTAATGTTTGGATTGATTTCAAAAACTGATGGATCTACTGAATAACGCATAAAAACCTCCTAGTAAATCAACTTATTTTGTCTGCATACCTATTCTGATTTTTGTTAGCTTGTACGAAATGTTTTGCTTTTTGTTTGGTTATATTGTAGCGATACAGTTGCAAAGTGTATAGCGACACTTTATACTACATGTGTGAGAGAATTTCATATATTTTGAATACGAAATTTCATATATTGAGGAATTATGGATGCTAAAAAAATACAAATATTATTAAGTTCATTAAAATCGGGCAGCCTTTTAAAGGCTGCAGACAGTCTGGGATATACACCGTCTGGCTTAACTCATATGATGGACAGCCTCGAAAAAGATATAGGCATTACAATACTTAACCGAGGCCGATTTGGTATTTGCCTTACGGCAGAAGGAGAAAAGCTGCTGCCCTTGCTGGAGGCGTTTGCCGCTGCCGAACAGAGAATCCGCAATGAAGTGCGCAGCTTAAAAAGCCGGCGGCAGGATATTATACGGATAGGAGCCTATGCCAGCGTAGCACGTAATTGGCTTCCGGCGCTTCTGAGCGGGTTTTATCTGGAGCATCCCAACGTAAGTATAGAAACGGTAGTATTGGGTAGAGAAGAGCTATACGATGCCTTGATAAAAAGAGAAGTCGATATGATCTTTGTTTGCAGTGGGACAGAATGCAAGCACGAGTTTATTCCTCTGGCTAAGGATTACTACCGGGCGGTGTTACCACTAGGATATCCTACTGCACAAGAAACAATTTTTGAGCTGAAAGAATTTGAAGGCGCTCCATTCATCATGCCGTCGTTTATGAAGGATATTGATGTGCGAAAGGCATTGGAGACAAATGATGTTTCGATTAAAATGCTCGCTGCTTCAGCCGATGATCCGGTCGTGCTAAGCATGGTTGCGGGTGGACTAGGGATCAGTATGCTTTCCGATTTGGTCCTGCGGGGAACGTCGGAAAAAGTAAAAATTATGCCCGTCCAGCCGAATGTATACCGGATATTGGGGATTGCTGTCTGCTCATTGCAGGCTCTTACTCCGATTGAAAGGAATTTTGTAGCATATGTAAAGCGGCATAATTTGTTCGAAAAAAACAAAAAATTCCCCTACTAAAATAACAACTCATTGCATATTCGTGATGAGTTGTTATTTTAGTTATGAGGTAATTTGGCGTAAGCGCAGTTGCAGGTTACTGGGAATGCCATATTGGCGCGAGACATTGAAGCAGGGGGACTTACATTTAATTCCAAAGTGGATGAAAATAACCTAGAAATTTATGCCAATCTTATTTAATAGTAGTAATATTTATTAATAGTTTTGAGAACTATAACAAAATAGATTAGTATTTGGAAAGGGGATTAAGTCAAACATGCGTCAATTAACTGCAGTAGAGGTGTTATCGCTGACCAAACTTCTAGAGATGGAGTCTAATGCCTTAACGGTAGCTCAAGCAAGCTTGATGGCTGTATCAGATGAGCAATTAAAGACGATGACTCAATCGGGTATCGTTGCTACACAAGCTAGAATTGCTGGGCTTCAGCAATTTGTTTCTGAGAATAAGATTACAGCTGTAGACGCGAGAGTAGCGTCGCACACTCAAGCGCAAGCGCAAAATGCTAATGGGGAGGTATAACAAATGTCATCGTTAATAGGCTCTTTCTTTTCAGGAACTACTGGTGATTCTGCAGATAAAACAATAGCTTATAATGCCACTTCCGGTGCGGCAGCCAATGCCCAAGCCTATTTTACTGCAGCTCTTACCTCAACAACTCCGGAGTTACGTTCATTTCTGAGCGCATATTGTACACAAAGTATGACTGGGCATGAAGCAATGATGAACTATATGATCCAGAAAGACTGGTCGAACCCCTATGATCAGCCAGACAGCCAGTTAGCAAAAGCTGTTCAGGAATCCGCAAACGCTAACAGTGTTCACTGAACTTAAGGATGAAACAGCCGCAAACCTCATAAGGTTTGCGGCTGTTTTGTTTATATTCCTAGTTCGGCACGTTTCTTCTCAATATGATCAACATAAATTTGTACTGTTTTATCCGCACTTGTTTCAACAGTGAGCTTACCTAATCCGAGGGTTTCGGTAGTTTCTGTCAGGGTTTTTACTACAACGTCGCTACCAGTCACTGATGGTACAGGAGCGACATGTACTAACCAGCCTAAAGCAATCGCCGTACAAGCATCGGCTACTGCTTTTTGCTCAAGATACTCAGGCGCACCAATGACAATGGGAAGCATGTTAGTATCAACATCAAGTGTGTCGGCAATTTCCTTTGCTGTTTGTGTCATTTTACCGATATCTACACACGCTCCATAGGATAACACCGGTGGAATTCCTAATGATTTACATACAGCTTTTAAACCAGGGCCTGCTTCATCGGCTGCTTTAGGATCTGCTAAACCAGTGTACTGCATTACTGATGAAGTACATCCACCGGATAAAACTAAAATGTCTTTTTCGATTAAACCTTTCGTTATTCTAAAGATATTACTGCCACCTTGTCCATAACGAGCGGTGGTACAGCCTACGACAGTGGCGATTCCACGAATTTTACCGTCAACAATAGCATCAATTAACGGTTTCCATGAGCCTCCCAAAGCTGCTTTAACAGACTCTGTGCTGAAGCCAATCATACAGTCCGAGACATGGGGTGGAATATATACCTCGCGGTTTTCTGACTTACGCTTTCTATAAGCTTCAATCGCCATAGTAAGAATCTTCTCTGCTTGTTGGCGCATATTTTCCGGTTGAAATTCAACAATTTCGGTATCTGGCATGCGAATTACTTCATGAGTACTTACCATTTTAGTGCCGAAGCGTTTCGCATAAAGCGGGAGTGTCGGAATCGTACAGTTGTAATCGAACATGAAAAGATCAATGGCACCAGTTGCTAGCAGATACTCTTCAGAAAGCCACTCACCTTCCTGACCGGCATAAGCACTCATCTTGCCTGTATCCTCATAGTTCAATAACTGTTGACCCTCACATACATGCCCTAATATTTGAAGACCTGCAGCTCCGGCCTTTTTAGCTTTTTCCTGCCACTCGGGAGTTGAGGCTAATTCAATAACTACATGGGCAGTCAGGGGCATATGACCATTCGTAATAACGTTAATCATATCTTTTTTCAGCAGGCCCATATTTTGTTTAGCCGTACGAATTTTTTGAGTACCCATTAGTATTTCTTGCAGAATATCAAGAGCAAATAGTCCTTGGTATTCATTGATAACTCCTAAACGAACAGATGTCAGTAAAAAGTCAACAGGATCAGCATTTAGATTAGTCATACATTTCGTTTGGGCAAATCCGACCTCACTAAAGCCACCACCCGGGAAAATATTTAACTTTCTCCATAACTCCTGCCGTTTAGGTGGTGCAAAAACTTTAGTCATCTTAGACTCTTCCCAATAAGGTCGACCCATATCTTCAAGAACCCAATTTGCAAAATTAACAGCAACCTTGTTTACGTCCTCATGGCTATTTAGTCCCGCCATTTCAGCATACTTTAAGAGCTTTTCTTTATCTCTAATTTTAAGACCGCTGTTAGGGTTTTCTGCAGCTGCCTTCAAAGTACGGGCGGCCTGCTGAGCGTGAAAAATATTTGCTGAAGTACCTATGGTTACATGGCGATAAACAAAGTTCCGGGCAACCATTACATGAGCGTCGACGCCACAGTTGCCTCGCGGAACCTTAGCGTTAATCCGGCAGGGACCATTAGCGCATAACTGACAGGATAGGCCTTGCGCACAAAAATTACAGCGGATCTTTTCTTGTTGTTCGAAACGGTCAAATACATTTGTAAGTCCTTGCTCATGAACATGTTGATACATTTCACGCATTGCCGGATCAATAATAACATTTAAAGGATATCCATCCTTACCTTGATCGTGAACTTGGATATGTTGGCGTTGCCACTTATGAATTTCTTCCATTGAAGTTGGGGATTTTTCAATATCATAATACTTCTGTGCATTTGCATGTACATCAAAATGCATATTAGGATCATTCGTTCCGCTAGCGTCTCCTTTTCCTGAGATCGATTCCACATCACCAGTACTAGTTTGATCAGTGCTTTTAATCAGTGTATCATTTCCTTGACTCGACATTACACTTCCTCCTAAGACTTACTAATTGTTGTGCTTAGTTTCAGCAATGTACATAGCGAATATTCTTTTTAACTAAAACAATTACGGTTCACCTATTGTATCGGCAGGGAAATCAGTCCGGAAGATCTGTAAAATGCATAAAACAAATGTACAAAGAGAAATATAGCTTAGAAGTTTAAAAAGGGCGGGTGTTTTAACATGTTTAAGCATGAGAAACAGTTACTGAATCCTGTAAGGGTAGAGCGGCCTAATCCAACATATGCAACAATGCTTACTGAACAGCTTGGTGGACCGCAAGGCGAAATGAAAGCAGCGATACAATATATGGCGCAAAGCTTTCGTATAAAAGACCCAGCTATCAAAGACCTCTTTATGGACATTGCATCGGAAGAGTTAAGTCATATGGAAATGGTTGCAACTACTATTAATTTATTGAATGGCCATGATCTTGATACGCAGGGCGTTGGGGCAGGACAAATTGAAAGCCATGTATTAACAGGGCTTAGTCCTGCTTTAACTAATGCTTCAGGTTATCTTTGGACGGCGGCCTATGTCAATGTAACTGGAGATTTGGCGGCGGATTTACTTTCTAACATTGCGGCCGAACAAAGAGCAAAAGTGGTTTATGAATACCTTCACCGGCAAATTGCAGATAAATATGTTCGTGAAACGATTGATTTTTTGTTAAATCGAGAAGAAGCTCATAATACACTTTTCCGCCAGGCCTTTAACCGGATTCAAGGTACAGGCTCCACTCAAGACTGGGGTGTAGATGAAAATGCACGACTTTATTTTGATCTTTCTACTCCAGGCAAATACTTTGATATCAATAATCCACAACCCCCTTCATTTCAAAATCCTGACCCAGGCGTAAAACAATAGTACGTGTAAAAAACACCGCCACACCTCTTGAGGATGGCGGTGTTTTTGTTAGGAAGTAAATAAGCGGCTCTCATTACTCAGTAAGTATGATCAGTGCTGCAGTAGAACATAATATATTTGGAGGTGTTTGAAAATGGGTAGTTTAGTTTGGTCTTTACTTATAGGGGCGATCGCTGGATGGGCAGCAGGAAACATCATGCGTGGTCATGGATTTGGAATATGGGTAGATATTATTGTAGGGATTGTCGGAGCATTTATTGGCGGTTTTGTCTTATCTTTGTTCGGATTTAATTCTTATGGTGTCATTGGACAGCTTATTACAAGCATAATTGGAGCTGTTATTCTTTTGTGGGTTGTCCGTTTGTTCAGTAATAATCAGGCTAAGCCATAGTGTCTGTTGTGTTACACTAGAAAATAATTAAATAAGTCAAGTTAATATTTGATAGTAGGTAGCATGATTAAAATACAATTTCAACTATAAAATCCTGCCATTATTTGCATAAATAGGGCAGGATTTTATAGTTTATAAGAAAATGTACTAGTTAGTTGGTTAGGCTGTATTTTGTGATTTATGTCAAAAAATAACTACTCCTATCTGTTATAATAATAAATAGATAAAATTGCCGTTAGAAGCAGATGCAAAGCCTGATAGTGTGTTTTTATAACCGCCGGGCGGCTGATGGGCAGGTATAACAGGTCTAGAGCAAGTCAGCTTATATAAAGGAGGAAGTTAACGATGAGCTTTAAGGTGACAGATAATGTGACATGGGTAGGAAAGATTGACTGGGAATTAAAGAAATTCCATGGGGAAGAGTATTCCACACATAAGGGATCAACCTATAACTCCTATCTTATTCGCGATGAAAAAACTGTTCTAATTGATACTATATGGCTGCCGTTTGCCAGAGAATTTGTGGACAATCTACGGAAAGAAATATCATTGGAAAGCATCGATTATATCGTTATCAATCACGGTGAGGTGGATCACAGCGGTGCATTGACCGAACTAATGAAGTATATCCCCGATACGCCAATTTACTGTACTGCCAATGGAGTAAAATCATTAAAAGGCCAGTATCATCAGGACTGGAATTTTAAGGTAGTAAAAACGGGCGATAAGCTGAATCTCGGCTCCAGGGAATTAATCTTTGTTGAGGCGCCAATGCTGCATTGGCCGGATACCATGATGTGCTATTTAACTGGAGACAACCTATTATTCAGCAATGACGGATTCGGTCAGCATTACGCTTCTGAGTATATGTTTAACGATCTAGTTGATCAGGCTGAGCTTAATCAGGAATGTATGAAGTACTATGCCAATATCCTCACTCCGTTCAGCCGCATGGTTGAGCGTAAAATTAAGGAGATTGTCGGATTAAACCTGCCGGTGAATATGATATGCCCCAGCCATGGTGTAATCTGGCGGGATAATCCATTGCAGATTGTAACCCGGTATTTAGAGTGGGCAGCCGATTATCAGGAAAACCAAATTACGGTTTTTTACGATACCATGTGGGATGGGACCCGGAAGATGGCAGAGGCGATTACTGAAGGTCTCAAACAGGCGGATGCCAGTGTCAATATTAAGCTCTACAATACGGCCCGACGTGACAAGAATGATATTATTACGGAAATTTTCAAATCAAAAGCTATTTTAGTCGGTTCGCCTACTGTAAATAAAGGGATTTTATCCTCAGTGGCCGGTCTGATGGAAGAGGTCAAAGGACTGGGCTTTAAAAATAAGAAAGCAGCTGCTTTTGGCGCTTACGGCTGGAGCGGGGAATCAGTTAAAGTTCTTAATGAGCTGCTGAAAGAAAGCGGTTTCACTCTAGTCAACGATGGGCTTAAGGGGTTATGGAACCCGGATGAAAAGACAGCCGGAGAGTGTGTTCAGTTTGGAAAAACGTTTATAGAAACTCTTCGGTAAAGCATAAAAAAGCAGCGTGGCGGACGTGATTCTTGAGCCTACGGGACATCCATTTTGTTTTGTGGACAAAAATAAGCAGGACCTAAAGCGTATTAAGGCTTTAGGTCCTTTCGTTATATATACTTCAATTTCTAGCTTTTAACCTGTCTAATTCTATCCCGTTCCGGGTTTAGTAACGGTCGTCCGCAGCCGCCTCCAAACATCGGATATTTCTTAGATGCTTCTGCGTTGCTAATCGTTTCATATTGGGAACAGCGATATGTACTGTATTCGGAAAACACCTCTGCTACTTCCAAATAAGAACATTGATGAGCAGCCTCATCCCATTTTCCATACATGCAAGGCATTTCTTTACAGCAGTAACCGCACTGGTAACAATCTTGATTGCTGAATGCAGCCGCCGCTTTCTTCGATGTATTTCGTAAGACGGTGCGTCCTTCTTGTATATAATCACCCAATAGCTGTTCAGAACCTCCATCAAACATCAACCCTAAGCACATGAGCGTAATTAATGCTCTATTCATCCTAGCCTTCTTCCTAGCTTGCAAACCAGCTTGTTTTTTATATCCTTGAGTAATATACCACTTTGTGTATAACCGGAAAAGCTTCATTTTGTAAGCTAAATAGAGGGAAAAGCAAGTCTGACATTATTAAAGTAAAATATGAAATCCAGACGCAAAATAGGATTGATTTACTCCATGAAGCTTTAGTTTTGAAAAAAACGGCTGTATTTCTAAGCTTTCCATTTGGTGTAAGCGTATCGTAGGCCACTGAAGCCTATAAAAGTGTTACTTTCTTTGGTGAAAATATAAAACATTGAGACATACGTAAGTGCAGGATACAAAAACACAGGGCTGGACAAAATAAATTCAGCAGTTAGCGAGGGGGCGGAAGCCTGTGATTACGAATGAGCATCTTATGCAAACCTCAGAGTACTTAGATAAAATAGTTATGGATAAATGGTTGTCAGAGCAGTTTCTTTCGCCGGTATGGATAGGGATATTTTTCTTTGTTGTTTTTACATACGTTTTATTTTTCTACTTAGCAGATAAAAAGCGATTGGTAGAGATATTACTTTTTGGTTCTTTAGTGGCCGTAGCATTTTCCATATATGATTCTATTGGTGAACTTATCGGACTGTGGGCAACGTTTTTTAGGATGGTTCCCTTACAACAGAACTTTTTCATGAGCGATTTGACCATAATACCCCTGTATGCTATGCTGGTTTACCAGTATACAAAATCCTGGAAGACGTTCTTTATAGGAACGGTTGTTTGGGCAGGCCTGATTGCTTTTGTATTTTACTATCTCATCCTGAATAGATTAAATGTTTTTATCTATCTAAGCCCTATCGGGCCATATCTAGATTTTGTTTTCTTAATCCTTACCGGCTTGATTGCGCGGGGAATTCTAGTCGTCCTTTTAAATATTGCAATACAGCAGGGCAATCTTGCTCCTAAGGCGTCGCTTGCCAGGCTCATAGCTGCACCGGCACTGAAGCACTCCAATGACAATAGTGATGATGACAACAGAAAGAGTTAATGAAAGCTCCTGTGATATCTACATAAATATTACAGGAGCTTTTCTTTTTAATAGGAATTATAACTAGTAATAGTTGCAGCAATGCTGGTCTTGCAGTAACATCATATGGCTTTAGCAATCAGCTGAATAAGATTAAAATATCTCCCGCCCTCAGCCTCCATCATTTTGATGTCTTCAGCCACAATGGGGTGGTAACCGGTCAGCCATTCTTTCCATGCCTGGCTGCAGCAGGACATTTCGCGGCTGACCACCATTTCAATGCCTTCGGACCTCTTCCATAAATCTTTCCACCAGTCAAGAGAGTGCAGCGTTCTTTCCATCTCGCTATTCCAAAACGGCTGCATATCATCGGGAACATTTTTCCCGAATTCGTATGTTAAGCCGGGAATCGCCACGGCGATATAGCCGCCCTTTTTCACAAAAGGAATGAGCGACGGGAGCATTTGAGCCGTATCACCGAAATAATGGTAAGCGTCCACCGTAAACAACAGATCAAAGTACCCATTTGCGAAAGGTAAGCCTTTGGTCGCGTCTGCGGAGATCGGAACGGCTTTATCGTCAATCCCGATAGATTTGAAACGCTCATAGTTTTCGGTTGGGGAAATCCACAAGTCGGCGGCGAAAACTTTTGCGCCATATTTCTGTGTCAGCAAAAGCGTGGAAAGACCGCAGCCACAACCGAGGTCAAGTATCCGCATATTCTCATTGACGTTTAGGCATGACGCTAATTCTTCTGCTACGCGCATGGCATTAGGCCCCATCATTGTAGCTTTCAAAAACTTCAGGTTACTCTGACTGGAAATGAATTGATTTGTGAACGTATACATCGTATTCTTCCTCCGTTAATTGTTTAGCTTGCTGCTATACATCAACTATAGTAGTTACATAATTACAATGCACCCTACAAGATGATTCAGAAACAAAAAAGCGACACGGCAAAATCGCCATGTCGCTCCCACTTTAGCATTGGCTTTTCATATCAGCCAATATTTTGTAGATTGTTTTGGGTGATAAGTAGTTACAGCATGCAATATCCTCAACAGAAAGACCTTCTTGATACTGGGATAAGATGATCTCATTGCGTTCCTGAATATATTGCCTGCTGTTTTTAACTTCTCCCCAGCGTTTTTTACTCTCTGCCTTTCGTGGGATATAAATATATTCACCGTCAATATACCGTTGCATTGCTTTTAACAAACCGGCGGGAAATACACTAACTGCATTCTTGTAGCTCATTATGTTCCTCCTAAAATTGTAGTTTTAGGATGGAGCAAAGGCTATCTCACAGCATGTTTGTTATGCGATAGCCTTTGCTCCGCATAACACCGACTCCCAATCATATAGTATGATAAGCCATCGTCCTTTCTTAAAAAAATTATCATTTACAAATCTTCGAGCGTTCTATATATCCGCTCTTCCAGTGCTTTATAAGTATATCTTAGTGGAAACTATTGTAAAATGCAATGAAAGTCAGACATAAAACCGCTTAGGCGGTCAGCGCAGGGAGGTTATACGAAAAATCGTTTTGGTTTGGGGGAGTTCCTGCTATTCAGTTTGCAGGAATTTTTCTTTTAGATAGAATTATAAGATTAGAGGATTGACATGCATTTTGTTTACGGAGGAGATATCATGAGAACATTATTATTCGCACTAAAAGGATTCGAAACTATGGAGTTTAGTGCTTTTGTTGATGTTTTGGGATGGGCGAGGAACGGATATGAATATGACGTGCCGGTTGTTACATGCGGATTTCAAAAAGAAGTGACTAGTACCTTTAACATTCCTATTTTGGTTGATAAGACAATTGATGAGATAAACGTGAACGATTATGATGCACTAGCAATTCCGGGAGGGTTTGAGGAATTCGGATTTTATGAAGAAGCCTATGATGAACGATTTTTAAATCTAATCCAAGAATTTGACAAGCAGAAAAAAATAATTGCAACAATCTGTGTAGCTGCACTGCCTGTAGGGAAGAGCGGGGTGCTAAGGGGACGAAAAGCCACTACATACCATTTGCGGGATGGATTTCGTCAAAAGCAGTTGAAAGAGTTTAATGTTGATGTAGTAAATGAGCCTATTGTAGTAGATCAAAACATCATTACCTCATATTGTCCGGAGACTGCTGCTGGCGTAGCTTTTAAGCTTTTAGAAGAGTTGACCTCCAGTGAAAAAATGATAATTGTAAAACATGCAATGGGATTCTAATGGGCAATGGCAGTAGCCTATTAAAAAAGTTATTCAACGGAAATGGAGACAAGAATGAAGTTATGAATACTGAAGATATAATAGATCTGAGTGTAAACACAAATCCATTAGGAATGCCGAAGTCAGCTAAACTAGCTATTACAAGAGAAATGGAGTTGTATGCACAGTATCCTGACCCCCAATGCACCGCTTTATCTGAGAGAATCGCACAACATTATTCGGGTATATCTGCCAAACAAGTTTTATGCGTCAGTGGGGTGGATGATGCGATCTACCGGATTATAGCTGCACAACAACCAAGAAAAGCACTTATACTGGCTCCTACCTATGAAGACTATGAAGGCGCATTACGTAATGCGGGATGCGCTGTGACATATCATTTTTTGCAAAAGGAAGAAAAATATCAAACTACAGAAACTATTTTAGATTCATTAACTCATGATATAGATATGTTTTTCTTATGCAATCCGAATAATCCAACCGGACAAGTCATTGAGAGGAAATTACTCAATCAGATAGTAGATAAGTGCCAAGAGAATGGAACTATTTTGGTTGTAGACGAGAGTTTCATTGGGTTCTTGGATAAGCCAGAAGAATATACGGCCAAAGGGCTGATTCATGCATATACTAATCTTATCATTTTAGATGGATTTACTAAACTATATGCTATGCCGGGGCTGCGGTTAGGGTTTTGCATATCTAATAATGAAGAATTGTTAGGCAAAATATTTGCAGCAGGACAGCCTTGGAATGTATCTACTCCAGCACAAGTAGCTGGGATTGCGGCATTAAAAGATAAAAAATATTTAAAAGAAACTCAGGAGGTAATTCTGACAGAAAAGAAGTGGTTGCTCAACGAATTAAGCAAATTGAAAATTGAAGTATGGGGTAGTTGCGCTAATTATTTATTTTTCCCAGCGCCTTTTCCTAATACGCGAAAGCTTTTACGAGAAGATAATATACTTTTGCGAAATTGTGAAAACTTCGTTGGGTTAAACGGAGAATTTTGCCGCATTGCAATTAGAGCCCATCACGAAAATGAGGAATTTATTGCTGCCATTCGCAGGCATGTTATTTCAGGAGAGCATTAATAGTCAAGCGGGGTATTGCCAATCCGTAATAAAGCAGACTCGCAACGAAGAATCCTACTCAGAAAGCCTGGACTGGATCGAGAGGAATAGGTTCCGGGGGTAGAGGGTATGGCAGGAGTTATTTTACACTTAGAAGGCAATAATAGAACTAAAGAAAGGTGGTAGAATGATGAAAAGCGTTACTGTACTGATAACAGATTGGTGTCCACATTGTAAAAGAGCAATTGATTGGATTGATGAAGTAAAGCAAGAAAACCCGAAATATAAAGATATCAAAGTGGAAATCATTGATGAAGAGAAGAATACTGAAATTGCAAAGCAATACGATTATTATTATGTTCCAACTTATTTTGTAGAAAAGCGTAAAATTTTTGAAGGTGGCACTACTAAAGATATTGTACGTAAAGTATTTGAAGAAGCCATTAAAACGGATATCTAAATAGAAACTCCTGCTGAATTCTGTATGAATATGGCAGGAGTTTGAGCTTTTATATCAAAGCAACTTTCTACGATCCACATAAATATTACGGCAGACTAAGTAGAATAGAGAAGTTTAGCATTGTTACGCCTAATGTCATCGAGAGAAAAATGATAAGGGAAATGACAATATGAGAACTTTAGTGATATATAAATCAAACACTGGTTTTGTTAAAAAATATGCCGAATGGATTTCTCAAGAATTATCTGCTGATATGATTGAGGTTTCAAGGGTTAATCCATCCGTACTGCCATTCTATGATACCGTAATTTACGGTGGCAGTTTACATGCTGTTGGTATTATTGGACTTGATTTCATAAAGAAAAATCTAGGTAAGCATAAAGACAAAAAGGTGATTGTATTTGCAACCGGGGCAACGCCTTACCGGGAGGAAACTATAAAGGAAGTGCGGGATAAAAACTTTACTCCCGAAGAACAGGGATATATCAAATTTTTTTACCTGCGGGGCGGTTTTGATTTCAATAAACTAAAGCTATTGGACAAGCTTCTCATGACTATTCTGTGGGTAAAAATAAAAAAGCAAAATGAATTGACCCATGATGAAAAGGGCATGTTGGAAACTTATGGTAAGCCTGCCGACTTCACAAAAAAAGAATATATAAAACCGTTGGTGGATTGCGTGAATTCGTGCTAATTGTGCATCATTATTGCTTGCCGATTTATTTAACCGAACACTTATATTTGTAATTATATAAGCGAAATATATAGTAACAAATATTTACTAATCGGTGCAGGAGGAAGAAATGAAAGCAGTTGTTTATCATAAGCCCTATCAGCTTTCCTTAGAAAAAGTAAAGGATGCTGAAATCCAGGATGACCGGGAAATGCTTATACGTGTAACCTCGACTGCCATATGTGGCTCGGATCTACATATTTATCATGGGTTACAACCTATGCTTCATGATGGACTTATTCCAGGCCATGAGTTTATGGGGATTGTTGAAGAGGTGGGAAAAGACGTCAAACGCTGGAAACGAGGAGATAGAGTTTTAGTTCCATTTCCTATTTCCTGCGGTGAATGCATTATGTGTCAATCGAAGCTGTGGAGCCACTGCGAGCGCTCAAATGAGAATGGTGAAATTGCAGCTGTATTTGGACATGGGGATTTCTATGGCGGTTTTCAAGGTGGACAAGCTGAGTATGTACGTGTTCCGTATGCTGATGTTAGTCCATTAGCAGTCCCAGATGAATTAACTGATGAGCAGGCATTATTTGTAACCGATATACTGCCTACCGCCTACTGGATTGTTGATGTATCCGGAGTAAAACCAGGTGATTCAGTAGCTGTCTTCGGTTGTGGCCCGGTGGGTATTCTTGCGCAGCGGTGTGCTATTTTTAAAGGTGCCCGTCGTGTTTATGCAGTAGATCAGGTTCCTTATCGCTTGGAATATGCCAAAAAGTTAAATCCGGGAGTAGAAACGATTAATTTCCGCGATCATGATGACCCTGGTGAAGTAATTCGAGAATTAACGGGTGGACGTGGAGTTGATGTTGCAATTGATGCTGTTGGTTTTGAGTCGGAGCCAACAGACTCTATTGTATCGGCAATGGTTGGAATGAAGCGTATGGGGATCCCACCTTTGCCGGGGACTCGGCCGGAAGATCAGCCGGCAGTCGCTTCTGTTTCCGCTATTAACTGGGAAGTTAAAGCGTTGCGGCATGGAGGAAGTTTAGGCTTAGCTGGTGTGTATGGAGCGAAGGCAGATGGGTTCCCAATAGGTGATATATTTGCAAAAGGACTCAAGATTCAGTGTGGCCAGGCATTAGTGCAAAATTATACGGATGAATTGATGCAACTAATCCAGCAAGGGAAACTGCGTGCAGATGATATTATTACACATCGTCTGAGCTTAGATGAGGCAATGATTGGGTATGAAAAATTTGGTCGCCGTATTGATAACTGTCTAAAAGTAGTAATGCACCCGTAAAAGCATAAAGGTAAACAAAAGAGCACCTCCATACCTTTCGAAGTATGGAGGTGCTCTTTGTGGGAGCATTCCTAATCGCAAATTGCCTTTGATCTGACTTCACAAAGCACAAAAATGGAATTGCTAGACAGTTATGATTCCTTTTGTGCCATCTACACGTACCGTTTGTCCATCTTTTAATATAGTTGTGATACCCGGTATATCTACTATGCAGGGTAGGCCATATTCCCGCGAGACAATTGCAGCATGGGAACCTGCACTTCCGATTTCAGTGATTACTGCGGATGCTAACCTAAAAAGTGGAGTCCAAACTGGAGCCGTATAGGGTGACACAAGAATATCTCCCTTTTTTAATTTATGGAATTCTGATGGTCCTCTTACTATGCAGACTGGACCTTCATACACTCCGCGGCTTGCAGAAATCCCCTTAATTTCATTTGGATTCACAATATTTTTAGCTTGCTTTGCTTTTTTATTAAAGACAGGAAACGATCCGGTAGCTATCATCCAGTGAATACCCTTTTCATGGGCAGCATAGACCTTTTTATAAGCACTTTCCCTTTTGGCAATCTTTCCTTTAAGATCTAATTGTCCCGCTGCGACAGGCCCTAATTCTTCCAAGAAAAGAAAGAATATATCATTCGCTTCGGATAGAATACCTTTTTCTTCAAGCATAGTTCCAAGTTTTAAACTTAATCTACGCACACAAGAGGTGAGCTTTTCTATATAAAACAAACCTTCTTCTCGAATGATCACTCCTTCTCTGGCTAAATCAAGTATTGTAAGGAAGTTGTCATATTGTTTTTTATTTAGCACTTTCTTGATTTCATTCTTTGCCTCTTCAAGGGCAATTTCTTGCTTTTTAAAGCTTGCCTCGGAATGGAACAGCTCGTTGTCACTCACTAATGAATCAATGAGGTTATAAATGACTTCCGGCTTTTCTCGCCATGTATAGGCTGATAGGGTAGGAGCCATACTTGACGAAGGCCTATCGCCGTATTCTGCTAAAAATGCATCAAACTCATTTTTAAATTCAGAGCTGTCTTTTCCATACAAAGCTGCTGCATGGGCAACTTTGACCAGTGATTTATTCTGCAGAGCCGTTCTGAAAGGCAATGCTTTAAGGAGATTTTCTTTCACCTCTTCTTTCCGTTTTTTACCTACCGCTTTTTTGATTAAATAATCAAACTTTAAGTCGATAACGATATTCGGTACGAAGTCAGATATCCTTTTTTGAAAAAGAACTCCCATTTCCGCTACTGCCTGTTCCATCAACTTTGCTAGTTTGACTGCATCCGTTGTATTCTCTCCCTCTTCATCCATTCTCTTAATCCACAAATCTATTTCGCTAGATAAGGATTGCCAAAAAAGCCGGATGTCCATGGTATATTCTTTAATGAGTAATTTTGGTATTTTCCATAGCATAGCAGGGGAGAATTCCGCTTGTTTAAGATCAATAGCAACACAGCCACTCTCTCTTTCGATAGGTCTCATCGGACTCTTAGGCAGACTAAAGCCGACCTCGTTGTGCAAATAACTATCAAAGCCTTGATAACAGGAACAAATGTAAGCGAAATCCAACGGTGTCGGAGGTTCCGAACAATGTTCCATAGCGCTTTGCAAGCCCCAAGGAGCTTTTTTACCCTGGAAAATGATTTGATCATCAGGGCCTAAAATATCCGTATCTTCAGGGGCGGATAACTCAGTGGTGATTGGTCTGGCTTGCAGCATATAGATTTTGCCTTGTGAAAGAGCCCACTCTGTGTCCATCGGGCATCCGTAATGCTGCTCGACCGCTTTAGCAAGGTCGGTCAATTGCTGAAACTCACGGTTGCCAAGGCAGAATTCTTTCCGCTTTTTCAATGGAACTTCTTCTAGCACCGTGCCATTTTTGCTTAGCAAAATTCTTATTTCTTTGGAACCTAAAATTTGTTCTTTGACGCTTCCAGATTTAGATAAGATGAAGGTATCTGGCGTTATTTGTCCGCTTACAATCGATTCTCCCAAGCCGTATCCAGCGCTAATCAGCATTTCATCCCGTCTGCCATTGACCGGATTTGCCGTGAACATGACTCCAGCAGCCTCAGCATCGATCATTAATTGGACAACAGCAGCCAAGTCTACCTTGAGATGTTCAAATCCCATGCTAATGCGATAGGATATGGCCTGCGACGACCAGAGACTGGCCCAACACTTTTTTATATGCCTAATGATCTCATCGATTCCGTAAATACCGAGGTAGGTTTCATGCTGTCCCGCAAAAGATGCAGAGGGTAAATCTTCAGCTGTAGCGCTCGAACGGACTGCAACCATTAAATCGGATTGGTTGCGCAGTTCTTTAGAAAAATTAGCGTATGCCCTTTTTACGTCTTCTTGCACCTCGTTAGGCATAGGAGACTTTTCAATCCAGGTAGAAATGCATTGACTAGCCTCAGTTATAGCAGCAATATCATTCTCAGCGATGTTTTCCAGTTTAGCTTTTATCAGCTCTTTCAGATTTGCAGCTTCCAGGTGCTTTCGATAAGCTGCTACTGTGATTACGAATCCAGGTGGAACAGGAAGCCCTGCTTGGATTAAAACCCCTAGGTTTGCACCCTTGCCGCCTGCAATTGATAAAGATTCTTTATTTAGTCCCTTTAAATCATTTGTATATCTTGTCATATACCTCACTCCTTTTTTATGCTTTTTGAGCTTTTATTATTTTTTGATCTTTCATAAACGCGACCGCGATAATGGATAAGAGTATTGTAATTAGGGTTAGCATCATCGCGTAATTCAAGGCTGCATTATAAGCCTGCTGCTGCAAAATACCACTTGCTTGCTCCAGCAAGCGGTGATTTTGGATTTGTGTTGTTAAAATGGTTATACATAGTGCCTGATTGATCTGTTTTATGGTATTTTGCAGTGCTGAGGCTCTGCTTACGAGATGACTGGGAACAGCGTATATCCCGGCAGTTCCAACCGGCTGCATACAAAATCCCATCCCAAGTCCCCTGAATGTGGATAGCAATAAAATGGTTTGAACAGAAGTGTTCATATCTAGAATACTTAGTTGATAAGTGGTAACTGCGACAATGAAAAGACCCGGTACTGTCAGTTTTCTGAGTCCAACCTTGACTAGTAATCTGCCGCTTATAGCTGATGTAACGCCAGCGGCTATTGCGGAAGGAAAAAGTAATAACCCTGTGTCTAGTGCACTAAATCCTCTTACTTCCTGCAAGTATAAAGGAAGGATAAGCACGCCTCCCATAAAGGCAAGTCCGTGTAAAGTCTGAACGATCTGGCTCACTGTATAGTTGTAGATTTTAAAAACGCGTAAATCAAGCAAGGGCTCTTTGACGGTTAGTTCATTTACAATGAAAACCACTGTACTGATGATTCCAACAGCAAGCAGTATCAAGTTTGTTGTATTATCCCAGTCTATCGAGGCGCCTTCGCTAAGAACATAGAGTAAGCTCACAATACCGATCACTGAAGAAATAAATCCGACGATGTCAAAACGCTTGAATGGCTTGGTCGGAGGATTTTCTAATGAATAGCTTGCTATTGCTATGCCTAAGATGCCAAGAGGAACGTTTACAAGAAACATCATTCCCCAATCCATGTTTGCAATAATATATCCACCGATAGTTGGCCCCAGAGCCGGACCAAACATTCCTACAATTCCCCAGTATCCCATTGCTGCCCCCCGTTCTTCATGGGGGAAGACAGTAAAGATAATAGTGACTGCAACCGGCATAATCATACCGCCACCAATTGCCTGAATGATTCTAAACATGACCAACGAATTATTACTCCATGATAATCCGCACAACATCGACCCCAATGTAAACATGGATAAAGCGAAAATGAATACTCTTTTCGTTCCAAAAGTGTCGATCAAAAATCCCGTCAAGGGAATTACTGCTGCTAGTGCTAGGGAATACGCACTTAATACCCACTTTACATTGCTTAGGTCAACATGGAATATATCCATGAGTTTTGGGATTGCTATATTCACAATACTTGTATCCAGCATAGTCATAAAAGTACCTAATATAATGACCGTCAGAGCCAGCCATTTATTATTCTTCATCTTTATCCCCTCCGTATAAATATAAAATTGTTGAATGATAAGAGAATTGCTTAGTCTTCTAAAACATTGACAACTAATAGTTAGAATTCTAACAATAAGACTAAAAAATTAGATGGAAATTGTAAGGTGATTTTTACTCTAGGTTACTGTTAATCTTTGTTAAAAGGCGAAGCAAGGTTTGAATCTCATCATCAGTTAGACATTTGGTAATATCATTTTCAATTTCTTGAAATTTTTTATCGAAGTCTTCAATTAATTCTTTCCCTTTTGGCAAAAGATAAACTTTTTTTTCTCTTTCATTATCCTTAGGAATTCTTCTTTCAATAAACCCTTTTTTTTCAAGGCCTTGAAGCATGCTAGTTATACTGGCGTCTCGTTTCTTAAAAAAATCGGCTAACTCCTTCTGTATAATTCCTTCATTGGAATTAATGTAACCGAGGGTATGCCCTTGTTGAGAATTTAAGCCGAATTCGGCAAGACTCTTGTCAGCTTTATTCTTCATTTTAATGCTTATCACTCTGAGTAGATACGAAAAAGGTTGATTTGCCCAAGAGTTGTTATCTGCCATTTTTCAGTTCCTTTCTAATGTGGATGATAATCCAAAATGAATTGATGAATTTATTCTAACAGTTAGAATTCTAAATGTCAACGCAGCAATTATAAATGGTATAATTTGGTTATCGGAGAATGTACAAGTCGAAATAGATTATTGACTTTTAAACTAATTTAATATAATATTTAGTTGTCAATGACAATTAAATTGAAGGGGAAAACGATGTATATTCTAAATGATGCCATTAGTTTTATTATTAGTAGAACATATTCTAGAATGAAAAATTTATTTCTTAAAAAATTGAGGAAATATGGGATTACTCTTGAGCAATGGGTCTTACTTGCTCAACTTTCGGAAAAAGAGGGAATTTCACCAACTGATTTATCTTTAGTATCACTTAGAGATAAACCATATACAACAAGACTTATTGACAAATTAGCAGAAAATGGTTTTATTTTTAAGGAAGAAAGCAAGGTTGACAAGCGTTCGTCATTAATTTATCTAACAAAACAGGGGGCAGAAATAAAAAAAGAGATTATTCCCGTTGCTGATAAAATTAATGAATGGTTAGTTGAAAACATGGATGAAAAAGAAGTAAAGCGCCTTAAGATTTTATTGCATCAAATGTACGATAATATCCAATCTCATAGTCGTGATAGTTAACATTTATCTTTAATTTTTTTTTTTTTTTTTTGCATATATAGTTGTCATTGACAATTATATATGCAGTTAATATAGAAACTACACGTCTTTGCCGTTCATTATGAGGGTATGTTGATAAGAGAGGAGTGAGGTTATGAATTATTTAAGGCGTTATTGGCAAGATATTGGTGGTGTTGTGGGGGTGGGAGTATGTCTTGTTTTGTTTTATCAACATCAATACATGCGAGAACTCCAAGTGATTTTATGGCTGAGTTTTGTTGCAATTCTTTTTCATCAGTTTGAGGAGTATCGCTGGCCAGGCTACTTCCCCGGTGTTTTTAATATCGTTATATTCAAAAGCGCAAATCCTGATAAGTATCCTTTAAACAGCCATTCAGCGATGGTTATTAATATGTTAATTGCCTATGGTTTTTACTTGCTGCCCATCTTTTTTATAGAGCAAATATGGATGGGGTTAGCACCAATATTTATGGGATTTTTCCAATTGATATGGCATGGTGTATTTGCCAATTTAAAAATAAAAGGTATTTATAATCCTGGTCTGGGTGCTGTTGTTTTAATGCACATGCCAATAGGGGGTTGGTATATTTACTATATTACAGTTCATAATTTAGCAACTACGTATGATTGGATATTGGGAATTGCATATTTTTTTGTAGCTACTTATGTGTTAATTGTAAAAGGGAATATGTGGATGAAAAATGAGAAATCAATTTACAGTTTTAATCAAAAACAGTTAGGTCCTTATCGCTCACGGTAAAGACTAATAAACTGACGTGGATACTTTCTACGTCAGTTATTTTACTATCTGTCCAACAAATAAGGAGCAGGTCAATAATCTCGTCCCTATGATATCTGCATGCAATAAATTATTTGGAATATAGTTCTTATAGATAGAGGACTTTTAATTGGGAAAGAGAAGGGAGGAACAATGACGTTGGATTTTCTAGGATGTACATAACTGTAAGCCACTTAAATCGACTGATTGCATTCTGAGGATTATCTTAAAAAATAAAGATAAAGGAGATTTTAAGTAATGAATGAGATTCTTGCATTTCTCTTAGAGAACAGAATAGTTTATCTTGCTACAGTTGATGGTAATATTCCTAAGGTGCGGCCTTTTGGTTTTGTTATGGAGTTTGAAGGCAAACTCTATTTTAGCACCAGCAATCAGAAGAGTGTATACAAACAGCTCAAAGCAAATCCTAACTTTGAAGTCAGCATAATTTCAAAAACAGGTGACTGGTTACGCTTACAAGGTAAGGCTGTATTTAATACCACTCGGAAAACCAGGCAGGCTGCTTTAGATGCAGTTCCTGCTTTTAGCAAGATGTATAGTATTGACGATGCTATTTTTGAACTCTTTTATATCGAAGATGGAGTAGCAACTTTTAATGACACAAAGGGATCTTCCAGAACTGTTACATTGTAATTCTTTTCCTACTAGGCCTTATTAGGTGGTTCTATTCTGATGCCCGCTTAGGCATGTACAGCCTGGCGATTGGAGAGGTTTTTATGTTGAATGTCGGAATCTTTTTGTTTAATGATATAGAATTGCTGGATTTTGCTGGACCGTATGAAGTTTTTTCAGTTGCTACAGAAATACAGAATAGTGCATTGTTTAACGTTTTTACCATTACTGAAGATGGAGCGGGGATTCGATCAGTAAATGGGCTAAGAGTCACGCCGGATTATGATTTTAAGAATCATCCACATATAGATGTCCTTATTGTACCTGGAGGCAATGGAACCAAGATTGAAATGACCAAAGATGCGGTTTTACAGTGGCTGAAAGAGCAATATAATCATTCTCAAATTACAATGTCAGTTTGTTCCGGCACAAGATTACTTGGGAAACTAGGGCTGCTGGATAATTTAAAAATTACTACTCACCACGAAGTGATCGCTGATATGAAAATGATTGTTCCAACCGTAATGATTGAAGAAAAGGTGAAATTTGTTGATAATGGAAAAATATTAACTTCTGCTGGTATTTCTGCGGGGATTGAATTATCACTTTACGTAGTGGCAAAATTGTTTGGCAAAGAAGTTGCCAATAAGGCAGCGGTTTATATGGAGTATGGAGATTGGGAAAACCTATGACGTAGGATAAAGCATGATGTATGAAAGTGGGAAGTTAAATTTAATAACGGACGGTGGTAGTGTTTTTAAAAATCACTCCACCGTCCTCTTGTTATGCCTACTATTAACTTCTTGCTTAAAACCTAATTTGAGGATAATCTCTTGAACTTCTTAGATTCTGCCAAATCCATAATAAAATTCATTTTAACGATAATAAATATGACCATCTTTGTATACTGCATGATTCTCGTCTGAACTCGGCCAACTATGGTCATGTCTGTGCCAACCATTTCTATAATCATGTCTAGTATCATACCGAGTGTCAAACTTAGCTCCGTTGTTATACCGGATTACATATCTAGCATTATTGTTTCTACTACTGTACCGAGTGTCATATTTACTATTGTTATCAAATCTAGTATCAAAGTGAGATTTGTCATTAACCCTGGTGTCATAATGAGCAGCTACTCGTTGTTGTTGTACATTGACAGGATTTTCTGCAGCAAAAGTGGTAGCAGGAATTGCTGCCCCGGCTCCTGTTAAGAGAGCGGCACCCGCTAAGGCTGCAGTATAATTTTTGTATTTGCGACGAAGCATTTTTCTTCTAGATATTTTTCTTTCCATATATCCCACCTCCTTTTTTTTAGTTTTCCATGAACTCATCTCAATCATCCATGGTAATTTAGCCTTACTATATCAATACTTTTTTAAAACTGTGCCGTTAGTTTTCGTTGCAGGAATGATCTGTAAAATATGGTATTTTAATTAAGACATAAATATTATGTAGGAAAGGTTATGTTAGTTGAATTTTTTCCGGTTCAACTGCGAATTTATGCTAATACACTTTGGTAGGTATAAGTTTTTTATATTGAGCGGCTTAGCGATGCTCCAAGATATGTAGTAGGATGCGGGAAATTACAGAGGTATTTCAATCTTGTGCGAGTGGAATTTGTGCTGCAGTCTCCATACAGACTGCCCTCTAACGCAGGAGAGCTATCGCGTTAATATTACCTAAGAATAGGGACCACGTATTGACAATCCAATAATAATTGGTAAAATTATACTAATGCTACTTTAAAAGTAGCATAGCGGTTTTGAAAAACTGCATTCAAAGTCTACTAAATCTTAATATTTGTCTGCACAGCATCCGTGAAGGAGCATTTTAAAGCTAGACGCTTTAAAAAGGCTAACCATCACGGTTTTATTTTTTATGGCATTAATTTAATTAAATTCAGCTAGTAGCAAAAAAATAGGGGTATGTGTTGATGAATAAAGATAAAAAGGGACTGTATATGACACCAATGATTGAACGCTTGGACTTTCCAATGACAGTCTTTCGCGGTAAAGGTGCCTTGCATTCTCTAGGCGCATTCTGTAAAACATTGGGCACGAATGCGCTGGTTTTTGGCGGCCAGACCGCATTAGCAAAAACTCAGGAGCTTATTTGGGATAGTCTTTCGCAAGCCGGAGTCGGTATTACTGATACTGAATGCTATGGTGGGGAAAGCTCACGCCACAATATTAATGTTCTGGTAAAAAAGGTTCGGCAAGTCCAGGCAGATGTTCTCATTGCCGTTGGTGGAGGAAAAGCACTGGATACAGGTAAGCTTGTTGCTGATATATGTGAGCTACCGTTAATCACCATCCCCACAATTGCTGCCACCTGTGCTGCCATTACACCGGTATCGGTAGTTTATGCGGATGATGGCGAGTTTGTTGAAACAGTTGTTTTTAATAATTGCCCGGCAGGCACGATTATTGATACCGATATTATTCTGCATGCTCCACTACGCTGGCTGGCTGCCGGTATGGGAGATACGCTGGCCAAATGGTATGAATGCCGTGTCAGTATTCAATGCGCCCAGCAAACAAGCCTGATATTCTGCGCTCTGGCGAAAGGCTATGAACTGGTGGAGCGTTTTGGCAGACAAGCACGGCAAGCTGTGGAAAACCGGAAGCACACCGATGCCCTTGATTGGACTGTGGATGCGATTATTCTATATGCAGGACTGGCTTCGAGTTTGGGTGGCGAAAAAATCCGGTCGACGGCTGCCCATGCCGCAGGTCATGGCTTGGCCGTTGGATACGGCAACTTATTTTTGCTGGCCTTGGAAAATTGTTCCGATGAGGAAATAAGTGAAGCGATGCGCATTGCCGAACAGTGCGCCGTTCCTACGAATCTGGATCAGATCCTCAATTTGACGGAAGCAGAATTACAAACAGTTGCCCAATCAATATTGCTGACGTTTGATACGAAAAATATGCTATTTGCGGCAACAGAAGACATGGTACTAAAGGCAATTCAACGTGTTAATTGCTTAGCTCGGCGTAGAGTAACCGAGAGGCTTACTACCGAAAAAGTAGCATTGGCAAGTGGTAAAAAAACTTTTGCATAATTTTTATCAGTTAAGGAGTGGCTATTTTTAGAAACTCTGTATAAGCGACGTGAAAAAGTTGTAAGTTATGAGGATATAAAGAGAGTTGTACGGCCTGAAAGATAATTAATTCATAATAACTTTTTGGTTGTAGGTTTTGAAGAGGTTTAACATGATGAGTTATCGCTTGCGTAAAAATTGGTAAGTATAGCAAAATAATAAAAACAATTAGAGGCATGGGTGTATATTGAATTTTAGTAGAGCTTTTGCCTAGAGTATTGGAGAAAGCTTTTTATTAATCTGTAATGAATCTGTAAGGGAAATGCTATTCTTTTTAGAAACTAGTTTAAGTAATATATATACGTAGGCTATGAGCGATATAGTCAATAGAAAGCGGAGGGATTATAAGTGAAAAAAGTAATGTTAGTGTTACTATGTATTATGCTAATTAATATTACTAGCGTGAATGCATCAAAAATAATGGAACGCGGGGATTTTGAAAAATATGCTTCTGGCTTTACCGGCACATTTATATTGTACGATGAAACAAAGGATCAATATGTTGTGTTTGATAAGTCACGAAGCACAGAACGATTATCACCATGTTCAACATTTAAGATTTACAATTCGCTTATCGGATTAGAAACGGGAGTTTTAGATAGCGAAGACGTATA
Organism: Anaerospora sp.; assembly: GCF_032013335.1. Classification (NCBI taxonomy): domain Bacteria; kingdom Bacillati; phylum Bacillota; class Negativicutes; order Selenomonadales; family Sporomusaceae; genus Anaerospora; species Anaerospora sp. Next base: position 100,443 of record NZ_DALZUO010000008.1, on the reverse strand, counting down.
TACTTTATATAAGTGGGATGGTACACAGTATGCCTTTCCTGCGTGGAATCATGATCAAACACTTGCATCGGCAACTAAGGATTCAGTAGTTTGGTATTTCCAGAGGCTTGCTGCCAATATTGGCGCAGAAAAAATGCAGGAAAACCTCGATAAAATAGGATATGGGAATAGAGATATTTCAGGTGGGTTAACCACATTTTGGTTACGTTCATCACTTCAAATTTCAGCTCGTGAGCAGGTTGATTTATTATATAAGTTGTACTCTGGTAAATTACAGGCTTCTCGAGATAACATAGAAGTAGTAAAGCGAAATATTACGTTGTCCGAAATTGATGGGATTCGATTTATGGGAAAAACGGGGTCTGGTTTTGAAGATGGGAAATGGAAACTGGGTTGGTTTGTTGGCTGTATAGAAAAACAAGGAAGACGTTATTATTTTGCCACTAATATTCAAGCACCAGATGGAGCAACGGGCGGTAAGGCTAGAGAAATTTCCAAAGCAATTCTTAAAGACCTTCGAATATTATAACAGCATGATAGTTGTGTACGACAGAGGGGATTATGCCTAGTGCATATTATTCAGACCTTTGACAGGCGATTGCCAAAGGTTCAGAGGTTGTAATGGAAAAATATCAAACTCCTGCTAAATTTTGTATTAATTTAGTAGGAGCTTTTCGTTTCATGGCAAACATTACAGACACCAAGGGTGGTACACGTTGGTATTTAAAGAATGATGGCGATATTTGGAGAGTGTGCAAGAGTGGAATAGGTTGTTGAAGCGGATTGTAGGTAAGATTACATATCATAGGGAAGCTAATAATGTGTATTTGGGGATTCAATATAATTGAAACTTTAAAAGATAGAATGTGTGGTTAACTTTTCAAATTGACATGATTTAAATAAACTCCTGCTATATTTCGCGAATATAGTGGAGGCTGCATTCCTAGACCGAGACGGCACAATTAATATTGACAAGGGCTATTTTTATATGCCGGAAGAATTTGTGTTTGAGCAAGGTTCTATAAATAAAGGACAGGTACCTTGTTTTAGAAAATGTGAAACAAGGTACCTGTCCCTTTATTTTTTCTAGATTCAATACTTAAATTTCAGCAATTACTCTGCAAGGAAGTCCTGAAAACCCACTCATATTTACCGGAAAAGTATATACTGTAAAGGGCTTGTTAAATGCTTTCTCTAACAACAGGTCTAAATTATCCAAATTTTCAATAATGAATATTCCTCTGTCAGCACAGTACTGATCAATATATAGATGAGTAGCTGGTTTTTGTGCTCCAGCCATATCTACGCCTATAAAATTTACCTCTTTGTCTATAAGATAGTCAATTAGTTCATTGGATAACTCGATATATGTTGAAAGATATTCTTTTGATCCATATCGAAGTTGTTTTAAAATTCCTGAATAAAACATTACAAAATCGCCTTTCTCTACATTACTTAAGTCTAGATCATTTACTTTTACTTCTCCAGTTTTAATGTGGCTTATATTAAATACTCGACCTTTTGTTATAATTTTATCTATAGAAAATTCTTTGTCCCTAACGTCAAAATGTGTTCCTACATGCCCTTGTTTTTCAAGATTCATATAGGCTTGCGAAACCGAACCAGCTAGTTCCTCTAATACTTCTTTATCCACTTTAAAACTCAGATCAATTTTCATATAAAACCCTCCACTAAAATATATTAAAATTCTTAAAAAACGCTCTGACCAAACCTAAGTTAACTAATACTTATCATCATCTTGCTTAAAACCCTTAAATCTATTAGTTATCATAGAATTTACATCATTAAGAAATCTCAATATAATTGCCTTCTCATCTTCAGTATATCTGGCTATAATAGATTTTTTATCTTCATGTATTTCGTCATGTATTTTTTTATGGAAATTATAAAGCTTTTGTCCTGATTCTGTTAACCTATAATATTTTTTTTGATTATTCCCAGGTTCCTGATATTTCTCAATAAAACCCTGATTAAATAATTTCTTACACATTTTTGTTATAGCACCAGTTGTCATCTCTAACTCATTAGATATCTTAGTCACATTAGCATTCTCAATATCTCCTATAACAGAAAGACAATGTATTTGTGAAAGGGTAAGTTCTCCCACAATACTAGGAGCTAATAACTCAGTGTTTTCTTGAATTTTTTTTAAAAAAAATATAATATCTTTTGTAATACTCATTATGAACCTCTCTTCTTTCTTCCATGGAAGCAAGTTTAGTGTAAAACATTCTTTCTTCCATGTCAACAAGTTTTTTTGTTCCTGTATGACCAAAAGTTATACTTTTCCACATACCTGGATGGTGTGCCATGGGCCCAGGTTGTTCTGTCCCGATAGAACATAAGAGGGACATTAATAGCATTATGCGTTATGCACAATCATTATCAAATAATGTAAGTGTATTTGCTTGTAGTATGGGAGCATATTTTAGGCTATTAGCATATAGCCATGAGCCTTTGAAACAGTGTTTGTTTCTCTCTCCTGTGGTAAATATGGAACGTATGTATTTCTTGCTAGTATCCAGTATGATTTAGTAAAGGAGGGCTGTCATTATGACTAAAGTAGCAGCCACCACAGTTGATTTAGTGGACAATTATTTGGAACATGTTCAACAAATAGCGAAAAGTATCGGTAAGATATTCATGATGGATATATATTATCGCCTGTCTTGTAATAAAAGGAATATTCGGTATAATTGTCGAACGATTACCTTATTTTAGGAGGTGTTAATGTGGAAAAGTTAGTTAGGGTAACGATATTATTTATTGCACTTTCTTTTATTATAATGCCTGTGACACTAGGTGAGGCGGCTGATTCGAAGGCAAGCCCTCAGGATAAAATCATCGCCGATTGTACAGCAACTATCGCTGCAAACTCTCAAGATTTTATATCTTATTATGCACGTGGGCAAGCTTATGCTCAGAAGCGATTATTCGACGAAGCAATCGTTGATTTCAGCAAAGCTATCGAAATTAATCCTAATTACGCCGCGGCATACAATGCACGAGGCGCGGTCTATCAGGTCCGTAAAAAATATGATGAAGCAATCGACAATTACACACATGCCATAAAAATCGACGCAGCCTTTTCTCTGGCATATACCAACCGAGCCATGACCTATTGCGCTAAGGAAAATTGGGACTTAGTACTCCAAGACAGCAATAAAGCCATCGAACTATCGCCAAAATTACCCCGGTCATATTATGCTAAAGGCTTGGCACATTATATGAAACATCAATACGATGACTCCATTATCGCGTTCCGCTATCTTATCGCCAACTCAACTGATGCGGTGCTTATTGAGCAGGCTAAAGGGTATATACGGGCGATGGGAGTTAACGGTTAAGGACATTCTCATGCCTGGAGGTGCTGCTTGAACAAGTCTTTTAACTGTTTTACCCGTATGTTATTTTTGGAGGTGTTATTTTGAACAAGCGACTGATAACTGTGATTTTAGTGATGATGGCCTGCTTCCTACTTTATTCCGTGTCGCCGGTGTGGGCGGCTGAGACAACAGCCAGTCCTCAGGATAAAATCATCGCTGAATGCACAGCGGCCATTGATGCTAATCCTAATGACTATTTCTCGTACTTGCATCGGGGGCAAGCCTACAGGAAGAAAAATCTATTCGACGAGGCGCTTGCTGATTGCAATAAAGCTATCGAGATAAAGCCAGATTATGCGGCTGCTTATTTTGAGCGAGGTTGGATTAATCAGGTGCGTAAAAATTGGGATTCGGCCATTGACAATTACACCCAGACAATGAAATTTGACTCGGGATACTATTGGGCTTACAATAATCGGGCTGTTTGTTATAACCAGAAGGAACAATACGATCTGGCTATATCTGATGCTGCCAGGGCTATTGAACTTTATCCTAAGCGGGCCAATTCTTATTTCCACCTTGGCTACGCTTATACCCAAAAACATCAATATGAGGATGCTATTTCCACTTATCGAGGTGTAATCGATAACTGTAGCGACTCTCGTGATATCGAAAAGGCCAAAGACCGGATCAGAGCGTTGGGCGGTAGTGTATAGGTGTTTAGATACATCCTTCAAAGAATACGGTCTTTGGGGATTCAGTATAATTGAAATTCAATAAAAACTCCTGCTATGTTTTGTATAAATATGGCAGGAATTTTATATTTTATAAGAAATGTAGCTATTATGTTTTTGTCTAAATTGAAGGTATATAAATGAGATTTAATGGAGGTAGAGAGATATGAACAGATTGTCGAAATTGTTTTGTATCGTTAGCGTAATACTTGTATCTGTCACGACTTCTGGCTTTGCTTCTAATTGGCTGGTAATGGAGGAAAATTCAACATCTGTGTATCAAGTTGATGCAGAGACGGTAAACTTTTCGGGTGAAGATACCGATAAACAGCTAGAAGTATGGATGAAGAGTCTTCAAAAAGATGGAGCTGGAACATACAATGTAGCTCATTATTTAGTAAAAGAGAAGGGATTAATGTTCATTTTAAAAGAACGTACGATTAGCTCAGCAAATGGGGCAATACTCAGTTCATTCCAAAATACTACAGACAAATGGAATGCAACTACTCCTAATACTCCAATAGGTTCTATTGCAAGCCGCCTCTTTGCTGAGTATCACAAAAATCCGGAAGCATTTACTCTACAATCATTAACGAATAACCTTAAAGGGGCAGGGCCGTTTTCGACTGAGACTAAAATGAAAGAAGCAACAGAAACGGCAGTGGATTTAAAGGAAGTCAAAAAGGCATTGGATGACGAACAAATCAAAATGGACGATGCTAATGGAGTGAAGCGTTTCTATGTACGCGATAGGAGAGGACCTGCTCTATTTAGTGGCATTACACATTATGTAACAGCTGACTTCTGTCTGTCTATTTATGGAAATGCAAAAAGAGCAGCTACATTACAGTTCACTACTGAGGATACCCGGGCTGGTACTCATAAAGAGAAAGGTCCAATAACGATTCAGGTTGACGGAAAAGACTGGGTTTTATCGCCTTCGCAGTCTGACAGCGGCGGACGTAATAGTGTTATGTATATATATACGTATAAACTACCGGATTCCCTCATTCAATCAATAGTGGGCACTAAGAAGCCTGTTACTATAAAATGGATGCATTTTTATAATAATTCATGGGAAAACAAAGAGCGGGTAATTCCAGACAAGACACTGCGTGCAATACAACTTATGTATTTGGGATGTACTAATGAAATATTATCAACATGAAAGTATCATTAAGTGAACGATGGAAATAGTTTAAATTGCTGAACTTAAAGATCGTTTCCGAGAGCATATTGATTAAGTAATGCTAATTAAAACTAGGAAGGATTCTTGCTATATCATGACAAAAGTAGCAGCCATCAAAGCTGATTCCTACGATCCCCATATAGTTGGACAAGCCATAACCGACTTACTCGCCCACTTAGGCGGTATGTCACAGTTTATACAGCCTGGTGATAGAGTGTTAGTGAAACCGAACATGCTGGAAGCGGTGGAAAAAGGTCTTTGTGTAACTACCGATCCGCCGGTTGTTCTCTAAATACCTCTTTAGATGCTTGAGTACTATTGACTGATGCTTTAGAACATAACATTGGTGCCATGTTCATAAAAGTAACAATTCTTTGGATTGTCGGGGGAGAACATGTCATTGGTAACGGCGAAAAATGGTGTGATGATGCGATGTGACAAGGGTTCGATAAGCTTCGCCTCTACCAATCAAAACCAGACTTTCACAAAAATAGGAAACAGCTATTTGCCAATATATGCAAATAGCTGTTTTTTGATATTTAAGATTAATTTAGTTTACTAATAACCGAGTATTTAAGATGGAAGAAAAAGTTTAGTTAATGCAGTATTATGCTTATAATGCGAACGCTCATCCCCATTTAAGTTAATTTTTGCAAACTATTCCTTATTAGTTCTTCAAACCTCGGATTGTAAATACCAGGTTTTACCTGAAAAGGCGTTAGATTATCTATAGAATCTTTAATGTACAAATAGACAGATTTGAGGATTTTACAACTTACGCCTTCATTATTTTCAATACCAGTTTCATTATATGAAACATGATTGCAACCACCATTGCAGAAATCATAAATTTCACAAGACTTGCATTTATCTCTGCGTATTATTGCTTCGCTTAAAATATTCACAAATCCCTCTGATTCGAAGGCGCCCCTAATATTTGAATAATCAAACACATTTCCGAAACTATATTTTGGGGGAAAGTACCTATTGCATGGAACAATCTCACCATCATGTCGCACGCCTACCCATCTTCCTAAGCAGGAAGTAAAGGAACAAAGTGTTTTCTTTCGGAACAGTATAAAATCAATTAGCTGTCTAAAAAAGCTGACTTCAATGTTGCATTCTCTGTCGTATCTCCAATAATCATAAAACTCTTTCATTCGCCAAATTGCTTCATCTTCATGTAATTCTAAACTCGGATTTCTAGAGTCTATAGAGGGAACATAAAAGTTAAGTGAATAATTCATTTGATTCTCTTTGAAAAAATTATAACTCTCTATCAGATTATCGATATTGCGCTGCGAAACCACCATTATAGTACCGCACCTTCCACCGCGATCAAGAATCATTTTACGTCCACGTAATATCGCTTCATCATTGCCTCTCAAGTCTGCGTTACGTATGCCGTCATAAGAACCACTTACACTAATTCCATTATCACACATAAACGCCGCAAATTCTGGATTCATAAGCGTAAGGTTTGTTTGCATAGAGTTTATAATTTTACAATTACTGCCTTTCTGCAACGACAATACGCTTTTGTAAAAATCTTGCCCCATAAGCATAGGTTCACCACCATGCCACAAAAACGTTACTTTTTTATAAAAAGGTAACGTTATAGAAAATAACTGTTTTATTGTTTCTAAATTCATGAAATCACTATTTTCATAATGTTGTTTATGAAAACAATAAACACAATTCATATTACAAGCATTTGTAGGCATTACCAAAACATTCAAGTGTTCAAAAAAGTGAGCCATTTACTTATCCTCTAATCCCTATGCTCATCCCTATGAAAATCAACATATGTATCCCATTCATCATCATCAATCGTCCAATCAGTATGCTTATCCTGGGGTTGATAGATGTTACTAAAAAATGTGCTAAACAAAGATTGTTTCAAATATTTGTCATATAATGCAGTAGTACTCATATGCTTTCCTCCAAATTTAAATAAAATACGTTCAACTAAATTAGAGTTCGCGATTACGTCTGAAAAAGTCGCTGGTTTGCATAATCATCGTTTCCAAATAATTCTTCGGAAGATTTCTTCCTTATACAGATTATCCTTAGTGCAATCAATATAATTATAATCCTTGATTGACAAAAATACAAATTTATGTAATATACTGGGACAGTAAAAATCGTTCGTCGTTATATCCGATGCGGAGAACTGTATCATCCTACAGCAGTTAAATCCATGATATCTCAAAACATCAAATCCATATATCGTCTTGACTATCCTATTTTTGTTTTTGTTGATTGATGGGGTTATAGGTGACTCAATACTTAAATCGAACATTGTATTGGCGTGTTTGTTTAATGTTTCGTGGCATGTTATAGAACTGTTTAATGAATGAACATCGAAAGAATATACTGTCGTTGAATATTGTGTTTCTATCTTACTCAGATACATTTTGCTAATTCCCGTTATCAGCTAGTTTTCCTTGAGAAAGCTCTTTGTTCTTTGCGAATGCGATATAGAAGATTTTTAGTAATTTAGCGATATTTTTTTGCTTCTCTTGTCAAGCTAAATTCATGAAGAATACTGTATACCCGAATATAGTGAGGATACATCCGCCGGTTGTCCTTTGGTTACCTTTTTAGATGCTTAATTTCTCCAAGAATATGCCAGTTTATAAAACCACTCTATTGCCGATTGTTTTCATGCTCATATATCAATCTTTTCGCTGGTGGGCCGGCTTCATTAAAGCCTCCACCATTATGGCCACAGGTTTTGCGTTTAATGGAGAGCCTATAGCCGTGTGGTCGGGAGTATATGAAATGATAATCTGGAAGTATTACTATGCTTTCCATTATATTTTGCTTGCGGAAAGCCTAAAGTTTATCATTGAAACAATAAAGTCGGTACAATTTCGAAGTAATTCGCAATCGAAGTAACACCTAGGTATGATAAGTATGCCGATAGCGAAAGGATAGCGTTAGGGTTTTACGGCATACTATAGTTGGAGATGGGGATTTGATCATGACGATGAAAGTACGTATTATTACTACGATTGTTTCTATGATACTTTTCATTTAGCTTCGACGGATCACGGTAGGAGCGTTGTATAACTGAACTGGTTGATCAGCAGATTCTATATATTTTCGTGCCCGAAGAGCTTGGTATCAATACAATGTAAGGTTGGTGAATACTTCATTGCCAAATTTCCGATACTTAATCAAGTGGAGGTGTATATTCTTGGAAGATAGATTTACTCGTGGATTTACCGCAGGGATCATATCTGGATTAGCTATGAATATATACTCTTGGCTAGCAGGATCAATGGCCCTAACCACTCTAAGGATGGTGGATTGGGCTGGATTAGTTTTATACGGGCATAGGCCACCGTTTGATACAACCGAGTTTATAGTAGCCCAGGTAGCTCAGCTAATCTATTGTGGAGCGCTCGGTGTTTTTTTCGCTTATTTTATAACCTGGGTAAAAAGTAGAAACATATACTTTAAGGGATGGCTTTTTTCGACCATGACCTGGTTTGCCTGTTACGGTATAGCTACTCTCTATAAATTAGAAGGAACTATACCTATGCCAGTAAAAACGGTAATTTCCAATTTTATAGCGGCTATGATATTCGGCTTAGCTATAGCAGCTTTAACCACGGTTGCGGCAACAGACAAGAATACCTCGGAAGCCTATTCTAATTTAATTGCGCAGCCAGCAATGAAACCAAATAAAGAAGATAAGGAAACGCCGGACGACTAGTCACGGGCGTTGATTTTTTCATGGCTTTTTTGTTATTAGGGGATGTGGATGGGGCTACGATTTTGTGTCACCGCCAGGTCCAATAAAACCCAAAAACAAAAAACAAAGCTACAGTAAATAAAATAGTTGGAAAAATTCTACCCATTTATTGCCTAGGAGATTAGTTTTTATATGGTGTCGCCAAGACTTCGAATCCACTCTCGTGCCTTATAGCGATCGAAGGTATTGTTAGGTTCGGGTGGGGTAATCGTATGAAAGTGCCGCAGCACCTCCACAGCCTCCTTGTTCTTGTGTTGATGTTTCAGGGCCAGGGCTTTGGTAAAATAGGCTCCGGCTTTTTGGGGTCTACTTCAATCGCTTATCGGCATCCAGCAGCACCAGGTCGATGTTGCATTGGAGTGAAATAGTTGAAGACTGATTACGAAGAAGCGTATCTTGAGCTTGGCAAACAGATTGCATTTTATCGACAGAAGAGAGGCTTATCGCAAGAGCAATTAGCCAGAAGAGTTAAGTGTAGTTTGATTTACATACAAAAAATAGAAGGGGAGCTTGTGGCAACTCGAACAACGATGAGCGCTATATGGTCAGTAAAGAAATTGGATTTCTTGTTTGCGATTGCCAATGCGTTACAAACAGATGCAGCTGCCTTTTTTAAGCCTATGACAGAGGTTAATTTCCAAAAATATCGGAGGGATCACTAATGTTTGTAGGAACGCGATATGCTACAAGAGGTGTTGCTAATCGATTGGGACTTGATGCACAATTATTACTGTGGTCATTGATTGATATGCGAAAAGAGAAAGGCATTGAAGTTGATTATTTACAGGTATTTGAACTGTCTGTAATACAAAAAGAAGGTATTGATATACAATATGTAATACATCGGCAAGAATGCCCGCCAGCAGTTGATAACTATTATTCGCCGCTGCTTGAAACAACAACTAAAATAACGGTATGGGTAATAGACTGTGACGAATACCGTATGATGTTGTTGCCAGAAGAATATTGAGAACTACCCACAAGCTAACCCTTGTCAAACTATTGACAGAGGTTTATTTTTTTTCTTCAAGATGCATAAAACCGTTTACGCGGTGAGAGCAGGAGGATACGATAAATATATAAGTAGTTAACATAAAGAAGGTGATTGCATGAAGCGAAACATCAAACCGCTAACCCCACGGTGTGGACTTTGTAAAAAGCTCTATTCCTATCGGGAAGATGATGGCTCTGGTCTATGTCCCAGGTGTAGACCTGCTAATAGCCGACCGATGTTAGCAAATCATCACACAAAACAAACAAATATTAAGGAGGTCAGTAAACCAGTGATGGATGATTTTGAGCTAGAGGAGCAGCAGGGACTAGAACCTATTTTAGAACCTAATGAGGAAGTCCAAGAGGATCAGGAACTTGCAGTATCTCAAGAGATGGTTGATCATACTTTTTCTAATAAAGAGAAGGAAGTTGAGTTAGTAAAGGAATCAAGGTCTGAACTTAAAGTTGAGGACATCATCGAACAAGGACGATACGGTGTTAGCAACAGTCAAATGATTCCGGAAGGCCATTGCGGAAGAATTAATAGAGAAGTTGATTCTATTGAAGAGAACGTACTTCTATACTTATGAAAAGTCAGTCCGGTATTTAAAGAAGAAGGAACGGGAATATATTGCTACCAATCTACAATAAGCATAAAAAATCGGAGCATTACGCTCCGGTTTTTTTATTTTCTATTTTAGTTAACTTGTGGCTTGCTTTTGGGTACTATGTGTTACTTCCGCGAGATTATGCCCTTTTTTCGCTTGGTAATACATTGGATTGCTAAGGAGTTGATGAACATGTTGATTAAAATCCATCAAAGCGGTAGGCGAGGGTTGATTAATTTCTTTGAAAGTAAAAGTAATTTTAGGCATTTAATAAAAACCTCCTGAATTTTTGAAGTATCATACGGATTCAGGAGGTAGAACTTAACATGTATTTGAAAGGATGAATATATTGATAGTTAAGACGATAAAACATGTGGCAATTTATTTACGTAAGTCTCGCGATGATGGAGAATATGAAGACGTATTGGCCAAGCATCGAGATATGTTGACTTCTTTTGTGGAAAGTAAGGGATGGAGCTATGTAATCTTAGAAGAGATCGCTTCTGGTGAATCGATTATTAAAAGGCCGCAAATGCAAATTTTACTTAGTCATGTAGAGGATGGCTGTTACGATGGCGTGGTTGTAGTAGACTTTGACCGGCTAAGTCGTGGCAGCTATGCTGACCTGGGGATGATTGAGGAGGCTTTTAAATCTACAGGGACATTAATCATTACTCCCCAGAGAATGTACGATCTAGAAGATGACAGTGACGAAATGACAATTGGCATTAAATCCTTTGTTTCCAAAGAAGAATATAAACTAATCAAAAAGCGACTACGGGATGGGAAGATCAACGGAGCTAGAAAAGGGATGTGGACAAGCGGTCAGCCATCATTTCCCTATTACTATGATCGACTGAGCAAAACCATTTTTGGTAGATGAAACCAAACGGTATTACTATAGGGAAATGGTTGAACGCTTTATTAATGGTGCTGGTTTGACGGAAATTGCCGACTGGTTAACGGAGCATTTACCCAGGCAGCGAAGAAATACTATGGGAAAACAGAAAAAATGGTCAATAGTTGTTGTGAAACGGATTTTAAGTAGTGAAGTGCATCTCGGTTATGTGATTTTTGGTAAGTATAAAAGGAAAAGGGGGCTTAGGCAGGTAGTACCGCAAGAGCAATGGATAAAGAGTAAAGGAAAGCACGAGCCATTAAAGACAGAAGAAGAACATAAAAAGATTATGGCAAGGTTAGCGTTATCTAAAGAGCAAAATACAAAGAATCGAGAAGTATTGCCTTTATCAGGTATGCTATATTGCGAACAGTGCGGTTCTCGGATGATAATTAAGACAGTCGTATATAAAAATGGCAAGAAATGTTGGTGTGCGTATTGTTCTGGACGACAAGCAGATAAAAGCTGTGATCAAAAAAGCAGTGTTTTGAATGAAGACTTCTTTACAGGATTATATCAAAGGGTGGTACACGTTGATGATAATATTCAATGGCAAATGCATGAGCAAAATAGAGCGTTAACGAAATACAAGCAATTATTAGCGATTAAAGAAAAAGAACTAGAGAAGCATAAGCAAGCTATTGATAGGCTATATGAAATGCGGGAAGAAGATAATATTGATAAGAGTTCCTTTATTGAACGTAAAAAGGTACGGGATGAGCAGATTCAAGCTTTAAGGAAGGAAGTTGATAATTTGAAGCTGGTTATTCAGGAACAAAAAGATATGCCTTCACTAGACAAAATAAAGCAGCAGATAAAAGTGTTTAAGGAAAGATGGCGTTATATAGAGAGTGTGCAAGAGCGAATAGGCTGTTGAAGCGGATTGTAGGTAAGATTACATATCACCGGGAAGCTAATGATGTGTACTTGGGGATTCAATATAATTAGAGTAAATATTTTTTGAATAATTTTGAAAACTCCTGCCTTAATATGTATTATTTTGGCAGGAGTTTTATATTACATGATATAAATATAAAGAATAGTCAATTTATTATGCAAAAAGCGTTAGGAGCAATTTTATGACTAGAATTTTCGATAAAAAGAAAATTATATTATTAAATATTAGTGAAACTGATCTTAATTCTTTTCTAGTAGATACGGATATAGACGATTGTGGAAATTCTTGTTTTATGCTTAACGAACTTGCTAATACAATAATAAATGTAATTCCCGAATATGTTTTTGCCCATTATGAAAACCCTAATATTCCTCAAAATGATACTGTTGATAAACTTAGACAAGCAGCTAAAAGTATCTATAAAATAAGCGAATATAATTTGATGAGGAGATATTATTTAGATAAGGATGAATCTCTTGAAGATGAAATAAAAAATTTAAAAAGTTATAATCGTGGAGAATTTGGAGAATTACTACTACATTTGCTATTGAGAGATTTTAAAGCGACAATTCCTTTAATCTCGAAAGTCTATTTTAAAGATTCTGCAGGAGTACCCGCACATGGGTTTGATTCAGTGCATGTTTCTCCTGATGAGAAAATTCTTTGGTTAGGGGAAAGTAAATTTTATACGGATAGTAAGAGGGGAATTAGTGAATTAATCGAGGATTTGTTAAGTCACTTTAAAACAGATTATTTAAACGAGCAGTTTAGTATTATAAAGAAAAACCTTGAAAATAATAGTATTCCGATGAGAGATAATTGGATAGATGTTTTAAGTAACTGTAATAAATTATCAGATAAAATTAATATTATTAACATACCACTACTATGTATTTATCCACATGACATTTATGAGTTATATTCAAATATGAAAGATAATCAAACTATTATTTATCATAAAGATAATGTTCGTGAATTGAAAAAATACTTTGATAGTAATAATAATCATCCCCTTAAGAAAAATTTGAATATTATTTTAATGTTATTTCCTGTAAAAAACAAAAAAGAATTAGCTATTAAGCTTCACGAAAAACTTTGGCATATGCAAAATATGTGAGGTAATTATGGAAAAAATAATTAGCAATATTGATAATGTTGAATTTATTAATTATGATGAAAGTTTTCAACTAGCATCATATTGTTCAAAATTATTATCTAGCAAAGATGAAAATAAACAATATGAAGCACGTAAAATAGTAATTCATATATTAGCTAAATTACATAAATTAGATCAAAATACTTACACCTTATGGACTGATATTATAGAAGCTGTTGGTTTTTATCCTTATATCGAAAAAAATAAAGATACATTAAATGTTACTTCACTAAGTGATGAAATACGCAAAGAATATCATTCTTCTAATTATATTGAGAAAACATATTTTCATTTAGAACAAAAAAAGCTTTCTGAATATATTCAGTCGGGAAAAAATGTTATAGCTAGCGCTCCGACTAGTTTTGGTAAAAGCCTGCTAATTGAAGAGGTTGTAGCATCTGAGAAATATAAAAACATAGTTATTATTCAACCTACGTTGGCACTCCTTGATGAAACAAGATTGAAAATGAAAAAATATAATGATAAATATAAAATCATTGTCAGAACTTCTCAGCCATTTTCAGAAGAAAAAGGAAATTTGTTTTTGCTTACAGCTGAAAGAGTTATGGAATATGATAACTTGCCGCATATAGATTTTTTAATAATTGATGAGTTTTATAAATTGAGTCTAAAGAGAAAAGATGATCGAGCAGATGCACTTAATAATGCTTTTTTAAAAATAATTAATAAATTTAAATGTAATTTTTACTTCTTAGGACCAAATATTGACAGCATATCAGAAGGCTTTGCCCAAAAGTATAATGCTGTTTTTTATAAGTCAGATTTTTCATTAGTGGATTGTAATGTAATTAATCTATATGAAAAAATATGTTGGGGAAATTCTGATAAAAAAAAGGATGCACAGAAAGAGGCAATTTTATTTGATTTATTGGAGTCTTTACAAAATGAACAAACTTTAATTTATTGTTCTACACCTAGCAGAGCTAGACGGTTTGCTAGAGACTATTTGAATTATTTGTTAAATAAGAATAAAGGTTATTTGAAAAACAATGAGCTCCCTTTGATTGAATGGATTAATAATAATATTTCTTCAGAGTGGAGTTTGTCAAAAGGCCTACAATTTGGAATTGCAATTCATGATGGTTCATTGCAAAAACATATAGCAACTACTATAATTAAATATTTTAATGAAGGACTTTTAAAGTGCATTTTTTGCACTTCAACCATCATTGAGGGTGTAAATACAAGCGCAAAAAATGTGATACTTTTTGATGGGAAAAAGGGTGGAAATGACATAGATTTTTTTGATTATAGTAATATAAAGGGAAGATCTGGTCGCCTAATGGAACATTATATAGGAAAAATATATAATTTTTGTTTACCACCTAAGAAAGAGAAAATAGAAATTGATATTCCGTTTTATGAACAAAAAATAATAACTGATGAAATTTTAGTAAACATTCCTAAAAATGATATACTTTCTATAAATTTAAGCAGATATGAAGAAATACATGAAATTATGCCACAGTTATTAGATATAATAAAAAGAAATGGTGTTTCTATTAATGGGCAAATGAATATTTACTATGCTTTGGAAAGAGATATAAATACTAATGACTATAATAATTTTGCATGGACACAAACACCTAATTGGAATAAATTAAGATATGTTTTAGGTTTAGGGGAAAATAATCTTTTTGATTTTAGAAGTAAGCATGCAGTGGTTTCAGTTGATCAACTTGTTCGATATATAGATGAATATAAAAAACACAAGAATATCATGCATATTGTCAAAGATATTTATTCAACTAAATTAAAAACTATACAAAATTTGACAGACGATAGAAAGTTAAGATATTATGACGAGTCTATAGAAAAAGCTTTTCATATATATCGTCATTGGTTTCAGTTTACAGTACCTAAAGCCTTAAGAGTTGTAGACAGTTTACAACGATATGTATGTGAAAGACACAGAAAACATGGCGGTTCGTATAGTTATTTTGTACAACAACTTGAAAATGATTTTGTACGTGAAAATTTATCTATACTCTCTGAATATGGGATACCTTCGAGCACTATAAGACAGCTAGAAGAAAAAATACCAGTGCATTTGAGTGAAGATGAAGTAATTCAATATATAAAAGCTAATTTTAATACATTGTCAAAGTCTTTAATTCAATATGAAAGAGAGAAATTGATGCAATGTATTTAGCTATATATTGTAGCTTCTATATTCAAATAAAAAGACTCTACATTTGTAGAGTCTTTTTATTTGAATGATTAATCTATCTAGTTATATTAGAGTAATAATTTGTACTTTAGAGCGCAAGCGAGTATCGTTAACCAGTTTCGGTAATGCTTCATTGTTAGAATCAGCGATAAATTTCAAGGCTTCCTTAAGTGGAAGATTGGTTGACCGGCTATTAAATTGAGAAGCTAGTGTACGAAAGTTGATACTGCAGCTGGAGTATCTTAAGCGAGATTGAATATCAGAGTCGGCTAATAATCTAATAAATTCAAAATAATGCTTATCAGAAAAATGGCTAATTAATTCTGTGTATATTGGTTCAGCTGAAGATGAAATTCCATATGCATTTCCTATAGCGCACATGATTAAGACTTTAATGTATTTTGCTAAAACTTCTCTAGGAATTTCCCCGTTTGCAGGTATATATTTTGCTAGGTTCCGTGCGTGAGGAGGCTCATTATGGAAGTTATTCCATCCCATATGGGCAGAGTATAACGTATCCAAAACTTGATCCATTTCCATAATTCTGTGGTCATTTGTAAGGTAAGAAAGCCCGTTTTCAAGACTGTCTAAAAACTCATGGGCGAGGTTCTTCCTTTGGATTTCTGCATTTGCGGAGAAGACCGCAAATTTCAAACCACAGTCATATTTTGCTTGAACTGAAGAATTTTCCCATACAGATGAGACGATAAGTCTTAAGTTGGTTCGTACTTGTGCGGCTAAGGATGGATCTGTATACATACCAAATATTGCTCGAAGAGTCGAGTCGATAAGGACAACAGGTATTTGTTGCAAATTGGCTCTAATTGGAGGTACGTCAGCGGCGGAGAGTACATTTGTTCTTAAGTTATTTAGTAGTTTTCTGATTTCAATTACTGGACCTTCGGGGTCCTTAGCTAATACTTCTTTTATGCAGGTTTGAAGCCAGCTCGATAGTTGCAGTCCGTCTAGGTCATTATGATTAGGGTGGGCGGCACTGGCATGATTGCGCATATCCCGTATATAATCAAGATGCATATAGCCGATATCGGTTATAATACCAGTATCCTTGCACCCTTTTATCAATTCCCAGTCATCTAGGTTTTTAAGATCGTCCTCATTGCGGAAACTGGCTCTTCTTCGAGTATCAGTGATAATACTATCAAGAAAATAATTTATATCAAAGCGAATAACCTTTTGTCTTAAATTTAGTACCGTTTCATTCCACAAAAAATTTAAGGCGGCATCAAAAAGTCCTGCACCGCATGCAGCGATAAATTTTGAAATATACATAGCCTCATTTTTTTGCTGAGGATTTAGTCGCTGAACGATAGCGGGAAGATTGTTCATAACTGTCAAACGTTCTTGGGGTTCAACTAAGACATTTTCTGCTGGTAAACTTAAACTAGAGAGGTAACGTGTAAGTCCTTGCGAAAAACTGTCTACGCCTGCTTGAACACTTGTTTCGGGCGGGACAGAAACTAAATTATTACTTCCCATCGTCATATATAGTTCCACCTCAATTTTAGTAATATAGAAATAATTATAATATTTGGGTCAATATTACTTCTAATTTGGACTTTAAAAATCCTGCTATGCCAGAAATCAGCATATTGGATATGCAGGTGATCTTCAAAGGTTAACTTTTAAGCGAATTTGGCAGGGGTTTTGCATTTTCATGAGAATATTAAAAAGCGTTTTACAATATATCGATTTGAGAAAATCGCTAAGGGCGGTCGCAAAAAATGACAAAAGTAGCAGCGGTCAAAGCTGATTCCTACGATCAACATATAGTCGAACAAGCCATAACAGAATTGCTTGCCCATTTAGGAGGCATGTCGCAGTTTATACAGCCTGGTGATAGAGTATTAGTGAAGCCGAACATGCTGGAAGCGGTGGAAAAAGGTCTTTGTGTAACTACCGATCCAGAGGTAGTTAGAGCAGTCATTCGTGCAGTGCGCCAAGTTGGAGCAATACCCGTGGTCGGAGATTCACCAGGAACAACTTCAACAGTGAAAGCGGCAGAGAAGTGCGGAATTCTAGCTGTTTGCCAGGAGGAAAAAGTTGAATTGGCTGCCTTTGATGAGACAACAGAGGTGGCTTATCCTGATGGGATAACCGTAAAGAAGTTTACAGTAACCCGTCATTTAGCAGAGGTTGATAAAGTTATTTCTCTTGCCAAAATGAAGACTCATACCTTTATGGGAGCTACCGGAGCGACAAAGAATTTATTTGGCTGTATTGTGGGCATGCAAAAGGCACAATTCCACTTGCGCATGCAAGCACGGCAGGAGTTTGCTGCTATGCTGATTGATTTGGCAAACTGTGTGAAACCGGTATTGTCAATTATAGATGGTGTTATCGGTATGGAGGGAAACGGTCCGCGCAATGGAAAGCCTATTAAAGCCGGAGTGATCCTGGGGGGAGCCAATTGTTATGCCGTAGATGTTGTCATGGCTGAGATGATGGGCTTTAAACCAGAGCAGCTGCCAGTGACGGCATTAGCTCTCAAAAGAAGTTTGACACCTGCCTTTCCGGCAATTGAACTTGTTGGCAGTGGTGGGCAGTTGCGATGGAAGTTCGTAGAACCGCGCAGTCTTCAGTCTCTGGAAGACCGGATACCGAAATGGCTGGCGGCATTTGGGCGCAGCCAATTGACTGCCCGGCCGGAGATTACCGCCTCCTGTGTTGGCTGCGGCCGCTGTGTTAAGCATTGCCCTCCCCAAGCGATGGATATTGTGAGTGGACAAGCTGCGATTGACTACACAAAATGTATTCGCTGTTACTGCTGTCAGGAACTCTGTCCCTATGATGCAGTGCAGTTGCACGATGGGCTTTTACTGCAGATGGCAAAACAAATAACTAGGCTTCGCTAGTTTAATCTTGCATAACCCCCCCTGGGGGGATGTAAAATATAAGGAGTGGTATAGTGCATAATCATATACATGCTCATCAGAAACAAGTAGTGAATCGCTTGGCTAGAATAGAAGGTCATGTGAGAGCGATTAAGCAGATGTCGGCAGAAGGGCGGGATTGCCCGGAAGTTTTACTACAGATTGCTGCCGTAAGAAAAGCATTGGATAATACGGCAAAACTCATTTTGAAAGATCATCTGGAACATTGCCTGGTTCATGCAGTTAACGAGGGTGAGCAGGATAAATTTTTGAAAAATCTACAGGATGCAATAGACCACTATATCAGATAGATAGGGGGTCGAAATTATGCGGGCTTTGCTGGTAACCTTGGCTTTACTGGCAGCACCGTCTGTGGCGTTTGCGCACACCGGATCAGTCTTCAAAACAGCCGTAAATTTTTTCCCGATGCTAGTGGTATTTATACCAATACTGTTGAGCCGCTTTATTAAGATAATCTATAACATTATTTCATGGATAAAGCATAAATAATTTAAGGGCGCAGGAAGTAACTTGCGCCCTTAATTATTTTGTTACGATTGTTTTCGAAAGCCTTTATACAAGTGCCCATGATATGGCTAATATACGACTGAACTGCACATACTAACTGGGAAAAATTACATGCGTGCAGGAGGGATTCCGTTTGAGCGAATTAATTAACAATCGGGAGCAGCGTAAGAAAGTACTCCGTGAGATCATCACTGACCTCCATGAAGGAAAACCATTAGCTGCCGTTAAGGCCCGTTTTGATGGAGTGGTCAAGGATTTAGCACCCGGTGAATTGTCGGCAGTGGAACAATCATTGATTGATGAAGGTTTACCTATCACTGAAGTACAAAGATTATGTGATGTTCATTCAGCCGTATTCCGGGATGCCTTGGAGAAATCTCCGGATATGTCGGTCACTTCAGGTCATCCGGTTCATACCTTTCAACAGGAAAACCGCGCCCTGGAAAAACTGATCAGTAGTGAAATCAAGCCATTACTAAGCGAATTGCGGCGAGCACCAGCAGATAAACAGAAAGCCATTGCTTTGAGCATTACCGAAAAGCTTAATTTGCTGTGGGATATTGACAAGCATTACAGCCGTAAGGAAAACTTGCTTTTTCCCTACTTAGAGAAGTACGGCATTACCGCACCGCCACAGGTTATGTGGGGCGTCGATGATGAGATAAGAGCTCAGCTGAAAGAGACTAAAAAATTAGCTGCAGCCTATCAGTCTGACTTGCAGGGGGATCTAATCAGCAAAGCGGAAGATGCATTAGAACGCATCAATGAAATGATCTTTAAAGAGGAAAAAATCCTTTTGCCAATGGCATTAGAAACGCTTGCTGAAGATGAGTGGCATCAGATTCTGATGGATAGTGATGAGATTGGCTATTGCCTGATTGAGCCCGATACAGGATGGAAGCCTGCCAAGAGTTCGGCAGATTCTGTTGGGATGCATACCGAAACGGGTAGAGGCAGCTCAATAAAAATGAATACCGGTGTACTTTCTATCAATGAATTAGAGCTGATTTTCAGTCACTTACCGGTAGACCTTACTTTTGTTGATAAAAATGATACAGTGAAATTCTTTTCTGCAACAAAAGACCGTATTTTTCCACGTACTCGCACAATTATCGGCCGTAAGGTAGAAAACTGCCATCCTCCGGCTAGTGTCCATATTGTTGATCAGTTGGTAGCCGACTTCAAGTCCGGCAAAAAAGATCAGGAAGATTTTTGGATTCGTATGGGTGAAAAATACGTATCTATCCGGTATTTTGCGATCCGTGATACGCAGGGAGATTATCAGGGGACCTTGGAAGTGACTCAGGATATTGCAGCATTGCAAAAAATAACCGGTGAAAAGCGGATAGCCGATTAGTTGGCTAGTATGAGTTGAAAGTAAAAGGACTGCAAGCGTTTTGGCTTGCAGTCCTTTTGCTAACGTTTAATTGCGGCAATATCCTCGTATAACTCAATAACGGGTTTCTCTGCCAGGAGACTGGGAATTTTCTCAAACAGTTCTTTTAAATAGGGCGTAGTGCTGTGATGGTTCAGCGCGGCCTTATCGGCATACTTTTCGTAGAACATGAATTTACCAGTTTGCTTTTCCGAGCGGTGTAAGATATATTGGACGGTGCCTTGTTCTGATTCTACCTGAGGCAATACGGACTTTAACGCAGTTTCCAGCTCTTGCTCTTTGCCTGGTTTGGCCTGTAATGTAGCGATTAATACTACCATATAGATACGCCTCCTTTAGATGATGTCAAAAATCTTGCCAGGGTTTAATATATTATTAGGATCAAGCGCCTTTTTTATCGCTCGCATCATTTCCAATTCGACCGGATCGGTGTATTTTTCCATCAAATCTTTTTTCTTGTAGCCGATGCCATGCTCGCCGGAGAGCTTGCCGCCCAAGGGGTATACAAAATCAAAGATATCCTGATGAATGGCAGCGAGTTTTTGCTGCCAATGCTCTTCCGGAATGTCGCCTTGCAGAATAGAAATATGAATGTTGCCGTCTCCTGCGTGGCTGACAAAGCGGGTTACTGCCTGGTGCTTCTCACAAATATCCGCCATTGTATGCATGGCAAGCGGCAGCTTATCAAGAGGAACGACAATATCCTCGTTACTGTGAATTAATGTTTCATGACGGAATGCTTCAGCAGCTGATTTGCGGGCCCGCCAGATTTTCTGCGAATCGGGCATCATTACTGCTAACGCGCCATTGGCCATGCAGAGTTCGTCAATTGCCACCGCAAAGTCTTCCAGCTCTTCGATGTCGTTGCCTTCCAGCTGGATTATGAGATAATGTCCATTATCACTGTGCGGCAGTTTTTCATTCAGGAAGCTTTCCACGCTCTGAATGGCGGTATTGTCCATAAATTCGATACAGGTTGGAGTAGTAACTTCTTTGATGATCTTAGATACCATGGCAATTGGTGTATGAATATCCGCAAAAACGACTAACAGATCCATGGAGTTTTGAGGCAGGGGAATTAATTTCAGTGTGAGCTGGGTAATGATGCCCAGTGTGCCTTCCGAGCCGATGAGCAGCTGGTCAAGATTGTAACCGGTACTGCTTTTGGCCAGGCGGCCGCCCAGTGTGGTAACCGCCCCTTGGGGGGTAACGACTTCCATTTCATAGATTTGATGACGGGTGGTACCGTATTTTACTGCTTTGTTACCACCAGCGTTCGTTGCGGCATTACCGCCGATAAAGCAGCTGTCGCCGCTGCAAGGGTCTCCTGCGTAGAACAAGCCGGCAGCTTTGGCTGTTTGCTGCACTTCTTCCGTGCGGACTCCGGCTTCAACTGTGATATACATATTATCTGCGTCGATTTTAATAATCCGGTTCATTTTTTCCAGGGATAACACAATTCCGCCATGGAGGGGAACTGCACCGCAGGCCAGTCCTGTACCTGCTCCACGGGGGACAACGGGAATTACCTCCCGGTTTGCCAGGCGCAGCACCTGTGCCACTTCCTGCGTGGTAGCCGGAAAGACAACTACTTCCGGAGCGTGATGATAGTGGGGATCGGTTACTTCATCGTGGCTATAAGTAACAAGTTTATCCGCATCGGTGATCACGTTTTTTTCACCGAGCAGCTGTTTTAGTTCATCGATAATCGCGACAGTTACTGGCTGATAAGTAGACAAGTACAGGACCTCCTCAAGAATAATGAAAAAATATTGTATACAGTATAACATAATACAGTGAATTTTTCTATTGATATCAGGACATATCTGTCCTTGGAGAGGAGATTGATGTCTTTTAGTATTGCCTGTTTAGGAGACGCTTTTCTGTGCTCCTTTGGCCAGCATGACTTTGAGAATAATTTTGTCCGTCTCTACCATCCCGGGATTGCTGATTTTCCCCAGATTGCAGATAGTTTCTTCTATTGTTGGCGCTATAATGCCGTTGGTGCTGGGCACAATGATATGCCGTTGGGCCAACAGGGCGCTTTCTACTGCAGTGGCTGCCGCAGTGGAGAGCTTAAGCGCACAGCCTACTTTGCCGCCGTCGCAGATCATACCGGTAAGATTGGCAATCACATTTTTCATTGCCGCTTGAATTTTGGCGATATCTTCACCAAGCAGCCAGGTAATTGCCGCACTGGCACCGGTTGCGGCAGCTACTGCACAGCCGCATAGCGCCGATAGGCTGCCTGTATGAATCTTGATATAAATGGTAACTAAATGGCTGATGGCAATTGCCTGAGTTAGGCGCTCCTTGGAGCAGTTTATCCTTTCAGCCACGGCATAGACCGGTAAGATAACGGTTATGCCGTGATTTCCGCTGCCGGCGCTGCTCATGATCGGAACTGTTTCACCGGACATGCGCACATCGGCAGCAGCTGCTGTCAGTCGTTTCGCATAGTTGATGATATCATCTGCCATGATGCCCTGACCCTGCATTTCCGCAAATACATGACCGATACCCATCCCCAGCTGTCTGGCACTGCCTAGCTGGGCAGCCGCGAGATTCATTTCAACTCCGTCCAGCAGAAAAGTCAGTTCTTGGCTGGGAATTTGTTCAACTGCGGCAATCAGGCCAGCAATAGTAATATCACTGCCGCGCAGAACCTGCCGGTTGTCTACCGCCTGGCGGGCAGGATCACTCAATTTGCTGAATATGACCTCGCCATTATGCTCAATGCTGATGATATTGGTGTGGTGATCTGCGATGATTACCCGGCTCCATTCAGAGCCTGCTTTTATGAGAGCGCATATCCACAGATTGCTTTTGTCGTCATCTACTGTAATTTGAATTCGGCCCTCTGACAGCAGCTGTAGTGCGTCAGTTAATTCTTCGGGAGAAACTGCTGCAAGCACTGATAATTGTTTCTCCGGCTGTTTTTTGATGGCTCCCAAAGCAGCAGCAATTTCCAGGCCGGTGCTTCCGGTTCCGGGTATGCCGACTGCCATGCCATTCTTATAAATGTTGGCATTCACGATAATTTCTATGGAATCAATCGGTTTTTTGAGCACTTTTCCCGCCTGAGCGGCAGCCAGTGCCACTGCACCTGGTTCGGTACAACCCATTGCGGGGATTACTTCCGCTTTCAATAAAGAAATCAATAGTCTGCTGTCCATCGTGTTCCGCCTCCTCTTTAGCGGATACTGATGCAATTCCTGTGCCAGACTTTTTTAGGTGGATAATGGGTATGAAACAGTACATTATCAATGTGAAGTATGATAAAATTATCGTTTGATGATAAATTTATCATACTTTCTTTGTGTTTATAAAAATTAGGCCAAATTAAGTGCCTGTGTTGTACTCGTAACAGGATTTTCCGGCTCTATTAAAGAAAGATGTGATAATTATTGTTTGGGGTGATGTACGTGTCGCTGCTACAGCAAATTCAAATTACGACTCAGCAGGTTGCTGAGGCTATTTCCAGTGTTCTTGGTATTGAGGTAACGATTGTTGATGATACTCTAACGCGGATTGCCGGCACCGGAGATCATAAACAGACGATTGGCCAGGCGGTTGCCGGCAGATCGTTATATCAGAAAGTACTGCAAGAGAAAAAAGAAATTATCATTACCGATGTTACGACCGATGAGCAATGCCGCAATTGTGACAGACAGTCTGTCTGTAAGCAGCTAGCGGAGTTATGTTGTCCAATTCTTATTGGGACAGAGGTTATTGGCATCATCGGTCTCATTGCCTTTTCAGCAGAGCATCGTCAGGAAATTATTGCGAAGAATGTACGGCTGTTGACCTTCATCCGGCGGATGGGGGAGCTGCTGGCCGCTAAAGCGGCGGAGGCTGACAGTATGAACAGGCTGCTGTTTATGAAGAATCAGCTTCAGACAGTATTGAATTTTATTACGGAAGGCGTTTTGGCAATTGATAATACTGCCAGGATTATCAGCATTAATTATGCTGCTGAGACGATGTTTAGGGTAAAGGCACAAGATGTGATTGGTTTTCATATCAATGAAGTCTTTCCAGGCAGCCCGATTCCTGAGGTATTGCGGGAGGGCGCCGGTTTTGCCAATCGGGAGGTCAACATCTGGCAGCATGGCAGACAGCATCACTATATGATTAATGCCAAGCCGATGATCGTCGACGGGCGCATTCAGGGGACGGTTGCCAGTCTGCGTGTGATGACGCCAGGGGCAGATTTAGCCAGTGCCTGCAGCAAACAAGTACTTTCCTTTGAGGCTATTATTGGCAGCAGTGAAGTGATGCAGGGGGTAAAGGATCAGGCTCGTAAGGCGGCGGCAACGGCTTCGACTGTGCTGATTACCGGTGAAAGCGGCACAGGTAAAGAATTGTTTGCGCAGGCAATTCATTGTGAGAGCAGCCGAAGCGCCAGACCGTTTATTGCTATTAACTGCGCGGCTATCCCCGAAACCCTGCTGGAAAGTGAATTATTCGGCTATGAAGAAGGATCATTTACGGGGGCCAGAAAGGGCGGGAAGCCGGGGAAATTTCAACTTGCCAATGGTGGTACCTTATTTTTAGATGAGATTGGCGATATGCCTCTGTCCTTACAGGCTAAAATACTGCGGGTGCTGCAGGAAAGAGCGGTAGAGCCGGTTGGCTGTATGCGCGTCTTGCCTGTTGATGTGCGCATTATCGCTGCAACCAATCGCAATCTGGAACAATTGGTCGCAGCCGGTCAGTTCCGGGAAGATCTTTTTTACCGGCTTCATGTGTTTGTCCTGGAGCTTCCCCCCTTGCGTGAACGGAAGGACGATATTCGCCAATTAGCCGATTGTTTGCTACATAAGCATGCCGGTACCGCTGCTGAGGGGAGCCGAGGCTTTACTGACGAGGCTTATAAGACTCTGGAACAGTATGACTGGCCGGGTAATATCCGGGAACTGGAAAACGCGGTGGAATGTACAGTTATCCGGGCGGAAGGCAGCGCAATTACCAAAGCTGACCTGCCTGTGAAAATTAGAGGCCAGGCCGGCGTAGGTTCCCGGCAGGCAAAGCGATTACCTGCGATCTCTCCTGCCGAGGAGCTTGAGCGTCAGGCAATTGCTGCGGCTTTGCAGCTTTTCGGGTTTACTGTTGAGGGGAAAAAACAGGCGGCAGCCCACTTAGGAATGGGGATTGCCACGCTCTATCGCAAGCTGAAAAGATACAACCTTTAATCGGATACAAAAAATAGGCGGCATAATGCCACCTATTGGTTGCGGATGATTATCCTGCAGTGCGTTCAATGACGCTTTTCATTTCTCTTTTGTGCTTATACATGCGGTCGTCTGCCAAGCTGAGCAGCGTATCAGCGTCGGTGGCTTCGTCAGGATAACTGGCACCGCCTACCGCCAGAGAAAAGGCTGCGTCTGCCTGCTTTAGCTGAAGATTGGCGAAGAGCAGTTTCAGCTCGGCAATTTTGGTTTGTGCACCTTTATGATCCATGTAGGGGTAGAGTATGGCAAATTCATCCCCGCCCAGACGGGCAGGCAGATCGCTTTGGCGCGTTGCTTTCTTCAAATAGGCAGCAATGGTGAGCAGCGCTTCATCCCCGGCATCATGGCCAAAGGTATCATTAATATATTTTAAATTGTTCATGTCCAGATAAATAACGGTAAAAGGGGTTTTGTACCGGTCATAGGCATAGACGGCTTTTTCAATTTCCTCAAAAAAGCGGCGCCGGTTGGGCAGGCCTGTCATACCATCTTCATAGGAAAGCTTGGTAACCAGCTCTTGATGCCGCATCTGGGCAACAGCTAATGCGGCAAAAGTCTGAAACAGTTCGGCCCTTTCCATGTCGTCCTCATCGAAGCTGTTCACTTGGCAGAAGATGTACACCATGATAAAGCCATAAAACCGTCCTTCCACTGCTAATGGCAAATAGAGGACTTGCTTAGCTTCTTTGAATAAGGGAACAAGCTGGAGAGAATAGTCGCCGGATAAGTTGTTCAGCAGCAAATCAATGGGAGAATTGTAAATGGCGACCTTTTGACCAAACAGCTTCTGAAAATTTTTAATGTAGATCCCTTCGCTATGCGAAAAGATTTCACCGTATTTTCCCCATTGATAGCTCGGTAAAAAGTGATTCGGATCTTTCCCGGTAGTATAAAACGATATTCTTTCTGCCTTAGGCAGGATCTGTTTTAGTTTTTTGGTCTGAATTTCCATAATCGGCTTGAGTGAAATCGATTCTTTCAGCAATTCAGCGCTCATTTTGGCCATTTCACTTAGGTTGTAGAAATGATTAAATACGCCTGATAAATAAACGGCCTGATAGAGGAAAAGAAACGAAATAAATTTATAAATGTGGCCTAATAAGCTGTACGTAACAACCTCGCTGTTGAAAAATGTGAACGAGGCTTGAGAACAAAGGGAGAAGATAAGAAAATAAGCAATTTTTCCTGCCACACTGTCTTTCAAGGTGCTGCTCCTGGCACGGACCAGTCCAAGGGTGACAATATACAAAAGAATGAGCAGCAGTTCCATGGAGCTTTTGAGCAGCGGCGGGTTTTGCGGCCGCCACGCTGCGGGCCAGTAATACGTTACGGCCAGGGCCAGAACGATAGCGGCAATGGCAGTGGACAGTGCAATTTTGGCCAATTTATTGTTGTCTATACTTAACCGGCTGGGCCAGATCAGCATGGCTGCAACTGCCGCAACCGACAGGTAACGGGCATATAGGCAAAGAAAGACAGATTTCATCTGGGAATAGGTACTGGGATAGTCGGCGGCATTTTGATAGGTAAATACATGCAATAGATCCATTGATCCTACGGCAAAAAAGGAAATTCCGACAATGATCAGCGATTGTCCGAGACTGCCTTCCAGGGCATCTCTGCTGATCCAGACGATATTGAACAGCGAAAAGGAGACGATGATCGAGATTAATTCTAAAAAGGAGTGGATGCCTAAATAGTTTCCGTCACTAAAGGCAGTGGGCAGAAAAGGCTGCAGCCAGACGAGTGCCGATAAGCCTGATGCGGCGACAAATATTGCAATAAGTGCTTTACGCGTTACATAATGCATAATATCCCGTCCCTTTTTTCTTTAATTGTAAGCTATCAATAATCATTATTCAATAGTAGTCATAAAATAAAGGTAAAGACTGCCAATTGCAGTCTTTACCTTTATTTCTGCTGTTGTTTCATAATCCGTTTCGCTTCGTACATACGGTCATCGGCCAGTTTTAAGAGCTGCTCTTCATTATCGGCTTCTTCCGGATAACAAGCTCCGCCCACGGCCAGAGAGACAGTATAGTTTTCGCCGTTTACCGGTAAGGCACTAAAACGGTGCCGGAGATTTTCAATGATCTGGCAGCCATCTGCCAAGCCGGTATGGCGGAAGATAATGGCAAACTCATCGCCACCCAGGCGCGCCGGTACATCACTTTGCCGCGCTACCAGGCTGAGCTCTTCGCCAATCCGCTTTAAGGCGCTGTCGCCGGCGTGATGACCAATATTGTCGTTAATGAACTTTAAGTTGTTCATATCCAGGTAAATGACGGTGAAAGGGATGTCATATTGATCGGCATCATATTTAATCTTGCTTAATTCTTCAAAAAAACGGCGCCGGTTGGGCAGTCCTGTCAGCGTATCCTGGTAGGAAAGGCGGGTGACAGCCTCCCGGTTGATCGCCTGAGCAATGGCAAGAGCAGCAAACTTTTGAAAGACTGCAGACTTCTCCAGGTCTTCATGACTAAAGCTGCGAGTACGGCTGAAGGTATAAATGAAAATGTAGCCCAAGTAAGTGCCTTTAGCCATAAGCGGCACGTATAGCATTTGGTGAGCAGCAAGGAAAGCCACTCCTATCTCAGGTGTATAGGCATCAGTACCGATTTGTCCGGGAAGCTTTTGGGGATGGGGAATAAGTGTCAATTGGCAGCCAAGTTTCTCTTCTATATTAACAAAATGAACTTCCCGGCCCTGGTAAAGCAAATCACTGTAGCGGCCCCAAACATAAACAGCCCGGTAGCAGTCACACGGCTTTTTTAAATATACGCTGATCCGCTCGGCCTGCGGCATAAGCTTTCTTAATTTGCTCATCTGAACATTGAGCATGGTCTCCAGGGTGATATCATCATTCAAAAACTCTGCGCTCATTTTAGCCATTTCGCTCAATGTATAGAAATAGTCAACTAATCCGGAAAAATAAACGGCGCGAAAGAGAAAATAGTAGGCAATTGCTTTATAGATGGAACCAGCCATATTAAAGGTGTCGTAGACACTTGCATAAGAAATAAAGGCTGCTTCCGAAAAAATACTAAAAACTAGATACCAGATAAGCTGGGAAGAGATCGTTTCCTGAATTGAGCCGCGACGGTTCCATAATAGTTTGAAGCTCAGCAGGTAAAGGGCGATAACGCCATACTCAAGCTTAATTTTTAAGCTGGTAAGCCCATATTGCTCGGTAAATAAGGGCGGGATCAAATAAAGGTAGTAGGTGGATAGCACCAGTGCCAGGGCTGCGATGCTGATTACGAAGAATAAACCGGCAATTGCTGAACGGACAAGCGGTAATCTTTCCTTCTCCAGCAGAAATATTGCTGCCAGAAAAGTGAGAGCACCCACATAACGGCCATACAGCCATAAAAAGGACGCTTTTTGTTCTGAGCCGGGTGTTAGCAGAACAGGCATGCCATCATAAGCCATTGCATGGAGGAAGTCAAGAATGCCTACGGCAAAGAACCCTAAGCCCAGACAGAGAATAAAGCGCCCCTGCCGATCCTCAAGGCCGTCGCGTGTCAGCCAGGCCATTGTAAAGACAGCAAAGGAGACAAAGACGGAAATAAACTCTAGGACCGTGTGAATATATAAATAGTGGTCTGCGCTATGAACAACATAAAATTGAGATAGTATGGAGCCAATAAATAAAAAGCCGCCACAGGCCCAAAGCAAACTGCGCCAGAAATCTTTTTCAAGCTGCTGCAAAATAAAAACCCCCTTTTCCGGCGTGCTCTCTTACATTAGTATATGAAGCAGCTTTCTAAGGGGTCATAAATTGAGAATATTTGATATGTAATTTAAAAGTTATCTCCTTTTGGCTTTCGGTTCCGTGTTAAGCCAAATAAAAAGACCGGCGTACAGGGAATAGGCGCCAAGCCCGAGCGCTATCCATGCATATCCGCCAAACACTACATAGCGCCCTGGCAAAGCATGGCCCATACTTTGCAGAATGTCGCCTGCACCTAACAGCAATCCGCCGCCAACGATGAGCAAGGCTAGCATTCTCTTCATTCGTTCGCTGATATCTAATTTTGCTACAATCCAGACGGGGGCAATCGCCGCTGCACCGGCAAAAGCCAGGTGGAGAGGTAAACGGGCGTGAATTTCCTGAAGGAGACTTAAGGAAGCAAATTCACCGGCAAAAGCAGCGGCCATAGCCGGATCACCTTTTGTTGCCATATTGAGAGCCATGTCCAGCGTATACGATGCGGCAGTATGCTGCGCAGGCCGCAGAACGAGATCATAATATAGGCCGGTAAAGGCGCTTAATAAAAATAACAGCAGCCCTCCGGCAAGCAGAATACGTTGACTGTTCATCCTAACTCTCCTTATTATGGTGGTATTGGCCAATACCTAATATTCCCAAACATTGGCTGTTGTATGTAGCGCATGCTGGAAAGGAATAGCAGATCAACAGCGCGAATATACGCAAAGAGACAGTGATGTAATTATGATTACTTGGAGTGAACGAACCATGATGCTGCATAAGTTCCGCCGCCTGCTGGCTATTATTCTTTGCATTACTTTTATGACATCGGCGTTTGCATTGCCTGTTGCTCAGGCATATAGTGTAAATGACGAAATTGAGATAGGTAAGAAGGTTGGCAAAGCGCTTGAAAATGAATATAAGCTTGTTGAGGATGCTGCAGTTCAGGAGCGGGTGGAGCGACTGGGGCGAGCCCTGGCTGCTTTTTCAGACAGACCTGATTTGCCTTATACCTTTAAAGTGCTTAATGTGAACGAAGTCAATGCACTGGCCTTGCCAGGCGGCCCGGTGTACGTATTCAAAGGCCTGGTGGATTTTATGAATGATGATGAACTGGCTGGAGTTATAGGCCATGAAATTGGACATATCGTCAAGCGTCATTCCATTAAGCAAATGGAAAAAAACATGGGAATGACCTTGCTAATGTTAATTTTGCTTGGTGACAGAGGACTGCCGCTGCAGAGTGTCCTCCAGCAGGCACTAATGGCCCGCAATAGCCGGGAGGCTGAGGAAGAAGCCGATCATCATGGTTATACGCTGACCCTTAAGGCTGGGTTTAATCCGTACAGCATGCTGATGGGGATGCAAAGACTGGCTGAAGTAAGTGGCGGATCAGATTTTGGCATGTTTGCCTCTCACCCTGAGCCGGAGGTTAGAATTAAGCGGCTGAAGGGCTACATACAGAAAAGCAATATCCATCCTCAGGTTGTAACTGACGGACAGTCAGTCCGCCTGGTTGATGGGGAATGGACGTTTGACTCTTTTGCTGCACTGAGCGGTGAACGAAAATCAGAGTCTTATGCCTATAAACTGGCTGGGGCACTGTATCGCGTTGCCCAAAATCCGCAAGTCAGGCCTGATTGGTTTGTTTTGGATAGGGACGGAGATAATGTCAGGGTATATTATGACGATATTATCGTACTTACGGTTACAGCTCAGCAGGCGGCGATTGCGGGTACAACCGCCACTGAACTTGCGGCCTCTTTCATACCTAAGCTGCAGGATTGGGCTATGCACCAAAGCCGGATCAAAAATAAAGAAGGCGCACAAGCAAAAGAGGCAGTCAATTGACTGCCTCTTTTGCTTATTTACTTGAGTTCAATTATTTCATTTAAATAAGGCGCAGCTTTCTCTAACGGAACGGCAATCTTTACATAGTTTGTGGCATGGTCATTTTCAAGATAGTAAAAAACAATGTCTGATTGAGTGAAGTAAATGCCCATCCACTCATCAAATACAGGCAGTTTCGTGACGGCAGGGTTATTGGCAGCCGCTTGCTGCAGCAAAGTCGTCAACGCCTGATGAGCGGTATCGTCATTTTTAACTAGATTCTTGGCGACAATGGGTTGGCGTGATTTCAGATCGAAATTCAAAGAAGAAAGAAGTTCCTGCTGTCCGTCACCTTGCTGTCGTCCCTTGAAAATTACGCTGACTAATCCTTTAGTGTGACGGGTCACTTCATAATCGATTGCTATCCGGCTTGCGGCTCCTACCTGGCTGCTGTACTTGAGAGCAGCTTCCTCTAATTGATTGTTTAGTACACCTTGGGCAAGCATACTTTCCAATTGCTCAAACTGAGGATAATAAATATCGGTATTTTCCGTATGGATATATTGGCGCTTAATAGTGGAGGCCGGAGCCGCGGCAGGCGGCAGCGGATCATTTAGTAAATTAGTAGCAATTTTGATTTTACGCACTTGCCAGGCAGAATCCTGGTATTTCCATAAGGTTTCAACTTCTGCAATAGGATCAGCATTGTATGCGCCAACAATACGCTGATATCCTTTTAACTCATAGATGCCGTCCCGGTTGCTGTCAGTCGGCTCAAGCAGCGAAAAGGGATAATGCCAGGGCCGCTGCTCCTTAAGAACATTGCCTTTTTCATCATAAATCCCCAGCCGCACATAGTCGGCACGGTTACGGCCATTATCAATAATGATTGATTTGCCTGTATCTGTATTGATAATTTCTGTTTTGTAGCCATCTAGAAATTTTCCGGTAAAGTTAGCGCCTTTATTGTTGTCACTGGTAAAAATGAGGGCCGGACTGCTGCCGGTGAAGGTGGCAATGCGGTTGTCCACGATCCCCCCGCTTCCACCGGTGGGTGCTGAGATCATAACATCAGCTACGTGGTCACCTGTAAAGTCACCGGCAAATAGCTTGCCTTCATAGCCGCCCATGTCAAGATCCACTGACTGAGTCTGACCGGATTTTCCGTCGCGAACGACAAGGATCATTTTTTTCGAGTAATGGTCTTCTGCTTTATCTTTGTGGCCGCCAAGCACAATGGAATCGATGATGCCATCACCGGTTACATCCGCAGTTATGCTGTCAAGCAAGTAAGTATTGGCCGGTAAGTCTGCGAGCGGTACGGTTTTATTCGACCCGTTAGATGCGGCCCAGGAAAGCGCCATGGGGACAGCCAACAAAGTAATTGCAATAGCGGCAGCAAGTTGTTTTCTCATTGCAATACCTCCTATTATAAAAATTTTTCTTCTATAAAGAGTAAAACGCTGAGTTGTCCTTAAAAGTAACTCTGCAGCCAATAAAAAATGGCCAGGATACCTGGCCGGTGTCAGTGATTTAATTCTCGGTGATCTTTTTTGCCATCATAGTTAGCTCAGCAGCCATATGATTAGTTGCCTGTGTTGTGCCGGCGATTTCCTGGGTGGCATCTACAATTTGTCCGATTATGGTATTAACATTGGTGATTTGTGTACAGGTTTGGTCATTATCGCGGCGGATTGTTTTGATAATGGAATCAATTTTACCAATGGATTCAGCACTGTAACTGGCAAGCTTTCTTATCTCCTCGGCAACGACGCCAAAACCACGGCCCTGCTCGCCAACCCTGGCAGCTTCTATTGCAGCGTTTAAGCCAAGCAAGTTGGTTTGGACCGAGATATTGCGAATCATGTCTAAAAC
Source organism: Anaerospora sp. (assembly GCF_032013335.1). Lineage (NCBI taxonomy): Bacteria > Bacillati > Bacillota > Negativicutes > Selenomonadales > Sporomusaceae > Anaerospora > Anaerospora sp. Next base: position 67,200 of record NZ_DALZUO010000008.1, on the reverse strand, counting down.
CTGATCGGTTTCATTTGCGCGGGCTTGTGATTCCTTCGCGGTATGGGCAACACTTGTTACAATGGAAGCCAGTTCTTGGGTTTGGGCTGATATTTCCTGAGTGGTATTGGTAAGGGAGTGAACGGCGGTATTTAAACTGAGAGCCATAGCTGACAACGCCTCATAACGCTCAATGGATTGTGATACACTGATGGCCCCGACTACCTGGCCGCTTTCACCTGTTACCGGACAAGCCAATGCCATAAAAGCCTGACCGAATTTTTCTTTGTCAACCTTTGAAAAAAAACGTCTTCTTTCTTGCATACAGCGGTCGATAGGCAGGCCTTTTTTTACCGGCTCCCCAATGGTATGATGCAGGTTTAAGGTTTTACCCGGCAGATAATAGATGATTTTTTCTCTGTCGGTAATGCAGATGCCGGCATCATCAAGTAATAAATTGGGTAATAACGGAGCACAATCAATCAGTTTCTGTAAAGCGGGATCAATGGCGTCATTCATCATCAAAATTTAAATCCTCCCGATAACAATGTTTCATGAAAACGTTTGCAAGGTTCTTATAATAATTATTCTGTGAAATAAAACGAAATCCTCCCAATATTCTTAAAAATTCGATAAAATTCGCCATTGCGTCTGTTCCAAAGAAAGGCCGTAAATCATTTTATGAATAAATGATTTACGGCCTTTTTCAGCATTATATGATAGTTTGAGGATTTTTTTCTACTGGTAATGCATAAAAACGGTAAGCATGAGACCCGTCAGATTTAGCCTGGTACATCGCTTTGTCGGCAGATAGCAGTAGTTCTTCAGCAGTATTGGCATCAAAAGGATATACACTGATGCCGATACTCGCACCTACTTCTACAACATTATTGTCGATTTGCACAGGACAGCGGAAGGCTTCCAATATCCGTTGTGAGACCAGTTGTGCTTCATCGTAACTGCGGATACGAGGCAGAATAATGACGAATTCATCACCGCCCAAACGGGCTACCGTATCACCTTTGCGAACATTCTCCAACAGCCGTGCAGCTAATACTTGCAGCATACGGTCACCATTGGCATGGCCAAAATTATCATTTACCTGCTTGAATTGATAGCAGTCCAGAAATAAGAGGGCCATCATGGTTTCTTCCCGTTCTGCCTGTGACAGGGCAATATTTAGTCGATCCCAGAAAAGCAGCCTATTTGGCAGATTGGTGAGCGAATCATGATGCGCCTGATAGCGGATACGCTCTTCAGCCATTTTATGACTTGTTATATCCCGCTGAATACCAAAATGTCCGGTAATATACCCGGCATCATCATACAGGCAGATATAATCTCCTTCAATCCATAGCTCCGTACTGGCTGAAAGGCTATGTTGCATATCAATACGAAGGCGGCCGGCATCGAAAAAACGGCGCCAGGTTGATTTTGCGTAATCAAGGTTGTTTTTGAATAAATCAGCAGGTGTTTTTCCGATTAACTCGTCATAGGTAGTTTTATACTGCGCTGCTAAAGCCGGATTAATGCGTGTAAGCCGTTCATGGTGCATGACATAATCTAGTGCAGCGTCCTTATCTATTGTATCATCCCACTTTATGGGCTTGTCGAGGGTCATAAAAAAACAGCCATCCAGCGATTGGGAAAAGAATAACTCTAGTAGCTGCTGTTGTTGAGTGAGTATCGTATCTATTTGTCTTTGCGCGGTAATATCAGTTATCTGCCATAAATGTCCGTAAAATTCATTTTTAATAAAGACGGGCATATAGTTACAGGTAAGGATGCGTCCGTCAGTCAGCTGATATTCTAAATTTGTTGCTTTCGTGCGCCGGCAGCTGACTTTCGTTAAGCGGCTGCTAAAGCTCTTTTTGTTACCTGCCAATGGCAGGAGCCGGTTGATCAGTTCGCTGCCGTTTATTCCATGCAGTCTGTCTGCCGCGGGTAAATGCCACATATGATAAAAGGAATCGTTAATAAACAGCACATTGTGCTTGCTGTCTTCCAGCAAAAGTGCACAATCCAAGTGATTGAGGCTGGCTGTCAGCTGAGAGCTGTTCATATCCACACAATTGTCGGCTTGCTGTAAGTTTACGATACTTTGGGGAGACATGGCTATTCACCTCGGGTACAGGTTGAGGAATTACCGCAGCATGACTAACGTTATTCTATCACGTTCGCTTAATAATTGGAAGAAAATTTCCAATTATTGAAGGAATTGTAGAACCTGTATTATCCTATGCATAGCTTTGCAGGTAAGAACCTTTTTGTTAGAAAATTTATAAATAAGTGAATATAAAAACAAGGACTTTTATCATTGAAGCGGCGAATTTTTCCAGTAATAAGCGATATATTTAGGTAAGGGACGTGAACATGGCTATGACAAGCAATGAAGCCAGTGATTTTGACCTGTATCTATTTCACGAAGGACGACACTTCCATAGTTATCGCTTTATGGGAGCCCAAATCCGGTGCGTAGCAAACAAGCAAGGCGTACAGTTTACTGTGTGGGCCCCCAACGCATCGGCTGTTCGGGTAATCGGCGAATTTAATAATTGGCAGGGGCAAGCGCACTGCCTAAAGCGGACGAATGAATCGGGAATATGGACGTTGTTTGTACCGGATGTATGTGAGGGAGCGCTTTATAAATATGAAGTACACACTACAGAGGGACGAATACTAATAAAGGCCGATCCTTATGCTGTTGCTGCAGAAATCAGGCCCGGAACTGCCTCGAAAGTGGCCAGCATTGGCAACTACCAGTGGGGGGATGAGGCCTGGTACAGGCAAGACCGAGCTGTCAGCTATCGAAGGCCGCTGGTTATTTATGAAGTTCACGCCGGTTCGTGGCAGCGCAACAGGGACGGCTCTTTTTTTACTTACCGGCAGCTGGCAGATGAATTAGTTCCTTATGTTGTGTCTATGGGATATACGCACATCGAGCTATTGCCGCTTGCTGAGCATCCACTGGATGCATCCTGGGGATATCAGGCAACCGGTTACTATGCGGCAACGAGCCGCTATGGTAATCCGGCGGATTTGATGTATTTAATAGACTGCTGCCATCAACAGGAAATTGGCGTCATAATGGATTGGGTGCCGGGCCATTTTTGCAAAGATGATCACGGGCTGCGCCAATTTGACGGCACTCCATTATATGAGCACTGGCAAACGGACCGGGCAGAAAACTATGGCTGGGGAACATTGAACTTTGATTATAGCACTCCTGAAGTGCGCAGCTTTCTTATCTCCAATGCATTATTTTGGATGCAGATTTACCATGTTGATGGGTTGCGGGTGGATGCTGTTGCCAGTATGCTGTATCTCGACTATGGCAAGGAAGCGGGACAATGGTCGCCGAATGAGCATGGCGGCAGAGAAAATGTGGAGGCAATCACGTTTATTCGACAATTGAACGAAGCAGTATTTGCCGAATTTCCCCAGGCGCTGGTAATGGCTGAGGAATCAACTTCCTGGCCGTTAGTCACCAAACCTGTCTATCTGGGTGGTCTGGGCTTTAATTACAAGTGGAATATGGGCTGGATGAATGATACCCTGCGCTATATGTCACTTGATCCTATCCATCGCCAGTTCGAGCACCATTTGCTCACATTTTCCCTCATGTACGCTTTTTCGGAAAACTTTGTCCTGCCTTTGTCGCACGATGAAGTCGTACATGGAAAAAAATCATTGCTTGATAAAATGCCCGGTGATTATTGGCAGAAGTTCGCAACCTTAAGAGCCTTCTATGGGTATTGGATGGCTCATCCAGGTAAAAAACTACTGTTTATGGGTGGAGAATTTGGACAGTTCATCGAATGGAATGAAGCACAAGCGTTGGACTGGCAGCTTCTTGACTACGAGATGCATGGAAAACTAAAAGATTATGTACAAAATCTCAATCATTTATACCGCAGCCAAATGCCCTTGTGGCAGCTGGATCATGACTGGCAGGGTTTTACGTGGATTGACTGCCACGATTATAGACAAAGTGTCATTAGTTTTAGGCGTACCGATGAACAGGGAAATTTTATCCTTGTTATAGCTAATTTTACGCCGGTAGTTCGCTATAATTACCGGATTGGCGTGCCTAGACCAGGCCGGTATGGCGAAATGTTGAATAGTGATGCTGGCAAGTACGGTGGTTCAGGCCAACTCAATGAAGATGTATTCACGCAACCTAATGTATGGCATAATCAGCCATATTCTCTGGAATTAAAGCTGCCGCCGCTAGCCTGTATTTATTTGCAGTGGAAAGCCGAACTGGATAGTGAATGATTGTAGTGAGGGAGGGTGTGAAAAATATGATGAAAAAAGAATGTGTAGCCATGATTCTGGCCGGTGGCCAAGGCAGCCGGCTGGGGGTACTAACTAAAAGTCTGGCAAAACCAGCCGTTCCCTTTGGTGGTAAATACCGCATAATTGACTTTCCACTCAGTAATTGCCATAACTCGGGCTTGGACACCGTTGGTGTGCTGACGCAATATCAGCCGTTTGCCCTGCATAATTATCTGGGAATCGGCAGTGCCTGGGATTTGGACCGGAAAACAGGAGGCGTTTTTGTTCTGCCGCCATTTGTGAAAGCGCGTGGTGGTGAATGGTACAAAGGTACCGCAAATGCCATTCATCAAAATGCTAACTTTATTGACCAGTTTAATCCGGAATATGTACTGATCCTGTCAGGTGATCATATTTACAAAATGGACTACTGCCAGATGCTGGAGTTTCATAAGCAAAAGGCTGCAGATGCTACCATTGCGGTAATAGAGGTTCCCTGGGAGGAAGCGAGCCGCTATGGCATTATGAATACAAATGCAGAGCAGCATATTATAGAGTTTGAGGAAAAACCAAAGAAACCGAAGAGTAATCTGGCTTCCATGGGTGTATATATATTTAACTGGAGCCTGCTAAAAAAATATATGGAAGAAGATGAGCAGGATAAAGGTTCCAGTCATGATTTCGGCAAAAATGTTATACCCAAAATGCTTAAAGGAGATCAGCGGCTTTTCGCATATCCCTTCCGGGGATATTGGCGGGATGTAGGGACGGTAGAAAGCTTGTGGGAAGCAAACATGGATCTGCTGAAAGATGAGCCAGGGCTCAATCTTCATGATTATAATTGGCGCATTTATTCCGTTAATCCCACGCAGCCTCCTCATTATATTGCCGCTTCCGCCCAGGTGCGCTGCTCACTGGTTAGTGAAGGCTGCCAGATTTTTGGTGAAGTTGACAGGTCCGTTCTTTTCCCAGGCGTACAGATCGGGGAAGGGGCCATTATTCGTGACTCCGTCCTGATGCCCGGAGTGATTGTCGGTAAAAATTGCCGGGTAGAACGGACGATTATCGGTCATGAAGCTGTGCTGGAGCAAGCCTGTGAGGTAGGCTGCCAGGGGGAAAGTGTAGGTATTACTGTTATTGGTGAAGGTGCTTTTGTCACAGCGAATACACAAGTCCCCAGAAGTGCTGTAGTCGAGTAAAAGGAGGGCAGGATGCAGATGAAAAATGTTCTTGGTCTTATTAACTTACATGAAAATGAAGAGTTCCTAAAGGAAGTTACCCGTCACCGCAGTCTGGCCGCCGTGCCTTTTGCCGGCAGATACCGGCTGATTGACTTTATCCTCTCGAATATGGTCAATTCGGGCATATATAATGTGGGGATTTTAGTTCCCAACAAATATCGCTCTTTAATGGATCATCTTCGCTCCGGCAAAGAGTGGGATCTCGCTCGCAAAAGAGATGGGCTGTTTATTTTGCCACCCACCCATGCTCATTACGCTATGGGCATTTATAAAGGGGATATGCAGCATTTTTATAATCATTTGGACTATATTAAGCGCAGTGCCCAGCAATATGTCCTGATTGCGGGCAGTCATATGGTCTGCAATATGAATTTTTGTCCGGCCTTTCAATTTCATTTGGACCAGCAAGCGGATATCACAGTTATTTATAAGCCTGAAGCAGAGTGCGCCGGAGATTTTCCACGGGCAACGGCTGTCCGGCTTGATGGCAGCCGGATCGTTGATATGGAGGTCAATCCCGGAAAAACAACCTGCAGTGACATTTCGCTGGAAATGTATATTATGTCTAAAGAGCGTTTAATTGAAATCGTGGAGAACTGCGTGTCCCGGGGTGAATTTGATTTTGTTAAAGATGGAATCATTAAAAATATTAGCCGATTAAAAATCAGCGGTTTTCCTCATCGCCAATATGTTGCTAAGATTAACTCCATCCAGAGTTACTTTAAGCATAATATGAATTTGCTTGATCCTCAGGTGTGGCAGGAGTTGTTTGCCAAAAGCGATCCCATTTATACCAAGGTAAAGGATGAGGCTCCCACTAACTATCGTCAGACAGCTCAAGTTGCCAATTCCCTTATTGCTAACGGCTGCATCATTGAAGGCAGGGTGGAGAACAGCATCATTTTCCGGGGAGTAAAGGTGCATAAGGGGGCTTATATTAAAGACAGCATCATTATGCAAAAAGGTGAAATCGATGAGGATGCGATGCTTGACAGTGTTATTTGTGATAAAGACGTTCATATTACTGCTGGCCGCAGCTTGAAAGGAGATCGAAACTATCTGCTTGTTATAGAGAAAGGGATGGTGATATAGTGATGCTCAAAGTACTGTTTGTCGCTGCCGAAGCAGTTCCGTTTATCAAGACAGGCGGCCTGGCCGATGTTATCGGTTCATTGCCGAAAGAGCTTGTTAAGGAAGGCGTTGATGCCCGGGTTATCCTGCCAAAATACAGTGAAATACCCAGTCATTACCGGGAAATAATGGTACCTGTACATACCATGGAGGTACCGGTTGGCTGGCGCCGTCAGTATTGCGGGATTGAGAAAATGGAGTATCAGGGAATCACCTTTTACTTTGTTGACAATGAATATTACTTTAAGCGCAAAGGGCTGTACGGGCATTTCGATGATGGTGAACGATTTGCTTATTTCTGCCGTGCTGTGCTGGAAGTGCTTCCTCATATCGGGTTTGCGCCTGATATTCTGCATTGCCATGATTGGCACGCAGCGGCTATTCCGGTGATGCTTGCTGCTCACTACCGGCATGCATATCCTGATCTGCGCACCGTGCTTACCATTCACAACCTTCTATATCAGGGAGTTTTTGCAAGGGAAGTACTTGGCGATCTGCTTAGTTTAGGCAATGACTATTTTGCGGAGGATAAACTGGAGTTTTTCGGTTCCGTTAACTATATGAAGGGCGGCTTGGTGTATGCTGATCGCTTAACTACCGTGAGTCCTACTTACGCCCAAGAGATACAAACGCCATATTTTGGAGAAAAGCTTGATGGCCTGCTGCGCGACCGCAGCAAAGATCTATACGGCATTGTTAATGGGCTGGATTATGATGTGTACAATCCGCGCATTGATGATTGCATTGCCGTTCCATATACCTGGCGGTCAATTGGCCGTAAATGCAAAAATAAAATGAAGCTGCAGGAGCATGTGGGGCTGCCGGTGCGGAGCGATGTGCCGGTAGTAGCGATCATATCCAGACTGGTGGCGGCGAAGGGCCTTGACTTGGTAGCTCATGTAATAGAAGAAATGCTGGCGTCAGATATACAATTGATTGTGCTTGGTACAGGAGAGGAGCGCTACGAAGGCATGTTCCGCCTGGCGGCTCACCGTTATCCTGATAAAGTATCCGCCAATATTTTCTTTGGTGAGGATTTGGCGCATAAAATCTATGCTGGAGCAGATGTTTTTCTCATGCCCTCTTGCTTTGAGCCTTGTGGTATTGGTCAGCTTATAGCGCTCCGGTACGGTACCTTGCCAGTTGTAAGGGAGACGGGCGGCCTCAAAGACACCGTTCAGCCTTACAATGAATATACTGGCGAAGGAAATGGTTTTACGTTTGCTAATTATAACGCTCATGATATGCTGCATACCTTGCAGCGGGCCCTTGCCATTTATCCGCAAACGGATATTTGGGAACGGATTGTTAGAAATGCCATGCGCAGTGATTATAGCTGGTGCCAGTCAGCCCAGCAGTATCACGAGCTTTATCAACAGCTTGTTTGAAGTAGACAAAACTAAACTTTAGGACCTAATAGCCACAGAATAACTTAATGCTGCTTATAATGGGGGGAGTTTATGTTTACTGACAGGCAAGCCTTTCGGGCAGCCTTTCTCTACCAATTACAGACAATGCACGGCAAGAGCCTTGAAGAAGCTTCCCCGCAGGACAAATATACGGCTTTAGCGGGAATGGTAAGAGATTATATCAGCAATGCCTGGGTTGAAACGAATAAGCACTATGAAAGTAAAGGGGAAAAACAAGTTTATTATTTTTCGATAGAGTTTCTTCTTGGACGGCTGCTTGGAGCTAACCTTCTCAATATTGGGGTTCGCGCCGAGTGGGAGAAATGGTTAGTGGAAATGGGGATCGATTTAAACCAGCTGGAGAACGAGGAACCCGATGCCGGTCTGGGTAACGGCGGCTTAGGTCGTTTGGCTGCCTGTTTTCTTGATTCCATGGCATCATTGCAGCTGCCTTGCCATGGCTGCGGTATCCGGTATAAATATGGACTTTTTGAGCAGAAGATCCTGGATGGCTATCAGGTGGAGCACCCTGATAACTGGCTGAAGAACGGTACGATGTGGGAAATCCGTAAGCTTGATAAAGCAGTCCAGGTTAAGTTTGGCGGGAATGTCTGGTCCGAAGAAAAAGATGGAAAACTCATCTTTCATCATGAACATTTTCAAACGGTACTGGCCGTTCCTTATGATATTCCGGTGATCGGCTATCAGAATAGTACGGTGAATACGTTACGACTATGGAGTGCCGAGACAGTGCAAGAGGATTTTGATTTGCTGGCATTCAACCAGGGGAATTATGTAAAAGCGGTAGAATACAAGTACTCGGTAGAATCCATATCGGAGATCCTGTATCCTGATGATAGTCACTACGAAGGCCGGGTACTGCGTTTAAAACAGCAATATTTTCTTGTTTCTGCCGGGCTGCAGAGCATTATCCGCCGTTTTAAGAAAAAACAAGGCTCGATTATGGATTTTGCCGAAAAGATTACAATTCACATTAATGATACACATCCGGCAATGGCGATACCGGAATTAATGCGGATATTGATGGATGAGGAAGGCTTGTCCTGGGATGATGCGTGGCAAATTACCCGTAATACTATTGCCTACACTAACCATACGATTTTGCCCGAGGCCCTGGAAAAGTGGCCGGTCGATATTATGAAGACGCTGCTGCCCCGGATATTTATGATTATCGAAGAGCTAAATAAACAATTTTGCAGCCATCTATGGAATCACTATCCCGGTGATTGGCAGCGTATTGCTTCTATGGCAATTATTGCTGACAATTATGTTCATATGGCTCATCTGGCTGTGGTGGGCAGCTACAGTATTAATGGGGTTGCCAAAATCCATACGAACATTCTTAAGCGCGATGTTATGAAAAATTTCTATCACTTTTATCCCTATAAGTTCAATAACAAGACGAACGGTATTACCCATCGCCGGTGGCTGCTTAAGGCCAATCCGGAGCTGGCTCAGTTAATTACTGATTCAATCAGTCCCAGCTGGATATACTATCCTCAGTATTTGAGTACGCTTTTGCGTTACTCGGAAGATGCTGCTTTTTTAGAACAGCTGGATAGAATTAAAGAAAATAACAAAATGAACTTTGCCAATTGGATTCACAATAAATATGGCATTACAATTGATGGAAGCTCGATTTTTGATGTTCATGTCAAACGCATCCATGCGTATAAACGCCAATTGATGAATGCCTTACGTATTTTAGAGTTATATTCGCGCTTAAAGGATAATCCTAGCCTGGAAATGGTGCCGCGCACTTTCATTTTTGCCGGGAAGGCGGCGCCCGGGTATTATCTGGCAAAGCGGGTTATCAAATTGATTACAACGTTAGCTGCTGTTATCAATAATGATCCTGCTATTCAAGGCAAGATAAAAGTATTGTTTCTTGAGAACTACAGCGTGTCTCTGGCGGAAATGATTTTTCCTGCGGCAGATGTAAGCGAGCAGATTTCCACTGCCAGCAAAGAGGCCAGCGGTACAGGTAACATGAAGTTTATGATGAATGGCGCCGTCACAATCGGTACACTCGACGGGGCAAATGTAGAGATCCATGAAGAAGTAGGCGATGATAATATCGTTATCTTTGGCCTGACTGCCGGTGAGGTAATGGATTACTATCAAAAAGGCGGCTACCGGCCGTGGGAATTAATCCAGTCGGATGTGCGGCTTAAGACACTGCTGGATCAGTTGATCAATGGCAGTTTGCCGGTACCGCGCGAAGAATTCCGCGTTCTTTATGATTCATTAGTCAATAGTGATGAGTTTTTTGTGCTTAAGGATTATGCCGCTTATGTAGAAGCCCAGGAAAAGATAGACAGCCTTTATCGTGATAATAACCGGTGGAACAAAATGTGTCTGTCAAACATTGCCCATTCAGGAAAGTTTTCCAGTGACCGTACTATTTCGGAGTATGCAATTGGGATTTGGAAGGCTAATCCAGTGGTAATTGGAGATATTCGTGAGCCCTATTAATCTTATACATAGGCCGGTGATGATATGAAACAGGATTGGCTCATCCATAATTCACAGTTGCCAGATTTTCGCAGCCCCTTTGGGGCTGTTTCTTGTCATAGTGCAGTAGTAATAGCGTTAGCTGTGGCGGCGGGCAGTCAGCCTGTCCAGGTGACACTGCGCCTATGGCATAATGATCATGAAGAGAAGATACCGATGACTGCGACTGTTGTGAAAAACGGCAACCTGTATTATCAGGCAACAGTTACGGCACCTGAACAGCCGGGATGGATATGGTATTATTTTATTGTTGAAGGTTCTGATCGTGTATGGTTTTATGGAAATAATCAAGAACAGCTTGGCGGTATAGGGCAGATAAGCCTCGATGTTCCGCCATCCTATCAAATTACCGTCTATGAGCAAGGCCTGTCCACACCGGCCTGGTTTAAAGATACAATTATCTATCAGATTTTTGTTGATCGTTTTGCGAATGGAAACGCTGATAAGAGGGTAGAACATACACCTAAGGGTAGTGTTCTCCATACGCACTGGGATAACAATCCCGTTTATGTGCGTGATATGCAGACCGGCAGTATTTTGTCCTATGACTTTTTTGGCGGAAATTTAGCAGGCGTCATTGAGAAATTACCGTATTTGCAGCAATTAGGGATTGGTGTCATTTATTTCAACCCCATATTTCAGGCACCTAGTAATCATAAATACGATACGGCAGATTATAAAACTGTGGATGCTCAATTTGGTGACAATGAACTGTTCCGGGTTCTGTGTGCCAAGGCCGCAGAGGCAGGAATTGCCGTTATTCTTGACGGTGTTTTCAGTCATACCGGCAGTGACAGCATTTATTTTAACCGGAGTGGTGCTTATCCCGCTGTGGGTGCTTACCAATCTACCAATTCTCCTTATTACAGCTGGTACCGGTTTAAGCGGTGGCCTGATGATTATGAAAGCTGGTGGGGGATTGAGACATTACCAAATGTGGAAGAACTGGATTCCTCCTATCAACAGTTTATTATTGAGGATAAGGGAAGCGTAGTTGAGCAGTGGTCCGTACTCGGCGCAAAAGGGTGGCGGCTGGATGTAGCTGATGAATTGCCTGATGCGTTTATTATGAATTTTCGCCGGAAGCTAAAACAGCTTGATCCGGAAGCGATCCTGATCGGTGAAGTATGGGAGGATGCTTCCCGCAAAGAAAGCTATGGAAAGCTTAGGCCTTATTTGCTGGGGCGGGAGCTGGACTCAGTCATGAACTACCCTTTCCGCAGGATTGTACTTGATTTTCTACTGGGCAATAAGACGGCTGGCGATACCTGGCAGGCCCTGCTGTCACTGCGGGAGAATTATCCTAAGCATCATTTTTATTCGTTGATGAATTTGATTGGCAGCCATGATGTACCACGTATAGTAACACTGCTGGGAGATGAAGAGTTTGGGGTGCCGCTGACTACGGCCCAGCAGGCCGCAAAACGGCTTACGCCCAGTCAATACAAAAAGGCATCAGCCCGTCTAAAAGCGGCAGTATTATGGCAAATGACATTTCCCGGCGTACCTTCTATTTATTATGGTGATGAAGCAGGTCTGGAAGGCTACGCTGATCCGCTAAACCGGCGTGCCTTTCCCTGGGGAAGAGAAGACCGCGAACTGCTCACGTGGGTTTGTCAGTTAACCAAATTGCGCAATGCCCATGCTGTATTGCGTACCGGTGACTGGATTCCCCTTGCGGTGCAGGATGATGTGCTGGCTTATATGCGGGTAATATCCGGAAATAGAGATGTTTTTCAGCAGGAACGGGATGATAATTCAGCGCTGGTGCTGATTAACCGCAGTGATCATCCTGTCATGGCTGCCGTTGACATTAGTCGGTGGGCCCGGAGCCGCATGCTTTATGATATGATGAATGATGAAGCTGAAGTAGCGGTGGGTGACGGCATCTGCTCCGTAGAACTTCCACCGTACGGCAGTAAGGTTTTCCTTGAAAAACTATATACTGGTGATAAGACCAGCGGAGTGCTGCTTCATCCTACTTCATTGCCATCTGCATATGGTATTGGGGACTTTGGTCCTGAAGCATACCGGTTTATTGATTTTCTTGGTGCAGCAGGACAGAGGCTGTGGCAAATACTGCCGCTCACTCCTGTTGGCTTCGGGGACTCACCATATGCGGCATTATCTGCCTTTGCAGGCAACTGGCTGTTACTATCGCCTGAGCAGCTGCTTATCGAAGGTTTGCTGACCGCTCCGGCTGTTGCTGAGCTGGCTGCTTCATTTGCTGACAGCAGTGCTCATTCTGTTGACTATGAAAAAGTGAAGACCGAAAAAGAGGCCTTGTTTCGTCAGGCATTTGCTGCTTTCAGGGGGCAGGCTGAACCAGCTGCGTACCGGGAATTCTGCCTGGAGAATAAGGGGTGGCTGCCTGATTATGCACTATTCATGGCAGCTAGCAGGCATTATGGGGGCTTGCCCTGGAATGAATGGGACCCTGCCCTGGCAAGCAGGGAAGAAGCTGCTATGGCCCGGTATGGGGAGTTTCTATTCGAAGAGGTTGACTTTCATTGCTTCTTGCAATATGTGTTTTACCGGCAATGGCAGGCTGTGAAACAATATGCAAACAAAAAAGGCATTCAGATAGTCGGTGATATGCCGATCTTTGTTGCTCATAACTCGAGTGATGTCTGGTCCAACCAACGGCTCTTTGAACTGGGAGAGGACGGCAATCCCCTTGTGGTGGCCGGTGTTCCCCCCGATTATTTTTCCGAGACAGGGCAGCTTTGGGGTAATCCTCTCTTCCGCTGGAATGTAATGGAACAAGACGATTACCGCTGGTGGCGGGAACGATTTGCCTGTCTGCTTCATCAGGTTGATGTGATCCGGCTCGATCATTTTCGCGGTTTTGAGTCGTATTGGGAGATTGGAGCAGAAGAAAAAACAGCTGTTAATGGCCGCTGGGTCAAAGGCCCTGGAGCAGCATTCTTTTCTGCGCTTGAAAAATACCTGGGGACGGTAAACATTATCGCAGAGGATTTGGGGATAATTACCCAGCAGGTAATTGATTTAAAGAACGCCTTTTCTTTTCCGGGCATGCAGGTACTGCATTTTTCTTTTACCTGTGGGTTGGATGGACAGTACCAGCCGCTCGGAATCGAGTATAACACCGTTTTATATACCGGGACGCATGACAATAATACTACTGTGGGCTGGTACCGGGAAGAAGAGGCAGCTAATAGCGATAACCAAAGTTGTGTACACAAATATTTAGGGTTAACCGGATTGCCAACTAATGAAGAGTTATGCTGGCGAATGATCGAATTGGCTTATCAGTCACGGGCCAAAACAGTTATTATTCCCATGCAGGATCTACTTGCGCTGGATGCTTCGGCGCGCATGAATTTTCCAGGAACGGTCGGCGGCCAAAATTGGCGTTGGCGCTGCAGTTCCGATTACGCTGCCAACCTGATAGCCCCTTTGACAGAATTAGTACAAAAATATCACCGTTAAGTCAGTTGCTTACGGCGAATAAACAGCAGGTGTTAGAGCATGTTTGGTCATATTCATCGCTTTCTAATCGGCAGACCCTTACGAACGGAAGAGGCAGCAGGAGAGCGGCTGCCTAAGTGGAAAGCGCTATCGATTTTTTCTTCCGATGCGCTATCTTCAATTGGCTATGGACCGGAACAAATTGTCGTCACTTTAGTATATTCGGGCCTGTTGGTCTATGGCTATTTTGGCTATGCCTCTATTGCGGTAGTCGCTCTTTTGGCTGTTGTTACCCTGTCCTATGCCCAGGTTGCCCGGGCGAATCCCGGCGGTGGAGGGTCTTATTCCATTGCGATGCAAAATTTAGGTGAGCGCTGGGCGCTAATTGCGGGAGCCGCGCTGTTTGCCGATTATGTGCTGACGGTTGCTGTTAGTATTTCTTCGGGAACGCAGGCCTTGATTTCCGCGTTTCCTGCGCTTATCGGTAAAGAAATTACAATTGATTTACTCATTCTCTTCGGTATCTTAATGCTAGTTAACTTGCGGGGAATTCGTGAATCATCCAACATTTTTGTTTGGCCTACCTACTTTTTTATTGCCGGCATCGTATCGATGATTGGCACCGGGATATACAATGCGCTAACCGGAGAGGCTCCGTTACTTGCTCCTCAGTCCCTGGTTAAACAGCAGGCAGACTGGGCTGTTATCATTTTGGCCTTGCGGGCTTTTGCCAATGGCTGCAGCTCTATGACCGGTGTGGAGGCAATTTCCAATGGTGTACCCATGTTTCGCAAGCCAGAGGTATCGAATGCCATCAAAACGACATATCTCATGTCGGCACTGCTAGGCATAATGATTCTCGGAATTTCCTTTTTGTTTATGCATTATCATTTGCTGCCACGGGAAAATGTCACAATGCTGTCACTGCTTGCAGAGCATGTCTTTGGGCGGGGCTGGGGGTACTACTACATCCAGATCACCACGATGCTTATCCTTTATCTAGCCGCCAATACTTCCTATAATGGGTTACCGCCGCTTCTATCGATTATGGCAAGGGATTCTTATGTACCCCGCTATCTGGGGGCGAAGGGAGAACGGCTGGGATATTCCAATGGCATTCTGCTGCTCAGCCTGATTGCCGGTGCGCTGATTATTGTGTTCCATGGAAACGTCGAGCACTTAATTTCGCTGTATGCCATCGGGGTTTTTCTGTCGTTTACAATTGCCCAGGCAAGCCTGGTTATCAAGTGGACGAAAGAGCGGGAGAAAGGCTGGATTTCCCGAACAGCCATAAATGGCTTTGGTGCCTGTATAACCGGGATTGTTGTTATCATCATCGGGGTCACGAAATTCTTTCATGGAGCTTGGCTGGTTATGGTTTTTATACCGGCAATGATTTATACCTTTAAAAAAATTCATCAACATTACCTGAATACGGCTGAACAGTTATATCTGTCACCTGAGGACTTTTCCGAACATCTTGCTGCCGGTCCGGTAAAAAGCCTGATTATTGTGCCTGTCTCCGGCATCACCAGGGTGTTGGCAGAATCTCTCCGTTATGCGCAGTCAATGGGAGGCGATGTAATTGCCCTGCACATTTATACGGATGAACAGGAACGGATAAAATTCGAGGAAAAATGGCACAATTTTAACCTCGGAATTGAAATGCATGTGGTGTATTCACCTTACCGGTCTATCGTTCAGCCCGTGTTGGGATATGTGAGTGAACTGGAAATGCATAAGTCGATTTATGATTATATTACAATTGTCATTCCCGAATTTGAGACAAAAAAATGGTGGCACCGTTTTTTGCATAATCAGACGGGATGGATACTCAGAACGTTGTTAATTTTACGGGAAAACGTGGTTGTTTCCACTTTGCCCTATCATTTTAAACGGTAAAAATAAGTGTCGGCGGGGGAGGTTCCGCTGACACTTATTTTTACCGTTTAAATTTTCTGAGTATTCCTGTATTTTAGACTGGAAAGCGTTGACAGTGAAAAAAGGCAGTGCTAAAATTAAAATAAAACTATACCATTATAGTATAGTTTCTAATGAAGGAGGATGCCGGCGTTGCAATTTAATCAAGCTACTGATTATGCGTTTCGGGTAGTACTTCATTTATCCTGCCTGCCGCATGGAGTAATCGTCAATGGCCAGACGCTGGCGGAAAAAGAGAATGTTCCTCAGCGGTTTTTATTGAAAATTATGCGGTCATTAACAGCCGCCGGGATCATAAAATCATATCGTGGCGTAGACGGCGGTTTTGCTTTAGCGCAAAAGTCAGCCCGCATTACGCTGCTCGCAGTAATTGAGGCGATTGAAGGTCAGGTAGCTGTACACCGCTGCCTGGTTGAACGGGATGCATGCACCAATTTTTGTGTGCACGAATGCCCCGTCCATCATGCCTTAGCCAAAGTTCAGGAGCAATTGGTAATGTCATTGGGCAATATAAATTTTGCCGAACTAGCTTTGAAAAAAGGGGGAGTTACCAGCTGTGCACAGTAATCGGTTAATTTAGGTAATACCTTGTCAGTTCTAAAACGGTAGGATTAGATCTGACAAGGTACTAAAAGACTATGAGGAGGGAAAACACAAATGGGTGAAGCCTTTTTAGCGCGCTGGCAGTTTGGCCTGACGTCGACTTATCATTGGTTGTTTGTGCCGCTCACTTTAGGGTTGACAGTCTTTATTGCAATTATGGAAGTTATATATGTACGCACCGGCAATGAAATGTATAAGAAGATGGCTCAATTCTGGGGTAAGCTTTTTTTAATCAATTTTGCAATGGGTGTAGTTACTGGTATTGTCCAGGAATTTCATTTCGGCATGAACTGGTCAGAATACTCCCGTTTTATGGGCGACATCTTTGGTGCCCCCCTGGCTCTGGAAGCATTAACAGCCTTTTTCCTGGAATCGACATTTATCGGTGTCTGGATATTTGGCTGGGACCGCCTGTCTCCAAAGCTGCATGCAACAGCTGCCTGCCTGGTTGCTTTCGGCACTAATCTATCTGCGTTTTGGATTTTAGTGGCTAACTCCTTTATGCAGCATCCTGTAGGCTTTGCTCTTCGTAATGGCCGTGCTGAAATGACTGATTTTGGTGCGCTGCTAACAAATGGATATGTGGTTCATCAATTTCCCCATGTCGTTTTAGCGGGACTTACTACAGCCGGAGCATTTATTGCGGCCATTAGTGCCTGGCAGCTGCTGCGGAAAAATCAAGTCGACTTCTTTCATATGTCCCTGAAGTCCGGTGTTGCCTTAATGGTGATTGGTGCTGTTTTAGTAGCCGGTGTAGGACATTTACAAGCGCGATACATTGCTAAAGTTCAGCCCATGAAGCTGGCCGCTGCGGAAGCGCTGTGGGAGACATCTAACTCTGCTCCTTTTTCTTTGTTTGCAGCCATTAATGAAGAAAAGCAAAGTAATGCAATGGAGCTGGCTGTACCCGGTGCACTTTCTTTCCTGGTTTATGATTCTTTTCAGGGGAAGATTCAGGGGATAAAAGATTTGCAGCAGCAAATGGTCCAAAAATATGGCCCCGGCGATTACATTCCTCCGGTCACTCCGATATTCTGGAGTTTTCGGCTGATGGTTATTTCTGGTATGTGGATGATTGGAATTGGTCTGCTAAGCTGGTGGCTGGTAAGGCGGAATCAATTGACCGGCAATACGCTTGTACTGAAAGCACTTTTTTGGACGCTGCCTGTTTCCTATATAGCTAATGCAACCGGCTGGTATATGGCGGAGGCTGGACGTCAACCCTGGCTGGTAGTCGGGCTCCAGACAACTTACCAGGGAGTCTCGCCGAACGTAACAGCTGCCGAGATATGGACTACTATGGTCGGGTTTACTCTTGTTTATGCTGGTATAGCAGCGGCAGCAGTATATCTTGCTAAAAAAGTAATTGTAAAAGGAGTGGCCGATCAACGGCCAACGGAGATTGGTGTGGCAAAGGGGGCGACATTATGGAGTTAACCGTATTGTGGTTTATCCTTGTAACTGTTCTGTTTATTGGCTTCTTTTTTCTGGAAGGCTTTGATTATGGTGTTGGTATATTGCTGCGCTTTCTTGGCCGCACCGATACTGAGCGGCGGATGATTATTAATACTATTGGCCCAGTATGGGATGGTAATGAAGTATGGATGATTACAGCAGGAGGCGCCTTATTCGCCGCTTTTCCTCATGTATATGCCACGCTGTTCAGCGGCTTTTATCTGGCCTTGTTTCTTATGCTTGTGGCGTTGATTCTCAGAGGGGTAGCTTTTGAATTCCGCAGCAAAGATGAGCATCCGGCTTGGCGCAATGCCTGGGATTGGTGTATTTTCTTCGGCAGTGCCGTGCCAGCCATTTTATGGGGCGTTACGGTGTGCAATTTAATAAAGGGTGTTCCCATTAATGCTAATATGATTTATGTGGGATCTTTCTTTGATTTGCTCAGCCCGTACACGCTGACAGGAGGCATCGCGTTTTTTCTGGTCTTTACTTTTCATGGTGCGCTGTACCTGTCTCTTAAGATTGCCGGTGAATTGGCTGAAAGGGCCAGAAAGACCGCTCTCAGGGTCGGAATGCTGACAGCTGTTGTCTGTCTGGCGCTGGTTGGTCTTACTTACACAAATACGGATCTTTTTGCCAGCACTGGAGCGGGTATCAGCCTTTGGGGAGCAATAGCAGCTTTTGTCACGTCTTATATTCTGACTAAGCTGAAGCGGGTCGGCTGGGGGTTTGTTTTCAGCAGTCTGACAGTTGTTTTGACTACTGTAGCCTTTTTCTGGGGGCTTTTCCCTCGCTTAATGGTATCCAGTCTGAATACGGCCTGGGATCTAACAATTATGAATGCTGCATCTTCGCCTTATACGCTACAGTTAATGAGTATTGCAGCGTTTATATTTGTACCTGTAGTGCTGGTATATCAAGGCTGGACATATTGGATTTTTCGCAAGCGGGTAACAGCCAAACATCTTGAATATTAGAGGCTGCCGGGAGTTATTATGCTGCATAAACAATTATTGGCCGAGGCAATCAGCAAGAGCCGCCTGTTAGCACTTATAACAGCTGTTAACAGCTGCGGCGGCTTGCTGACAGTGCTTCAGGCCTATTATCTTGCTTTGAGTATAAATGCTGTATTCTTGGAAGGGGCGGCGGTATCGGCCATAACAAACTGGCTGGCAATACTGGCAGCGGTTATCCTTTGCCGGTCAATTGTCGTCTGGTGGGGTGATATACTGGCACACCGTCTGGCGCTCACTATTCAGACAGAGTTGCGCCAGCGGCTGCTGCAGCATTTGCTGGCCTTAGGGCCGGTGATGGTAAGCAGGCAGCCAAGCGGCAGCATGGTTAACTTACTTACTGAGGGCATTGAAAATCTTGAGCCTTATTTTGCCCGTTATCTGCCCCAAATCATTACATCAGCGCTAATCCCTCTCTTCATTTTGTTGTTTGTATTTTATCAGGATATGATAGCGGCGCTTTTACTTTTGCTTACAGCGCCGCTTATTCCGTTTTTTATGGTGTTAATTGGCAAAGCGGCAGAAAAACTGAATAAAAAGCAATGGGAGAAGCTGTCTTATTTAAGTAGTCACTTTCTCGACGTTTTGCAGGGGCTTACTACACTGAAAGTATTTGGCCGCAGCAAAGAGCAAGCCGCTGTTATTGCCCGTATGTCTGATGACTTCCGGGATACAACGCTGCAGGTTCTGAGGGTAGCATTTTTATCTGCGCTTGCGCTGGAGCTGATTGCAACGATCAGTACGGCATTGGTAGCTGTCACGGTAGGTCTTAAGCTATTGTTTGGCGATCTTGTCTTTACGCAGGCGTTTTTTGTTTTGCTGCTGGCTCCAGAATATTATTTGCCGCTTAGATTATTGGGGACTCATTTTCATGCCGGGATGGCCGGAGCAGCGGCGGCGGAACAGATCTATCGCATATTGGCTATCCCTGTATTGTCTGCGGGGGGGCCTCAAGAACCGTTTCCCCGGCAAAGCAGTATTAGCCTCTCTTTTGACAGCGTGTCTTATTCCTATCAGACAAGTGGAGAATGGGCGCTGAAGGGACTAGAATTTGCAATTCGATCTGGTGAACGGGTAGCAGTGGTTGGTGAAAGCGGAGCAGGAAAAACGACCATTGCAAACTTGCTGCTGCGCTTTATCCGCCCTAATGCGGGAGCGATTAAGATCAATGACCGGCTGCTTGACGAGCTAAGCTGTGAGGATTGGCTGCGGCACGTGGCTTATGTACCGCAAGCACCACATCTTTTTTCCGGCACAATAGCAGACAATATTGCCTTTGGCGGCAGCTACAGCCGGGAAGCTGTAGCTGAAGCGGCTAAGCAAGCGGGAGCTCATGCATTTATTGAACAATTGCCGCAAGGCTACCAAACGATAGTAGGCGAAGGGGGGCGCAGTTTGTCGGGCGGCGAGCGTCAGCGTCTGGCCATTGCCAGAGCCTTTTTGCTTGATGCTCCTCTCATACTGCTTGATGAGGCCACAGCCAGTCTTGATCCTTATAGTGAGAATGTGATCAGCATAGCACTCGAAAAACTGTTCCAGGGTAGAACGGTCATTATTATTGCTCACCGCTTGAGTACGATATCCCGGGCTGACCGGATTATTGTGCTGGAACAAGGACAAGTAGCTGAAATAGGTAAACATGATGAGCTGATAAAGCGGGACGGGGTGTATTCCCGCCTGGTAACAGCCTTCCGGGGTGTCCAATGATAATCAAAAAATTGCTAAAGCTAGTAGCACCTGCTGCTCCGTCGATGGGATTGGCGCTATTGTGTACAATATTGACGGTAACTGCTAATATTGGCCTTTTGGCAACTTCAGCGCTGCTGATTGCAAGTGCCGCTTTGCATCCTCCGCTGGCTGCACTGGCTGTAGCCATAACGGGTGTTCGTTTTTTTGGCATCAGCCGGGCAGTATTTCGCTATGCAGAGCGCTATATTGCACATAGTGCCACCTTTCAAATACTGGCATCGTTACGGGTTTGGTTTTACTCCTGCCTGGAACCGCTTGCTCCCGCACGGCTTGGACACTACAAAAGCGGTGATTTGCTTAGCCGTCTGACGGCAGATATTGATACATTGCAATATTTTTACTTGCGGGTACTTGGGCCACCGCTTGCAGCACTTGTTATTCTTCTCGCCATGGCCTGGTGGCTGTCCTGCTTTGCGCCGGTACTTAGCCTTCTGCTGGTGGCTGCTTTTGTTCTGGCTGGAGTGGTTGTTCCTTATTGCGTTCGTCAGTCCGGCAAAGCCAGCAGTCCGGCACTATTAGCAGGGCGAGCCAAGCTGAAAGCAGTAGTAGTCGATACACTGGAGGGAATAGCAGAGCTGGCGGCTTTCCGCCAAATCAAGCGGCAGCAAGAGCAGGTGGCCGCTATTGAACGTGAATTAAATCATTGGAAAAGTAAGACAGCAATGGTTGGGGCTCTGACGGAGAGTTTAAACAGCTTGATTATGAATAGTACAGTCTGGGGAGCCTTGGTGCTAACTGCACCGCTGGTTGCCGCCGGGAGGCTGGAAAGCATCTACCTGGCAGTTCTGCTGCTGGCAATCCAAGCCAGTTTTGAAGCCATTCAACCGCTGCCTTTAGCAGCTTATTACCTGGCAGAAAGCATAGCAGCGGCTCAAAGGCTGTTTGCATTGGCCGGGAGTGAGCCGGCTGTACACGACAGCAGTACGGCTGTACCGGTACCAGACAGCTTTGCACTATCCTTTTCACATGTCGATTTTACTTATCCCGGCGAAGTACGGCCTGCACTTCGTGATATTTCCATTTCACTGCCTGCCGGTAAACGATTGGCTATTGTCGGTGCAAATGGTGCGGGTAAGACTACGCTGACCTCGCTGCTGCTGCGGTTCTGGGATTATAAGAATGGAAGCATTCAGCTAGGGGGGCACGAACTGCGGGAGTATCCGGCTGAGGTTGTACGGCGGTATTTCGCTGTTGTCAGTCAGCAGACGCACCTGTTTCATGCTTCTATTGCCGATAATATTCGTTTGGCCAGACCTGAAGCTGTTCAGGAGGAAGTGATAGCAGCGGCTCAGTATGCCGCGATCCATGAATTTATTCATGCTCTTCCTCAAGGCTATGAAAGCCTGGCAGGCAATAATGGTAAGGCAATCAGCGGTGGGCAGCGTCAGCGCCTATCGATTGCGCGCGCCTTACTCAAAAATGCTCCGATTTTGATTTTGGACGAGCCGACAGTCGGACTTGATGCTGTTACCGCACAGGAAGTGATGGCGGTTATTGCTGACCTGATGAAAGGCCGTACTACGATTTTGGTTACGCACACACTGACCGGACTCCAACTGATGGATGAGATCATAGTGCTTGATCAGGGGCAGATTGTTGAGCAAGGTACGTTTGAGCAGCTTTTGATAATGGAGGGCTTATTCTATCAGATGTGGCGATTGCAGCAGGATATCATATAGACCGCTTTGGCGGTCTCAGGCCGTCGATAAAGCCCCATCTGCGTTGTCAGGCCTGCGGGAGCTCGCTCGTCGTACCCAAGCTGTACTGTCTTCGCTCGCTTCCTCGGCCTTCCTAGCATCTGGGACTTTCTCAACGGCCTGGGAACGAGGTTTTACAACAAACTGAGACCGCTTTGGCGGTCTTTGTTTTTTACAAGAAAAATAAGAAAAATTGTAAATTGGACAAGGAGTTTTTCAATATTTGTCGAAAATAATTATCATTAACAAAATGGTAAATTTTACTGGAGGTGGCAGATATGTCCATTCTTGATCTCATTGAAAAAGGTAAAAAAAACCGTGAAAAAAAAGCTCGTGTAAAGACAATAAAAAACACTGCAATTGGTGCTGCCATCGGGGTGACCGTCGGAGCGGCCGCCGGTGTCCTGTTAGCGCCTAAGTCAGGTAAAGAGACTCGAGAAGATATTGCGGTAACTGCAAGAGAATTACCGGAAAAAGCAAAAGAGTTCGTTGAAAAGGCCCAGGAGAAAATTGAAGAAGCCAAAGCAAAGCTGCAAGACAAAAAAGCAGAAATGAAGGCCGAGTTTTGTGCAACTGAAACAGGTAAAGCAACTGAAAATGTAAAGCTATAAGATCTTTAGAGATAAACAATGAGCGGTCGGGCAGCAATGTTCGGCCGCTCATTTAACAAATTTGATGGCAAAGAAGGGGAAAAGTTTGTATATTTCATTGTATGATTTAGGGTTGTTCTTCTTATTTACGGTTATCATTATCGGCGGAGTTTACTTAATCGCTGTCTTGCACCGCTTGCTCGGATTGCTGGTATATATAAAAGAGATTGTACATATCCATAATAGTGATATTTCTGAGACGCTGACCTTACTGCCGAAGACGTTGGTTAATGTGAGCGAACTTGCAGTAAGTCTTAAACGCGCCGTTGATCAGACCGGCAATGCTGTTGGTGTTCTGCAGAGCGATTTGACCGATACAGTTGATGATTTGCGGGATGGGCTGGAAACAGTTAGTCTATATGCCAAAATCATAACAGAAGTATTTAAATCAGTGTTTTTTAAATGAAAACTACCCCGGAGATAAATACAGGAGTCTTTATTCACGAACCTCTGCTGCTTGCTCCTGTGTGAAAGGAGGACTGCTATGCTGGCGCTTAACTTTTTCTCGGCTCATAATGAAAAGTTATTAGTTTCCCGCCAGAAGAGTGCGACTATTCGCCTAGGTGATATACGGGAAACCTACCCTGAGAATTCAATTGTCTGGATTACTTTTGGCAATAAATACAGCCCAAAGCGGAAAATCTTTGAAGCATTTATTGATAGGACCATTGTTAAGCGATTTGCCGATTTGACTACTCCTGAGCTTCAACATCAAAATCCGGAAATTGCAACAGTGGAAGAGCTAATTCGTATATTTGAAACTGTCTATGAACGGAAGATTTATATGGAAGATACTGTTACCATTATTCATTTTTCAGAGATTATTGTGAAATAAGGGATGTCAGACGTTGCTTAGACCCGCTATTGTAGTATTTATACTACAATAGCGGGTCTTCTTTATGTAGGATTTTGCCTGTATTCTTAGGTACTTAGCCCTATTTATAAGAAAATTCGAAATAAAAGTATCTTTTTTGCATTTACTATGATTTAATAAGAATTGAAGCAAAAAATGTAAAAAAATGCAATAAAATGTTGAAAAATGTATGTTTGTAATAAAGTAGCCCTTTTATTGGCGACTAGCACCTCACCCAATAATAGCTAAAGTGCAGCAAGGATAATCAAACTAATGGAGGTTATAACTCATGCAATTGACAAGCATTCGGGCAAAGCTTCTAGTTAGCTTTTTAACGTTCTTCATCGTTTCTTTTTTTGTTTTGTCGGGGGTCAGTTATTACATATCACAACAAGCATTGACTAAGAGTGTTAACGAAGTAGCAATGTCCGTGGGAAAAGATTATGCGAAGCAAATTAATTATGAAATAAATGATATTGTCGTTCGGTTGGAAGGATTAGCAGCTCTTGAACGTATTCGCGAAGGCAGCGATAAGCAGGCAATTATTGCGGCGTTGGCAGAGGGGAAAAAACGGCTTGATAAGCTAGGGACGGTAGTATTTATCTCACTAGACGGATCGGCAGTTCGATTTGACGGTTCTACCGGACAGCTCGGTGATCGGGATTATTTTAAGCAGGTGCTTGCTACTAGCAAGCCGGTTGTCTCAGAAATGTTAATTTCTCAAGGTACGGGTAAAGTGTCAGTGAATATTGCCGTTCCTGTCATGAATAACGGACGAGTAACAGGCGTAGTGACGGGACCCTTTCCCTTGGAGCTCTTAACAGAAATAGTTAAAGAAGTAAAGTTTTTGGAGACAGGGTATGGACTTGTTGCTGATGACTCTGGTCTGATCCTTGCCCATCCCCGGGCGCCTGAACTTATTGGAAAATTAAATCTGAAAGAGAAGAAAGTTAACCCTGAGCTGAAGTTGGCAGCTGCTGAACTGGATGACCGCTTGGTGGAGTGTTTTAAAATAAGTGCGGAACAAGAGAAACAAGTGCGAGGGCAGTATACTTTTGTGGATGGCATAAAACGGGTTGCTGTTTTTACGCCTATTAATATACCAGGTGGGCAACGATGGGTTATGATGGTAACGGCACCAGCCGTTGAAGCTGAGCGGGAGACATCGACATTGATGTGGACTATGCTTATCATATCTTTAGTATGTGTTGTCATTGCTAGCGTTTTTGTTATTTTTATGAGCAAGAAGTTTGCAAAACCGATTGCGGTAATTCGTGATGAATGTATGCTTTTAACAGAAGGAGACCTTCAAGAACGTAATTTTGCCGTTACCTCTCAGGATGAAATTGGTCAGCTCGCTCATGGATTCCGGGATATGCGTACTAATTTACGCATGCTTGTAACAAGTGTATTATCCCAGTCTCAACAGTTAGCTGCTTCTAGTGAAGAATTAACAGCAAGTGCGCAGCAATCGGCGCAAGCTGCTAACCAAGTGGCAGGTTCAATTACCGAAATCGCCGCTGGCTCTGTCAGGCAGGCTGCTGCTGCCGACTACCTGACCCAAGTGGCGGACGAATTAGCTAAACAGACTGGGCAGATTTCAGCAACGGCACTCGAAGTATCGGAGATTGCCGAAAGCACTTCACAAGAAGCTCAGCAAGGGCGTTTGGCGGTAAATCAGACTATTGAGCAAATGAACAAAATTGGAAAAGGCTCTATACAAATCCAGACTGCAATTGCTGAATTATCTCAAGGATCAAATGAGATTAATGAAATCGTCAATCTGATTTCTACCATAGCAGGTCAGACAAACTTACTTGCACTAAATGCTGCGATAGAAGCAGCTCGGGCTGGTGAACATGGCCGCGGTTTTGCTGTTGTAGCCGAAGAGGTTAGAAAACTGGCAGAACAATCAAATCAAGCCGCTCAACAAATCGGTACACTCATTAAACATAATCAAATTAATATGGAGCAAGCCGTCATTGCTACGCAAGCTGGTGCAGAGGGGATTAAAACCGGTGTTGAGACGGTAAATGATACCGGTAAAGTTTTCACCAAAATTGTTGAGTCTATTTTTCAACTTACTATTCAGATTAAAGAAATTTCTAATGCAATGAATAAAATGGCTGCGGGTAATAAGACACTAGTCGCTTCCATTCAAGAAATTGATAAGGTAAGTAAAGAAAATGCTGCCGAATCGGAGATGGTATCAGCTGCTACCGAAGAGCAGTCCGCATCTATGCAGGAGATCGCTTCATCAAGCCATAGTTTGGCAAAGCTGGCAGGTGAATTACAAGAATCAGTAGCTAAATTTAAGGTTTAATAGATCATACACTATGTTCTTTAATAGAGGCCATAGTGTATGATTGTTTTTATACAAAGGACTGTGTAAACGTTATTGCAATTTAATTTCAGAAACAACTTATTTTTTACTTAAATATGTTACAATTATTGCAGTGCGGTATGTTTAAACTCAAATGAATTGTAAAGGGGTAGATGCATGTTATGAAACAAACCGCTTTGGCACCTTTGTATTTTGCCTATGGCTTTAATCTTAATTTGATGCAAATGCGTCAGAAGTGCTTAAAGGCTCAAGTAGCTGGCATTGCCCGTTTATCAGGCTACAAAATTGGTTTTTATGAGCATACTGTTGTGTGGGATGGAGCAATGGAGACAATCATTCCTGACCCTCAGTCCCAGGTGTGGGGTGTACTTTATGTCTTAAGTGAGAGTGAATGGGAAGAACTAGATTCTCATGAGGATGCCAGGGTAGATGGCTCAGGAGCCTATTTTCACTGTCCCGTGGAAGTAATTGCTGCTGACGGATCTGCTAGGCAAGCAATGGTTTTTCTGAAGGCCCGATTGGGTAAACCCGAACTTCCCGGTACGGAATATATGAATATTTTGCTGCAAGGTGCAGAAGAGCAAGGTCTACCCCCAGAGTATATTACACATTTGAGGCAAATAAGAAGTAAGCCTGCAGCTTATTCGGTACCCAAGCGTCCCTCTTCTGGCAGAAAGCTTATAGCAGCGGGAGATTGCAATAGCTGTGAATAGAGAAAAGGTGTCTCAAAATGGCTTAGCATTTTGAGACACCTTTTGCCATTATATTTGGTAAGTTTAGAGAAGCACTCCTTCCTTAATGCATAATTTACGATGAGGTGCCTAATTTTTGAAAGTAATTGACACATTCGCTATTTCACTGCTATTATTATCATGTAATATTGTAATGTGGTAGTGCATGTAGTGGAAGTTTATGTTTTTTACAAGTAAAGAGAGTGTAGAAAGGTAGGATGGTTATTTTGAGTATTCAGTTAGTCATTATTATTGTGTATATTTGTATTCTGTTTGGTATTAGTATTTATGTAAAACGACGGGCAGAGAGCAGCAGCGGCTTTTTATTTGCAGGCCGTAAGCTGACTACAACTCTGGTGGCAGCTAATATTGCCGGTACGGCTATCGGAGCTGCATCGACTATTGGTGTTGCCGAAAATGCTTTTCAGTTTGGCATTGCTGCAGGCTGGTATAATGTTGCCTGGGCGGCAGGTGCTGTTGTAATGGCACTCGTAGCGGCAGGTAAATACCGGGAGTTGAATTGCACAACCATACCGGAATTGTTTGAACGTTATTATGATAAAAAAGGGCGGGCAATTGCTGTACTAGGTATGATTACTATTCAACTGGTAATTACCTCCCTTCAATACATTGCTGGTGGAGCAATATTGTCGTCTCTGCTGCCTGATATCTTTTCCTTTCAAGGCGGCATGGTAATCAGTGCAATTGTATTTATTGGCACTACTATACTTGGCGGCTTATGGTCGTCAGGGATTTCTAATATTCTCAGTGTGACGCTTATTTATGTAGGTGTGTTAATCAGCACCATTACCATTGTCAATGATCAAGGCGGCATTAACGCCATCGCTGCTTCCTTGCCCTCCAATGTTGACTGGTTTGGTCCCGTAGGGGGTCTTGGTCTGGCAACTATTGTTGGCTGGTTTGCTGTAATGATGACCCAGACGATTACCGCTCAAGGGCCAGTGCAAGTGGCCTGTGCGGCAGTTGATAAAGCTGCTGCGAAAAAAGGGTTTCTGTGGGGAGCCTTGCTTATGTTCCCGGTTGGTTTTTCCTGTGCTATTATGGGGGTGGCTGCGCGGGCGGCACATCCCGAGATGAAAGCAACACTTGCATTGCCGCAAATGATTATGGGACTTGATCCTGTAATATCCGGATTGACACTGGCTGCGCTTTGGGCAGCTGATGTTGCTACAGCTTGTCATATTCTATTGGCTGCGGGAACACTCTTTTCACAGGATATTTACAAGCGCTTTCTTAACCCCGGTATCAGCGATAGGCAGTATACCTTAGTAAACCGTTACGCCATATTGGGCCTCGGGGCTGTAACACTATGGTTTGCCTTTAATGCTGTAGGGATTGTGAAGACGATGCTGATCGGGTTAAGTCTGACAACGGCTTTTACCTTGGTATTCTTGTTTACGATGTTTGCTCCTGGGCTCTGCCGGCGAAATTCAGCTTTTTATACTACGCTGGCCGGTATAGTAACCTTATTTGTATGGCAGGCTTTTCCGCAGGTACAGGTTTTCGCCCATCCGATTTATATGGAGTGGCTGGTTTGTCTGATTACTTTCTTTGTTGTCGCGATTGTTGACAAAGAGCGGATTACTGCTGACGAGACTCACAAGAATGAACAAGAAGCTTGCAATTGCTGCTGATCAATAAAAATCCACCTGGTGCGGTGTGCACCAGGTGGATTTTGTTATTCATCAGGTCATTTCTGAATAGCTGAAGGTAATTGTTTTTTTCATATCCGGATGGAGGCTGTTATACACAGGACATTCTTTGGCAGTAAGCTCAATGATTTTCCGTTCTTTGGCAGTATAGGAATTAGGGGGCAGGATAAATTCAGCAATTAATTCCACGATACGCCGCGGGTTCGTACCCATTACTTTGGTTGTGACTACTTTTGCTCCATCGATATTGAAGCCGTGTGTCTGGGCAGCGAGGCCCATAATGGTCAATACGCAGCTGCCATAAGAAGCAGCTAATAGATCAGTAGGAGAAAAGGCTTCCCCCCGCCCATGGTTATCGATAGGTGCATCGGTAATTAAAGCACTGCCTGACTGGGTATGCACGGCTTCCGTACGCAAGCCGCCCTTGTAGGTAGTTTGTATAGTTGCCAAGAACAATCCCTCCTCGTTGTTGTACAATACTCATAGAGGAGTCTTTCGCTGCTCTCCCGTCTTTTCCTCTGCCGTTTCTGCTTGCCACCGCACTAAATTAGGCTTGGGATCAAGAATAGAGAGATACTGCTCTTTGATTCCGTAGGTACCATGGGGGTCAAGTTTTTTATACCGGTAATATTTATTTAGTCTGTCTGCAGGACGGGACCAGCCCCAATGCTTTACCCGTACCTGGCAGCAGACTTCTTTGCGATCACCGGTATTGAGCGGCAGCCTGCCGCAGTGCAGCGGTGTTTCCTGCCAGGACTGCTCCTGTCCTTCCCGGTATCTCAGTAAAAAAGGACGGTAATAATTGTGAGCTTGCCAAAATACGTCTTCCCGGTAACAAGTCTCATTCCACATATCATAGAGCCGGAAGGAATAACTGTCAGCTTCAGGATTAGCCAGTAAATGAGGCAATGCCGAAATAATTTCGTCGTCAAATATTTCATCAGCATCCAGCACTAATATCCAGTCCGGCCGGGTGGCTGCTGCCAGGTTCCATAGCTGTTTACGCAAAGTAATTTCATTATGAAAGCCGGGCTCGCTGTTAACGACAATTTGGTGCGGCACTGTTGACAAGCTGCGCTTGCACAGGTTTACTGTTTCATCATCGCTCGCGTCATCCAGGATAACGGCCTGATCAATATAGTTAGCAGCATGAAGGAGAACTTTTTCCAAGAAGCGGCCTTCTTCATTTCGTACTACCATTGCCAGTGTCAGGCGAGGTTTTGGTTTGACTGATGAATAATCATATTTAATTTTATGAGCGTTAAGGCCTGATAGCTCCGACTCGCGGTATATGTGATAAGGCGGATAGCAGGTATCGGCATATAGTTCCAATCCCAATACGGCAGCTCTTACACAAAAGTGACGGTCCTCGCCGGTAAGATCCAGGTTATAAACCTTACTAAAAGAGATGCCCGAATCAAGAGCAGTTTTGCTTATCAGGGTACAGGCGCCGAGACCTCCAACTTTGTACACGCCAGGACAATGCAGTTTGCTTAAAAAAATCTGCTGTCCGAGAGCAATTTGTTCGGGACTTAGAGTCTTTTCTGATGTTACCTCATGAAGCCGATATTGCCCGCCAGCCCATACCTGCGGTAAGGGAGGAAAGTTCTGTTCCCATTTTGTCCAATAAACTTCTGATACAATTTTCTTATTCAGGCCTACAAGGTGTGTTATTGTTTGGGGGTGCAGTGCTAAATCTGAGTCAACTAAAAACAGAAAATCCACAGCTTTTTCACGAGCCAGCCCGATAAAATAATCTTTATAAGCTGCTACTTTCCATACAATATCTTCCTGCCAGCAGTGCGTTTGCTCCGTGCAGTGATAGAGCTGAGATTTTGCATTGCCTCGCAGAATCGTGACACAGGGAACCGTATGGGCAAATTCCTGCAAGGCAGGACTAGGATCTTCATGATCATCAATAAAAACATAATCTATATGCAGGTCTGTTTTGTCTAAAGCCGCCAGACATGCAAGAAATTCGTTTAGTATGGCTGGTTTTTGTTTAATCGGGCTGGCGATCATGACTTGCTTCACCGATAAACACCTCCTCCCAAAAATGTACAGGGTTTGCGGGAACTGACTGGCTGATAACAGCTGCTATTAAACGCAGTTGGTGGAGAATACCGACTTCAAGGCTGTGTTGAGCTGCCTGATTACCGCAAAATACAATGAATTCGCCTTGCAGCAGCAGCACTTCGGTGCTGAGCATTAGCAGGGACACCAGCTCTTTGTTCGCAGGAAGCATAGAGGCAGCCAAGGGCTGTAATTGAAGGAACAAGCTGCAAGCTATTGTTAATTTTGCAGGGTCTTTTGTCTTGCAACATTGTAGAAGTTCTAGCGAAATACAGGCTGTGGCCAGTGCAAACTGAATAACTGGCTGACTTGGTGCAGCGAGAGTAAGCGGATATGGCAATAACCCGTCATAAATATCTTCCCAGATACAGGATGAGTTTTCGCCGGCTGCTATCATGAATAGCCGTATCCTGGAATATATTTCCTGTGGTGTTTCTGTAATAGCCGTTAAAAAGTAATGAATAGAGCACCGCTGGCGGCCGGCAAGATAACAAGCGTCTCCCAGCATAGCAGTCAGGCTGCTGCCGGCTGTTAGTTCTCTGCTTTTTTTCAGGGCCGGTTCTAGTATGGCAATGGCTTCTTCATACCGTGCTCTTTGCATTAACCACATACCGAACAGGCAGTAAAAATCACCGTTATCGGGCAGAACATGAATTGCGTTTTTAAACAGGTGCTCAGCTTGCTGATTATGGGGTTGCGACAATTTCACCAGTAATAGAGCTCCTAGCAGCTGCGGCAAATAGCCTTCGGTACCGGTTAACAGAGGAAGCACTTTTTCTAAGCTTTCTCCTGCTTGGTCAAAATCCCTATTCTGCAGGTATTCAATGGCCAGTGAATAGTGAAGAAAGGCATCTTGAGGACTGTTGAGCAGCGCCTTGACAAGTAAATCAGTATTACGCCTGAATTTACATTTAGCTGCCAATTCTGACGGCAGATAGCCGTAATGTTCGATAGTGAAAGGAGAAACGAGCAAGCGGCCAGGCGGTTCTTTACTGAGAATAGAGCCGACAACCTGTTCGTGAATAGCTCCTGTGAAGCGGTAGCAGGAGTTGTTTTTAAATAAACGAACTACCTGGTCTCGTGTAATTTGTCCATTCAGATCAATAAAACTGGTTATGTTGAAATAATATCCTTCAGCGGGATTCGCTGCGATGAAATCCAATAGCTCAGGACGGGTAACCAGGGTAAGTCTTTCATCAGCATCCAATACCAAAATCCACTTACCGTGTGCTTGGCTGATTGCATAGTTGCGGGCTGCTGCAAAATCATCTGCCCATTCAAAGGGGAAAATACGGGCTCCATATTCAGCTGCAATGGTCATGGTCTTATCGGCAGAACCGGTATCTACAAGGATAATCTCGTCAACGAGCTGGCTGGCGCTGGCCAAGCAGCCGGAAAGACAGTGCTCTTCGTTTCTGGCAATGAGACACAGTGATATCTGACAAGAGCCGCTCATCGGAGTAAGTCCCTGCAGGCAGAAAACGTATAGGCTAGATGCTGCTTAAGAGCAGCTTCTTTTTGGTTAAGGTCGTTGATCAGCAGCTCCCAATAGTCTGCTCTGGTGTGTAATAATTCGGTGATTGTGGTTACTATCCGGGCAAAGTCTTTTTGGGAGTTATAGGCGGATCTATTGCGAGTGCAGCGCTCTGCCAAAGCAAGCAAAGCTGCCGCAGCCAGGGGACTAGGCAAGGTAATCAGACGATTGTGAGCAAGCTTTTTATATAGGCCGAAAGCGGCCCAAAATGAATCGCGGCTGCTTTTTCTTCGCCAAAGACCCCATACTCGCTGCCGGGCCTCAGTGAAACGCCCTAATAACAGAAGGGCGGAAATTTCGTCAATAACAATATCAGCAGCAGGTTCGTGATTATTATGACGCAGATCATCTAATGACAGTAAGGCACACTCGGCTTTGCCAGTATAAAACTGACATCTGGCAAGCAATTCAATTGAGGCAGGCAGCCCGCATGCAGACTCTTCCAGACAGGACAGGGCAATATCGGGAAAACCTGCAGTCCAGAATAATTCTGCCATACTTACTGCTATTTCCCTGCAGGCGAAATGGCCTGAGGTGCGCAGAAAATCCAGAACAGCTTCCGCACTCTGGTGTGTTAGTTTTAACAGGATGAGCGGGTATAACGGATAGTAATAGGCATTATTTGCTGCTAACGCCTGCTCATAATAGTGCTGGGCTTCTTTATATAAACCTAATTTTTCGGCACAAAAGCCTAAATGGTAATAGGCAAGATAGCTGTTTGTGCCATCAGTATGGAAAAAGCTGAGAGGTGGTTCAGGGAGCTGCACCGCTGCCTGAAACCACTTTAGAGCAATACCATACTCTTCCTTTAGTTCAAATAAAACACCGCCGTCAAAGAAGAGGTCGCAGTACTCGGAATAATTCTGACTTTCTTCCAGGCAGAGGCACAGGCCTTCGTCGAGTCGCCCGGTGTTTTTATAGCAATGAATGAGATGACGGATAGTAGCAGTACGAAATGCTTCCTGCTGAGAGGGCAGCTGGCTAAGCGCTTGCCGGAATAAGCCGATACTGGTATCAATGCGTCCAAGTCCCAGCCATTCTGTGCCCAGATAGTAATGAAGACAGGGGTCGGCACTGTTTTTCTTCAGTGCATGTTTTAACAGGCGGATATTACGGTTTCTCCGGTGATGCCGCTCAAGTGCCTGGACAGGCGTATGAATGATGACTGGTAGTTGGGCATGCCCGATCTCTGCAGGCGTATCCACTTTGATAAATTCGTGTATGGAGCCATGAAAGCGATAGTAGCTGCGAAATAGTCTGAGAACCATAAAGCGATCATACTCCAGTACGTTATCTTCATTTTTTAAGGCATGAAGAGGCAGATGAAAAGCGGTATGGGCACTGTTGGTAATTAAGGAGCGTAGGCTGGAGGTCTTACTCAATACCTCATCGGCATCCAGTGATAAAACCCATTCGCAGGTAGTGAGAGATAGTGCAAAATTGCGGGCGGCAGCAAAGTCATCGCGCCATTGATAGGAATATACCTGTTGTGTATACTGTCTTGCAATAGATACGGTATCATCTGTTGAGCCTGTATCGACGATAATAATTTCATCGACAGCATCCTTGGCGCTGTTTAGGCAGGCGGACAGATGATCGCCCTCATTTCGGACAATCATAACTAAGGCAAGCCGCTCGGTCATTTGCTTTTTTCCTCCCCTAGCAGCTCGTTAAATATTGGCATATTTGGGTACCTCAGAGCGGCCTCAGTCAAGAGATCCTGACGCATAGCCTGATAAAGTCTTATTAGTTTTACGTAATATTGCGGTTGCCGAGGTTCGATAGACAATGTGCGCCGGTAACAAAGACATGCTTCTTCGGGGCGGTTTTGCTTTGTTAATATTTCCGCCATCTGGTACCAGGCTCCGGCGCTTTCTGCATTTCCTTCCAGCGCTATTTCCGTAAATGTAAGTGAAATATCAAACTCCTGGTAATGACTAAAAATCCGGGCAAAATCCAAGGCGTGTTCCTGTTGGCAGTGTTTATCCAGACGGGCGAGCAGACTTTCCGCCAGCGGTACATTTTTAAGATCCAGTGACCGCAGCACGATGTCTTTGATAAGTGCAATTCCTTCAGTCTGCAGGATTGCTGGAGCATTAGAGATTCGCTTATAAAGAGAATCCTTCAACATAGTGACTACTGCACCAGTATCGGGCGATAGGCCCATTGATAAGAATTCTTCACAGAGTGCACGTACTTTTGTGCGATTATTTTCAAACCAGAAGCATAGTATTTTATTCAGCATTGCCAGAGGGAAATGGGGCTGACCGGGAGGGATTGTATCAAGAATACGAATTGCTTCGATAGTTCTTTTTTGTTGTATCAGGCATATTGCTTTTAATATAGAAGTATAGTCATCTAAAGAGGACGGTTCGATTTTTTCCAAATACTCATAGGCCATACTATAGGCACCTTCGGTGAAGTAAATGGTGCCGATCAATCGCTGGGCTTCCGGTGTACAGAAGTCGCAAAGCTTTTCCATCGTTTCCCTGGTATATTCAGGGTTGCTGCGGGGGTCTAAGATGCGAACAATTGCATATAGGGCAATTGTGAATTCAGCATTATCCTGGATACTAAGCAGGTAAAACCGTAAGGCTTCCTCTTCATTACCAAATGCTTCTGCTAAGAGTCCCACCTGATAATAAGCCCGAAAGCCACGGCTGCCGCTAAAGGGTGCATAATAGGCTGGCTGCTCCGGCATAGCCAGCGCCTGGTGAAACCATTGGTAAGCAGCAGCATAATTTTGTTGTTCGAGTTGAATCAAGCCGCCATAGTAATAGAGATCGGCATAATCGGGAAAAAATTGCAGACCCAGAGTTATTGCCTCTAGCGCCCAGTCATATTTTTGCGCACTATAGTGAGCCAGAGCGATATAACGCAGTAATTTGGGATAGTATACGGTCTTAGGATCGGTGTTATTAGCTGCTTTTGTCAGTTCTTCAGCAGCTTCTGTGAAGCGGTCAGCACGGTACAGTTCTATACCATAATGGTAGCGCAGCATATGATTATCCGGGTTGCTATCCAATTCTTTCTTTATAATAGTCAGATTGCGGACTTTTTTGTTTTTTTCCAGTATCTGCTGGTTTAAATAACCGTAATGCCGAAGAACAATGCCTTCTGCTATTTGAAAGCGGGCTTGGCCGTTTTTTTCGAGGATTACATCGACTATTTGTTCGTGAATCGCTCCCCGAAAGCGATAATCCGGTTTGTTGCGAAACAGGCGGAATACTAAATCCGGTGAGCTTTCTATGCTGCCCTCGGAGCCAATCAAATTGATAATTTTTATAAAGAAGCCTTCCTCTTCGCCTGCAATAACTTGGCGGAGGATTTGTCCGCTTTCCGGTTCCAGTGCCTCGTCGGCATCCAAAAACAGAATCCAATCGCCGGAGGCTGCCTCTAGGGAGGCATTGCGGGCTGCACTAAAATCATCTTGCCATAAAAAGGGAATGACAACTGCTCCATTGTCTTCAGCAACTTTAATCGTCAAATCGGTTGAACCAGTGTCGACTATGATAATTTCGTCTACGAACCCTTTTATGCTAGCTAAACAACGGGTTAAATTTATTTCTTCATTTTTCACAATCATGCACAAACTAATCTTTTTACTCACTTTTCATACCCCATATTGTTTTACTATCAATATATGCACAGGGTATTTTCGTTGTTCAAGGAAAATGGCATTGACATAAAAACTTCCTTCCAGACAGTCACCATAAATAAGCAAAAACATAATCTATAAAGACGGTAGAAATTCTACTGTATCGTTTGGAGGAAGGGAGACTGTTTGATCTATGCCTAACTTTAAAATTATCCAGGACGTAGCAGATCAGGCGCGAGTAAAAATCTTTGGTTCTCAAAATATAGCAATCAATACAGATGGAGCCGGTAATTTAGCAATTACACCCCCTGTTTCCGGTCTGCTGGTCACTGTTGCTGACACCGGTCTTAGCGTGACTGGGCCTATTAATGGACTGATTGTTACCGCCCCTGCGTCGGGCTTAAGTGTGACAGGACCATTGAATGGTTTGATTGTCACCGCTCCCGCGTCGGGCCTGAGTATAACTGGCCCGGTGAACGGACTGATTGTTACCGCCCCTGCATCGGGATTAAGTGTCACAGGACCAGTAAATGGCTTAATTGTAACTGCCCCCGCATCGGGATTAAGCGTAACACCGCCTGTTGACGGCTTTGCCATAACGGCACCTGCTAATGGCTTACTGGTGACTGCCCCTGAATCGGGCTTAAGTGTAACCGGTCCTGCAAATGGACTGATCGTCACCGCCCCTGCATCGGGCTTAAGTGTCACAGGACCAGTAAACGGTTTAATTGTAACTGCCCCCGCGTCGGGATTAAGCGTAACACCGCCTGTCGACGGCTTTGCCATAACAGCGCCTGCTAATGGCTTGCTGGTAACTGCCCCTGAATCGGGCTTAAGTGTAACCGGTCCTGCGAATGGACTGATCGTTACCGCTCCCGCGTCAGGCTTAAGTGTCACAGGACCAGTGAATGGCTTAATTGTAACTGCTCCCGCGTCGGGATTAAGCGTAACACCGCCTGTCGACGGCTTTGCCATAACAGCGCCTGCTAATGGCTTGCTGGTAACTGCCCCTGCATCAGGCTTAAGTGTAACCGGTCCTGCGAATGGACTGATCGTTACCGCGCCTGCATCGGGCTTGAGTGTAACAGGACCTGCAAACGGTCTGGTTGTAACTGCTCCTGCAGCAGGATTAAGTGTAACACCGCCTACTGGTGGCTTGCTGATTACCAGTGCAGGTCTGTCTGTAGTTTCTGCATTGGCTACAACTGATGTAACCGAAGCGAAGACTGGTATTGTGGATATAGCCGGCTCACCATCTAATCCATATGTCGTACTTGGTGTAGCCCAGTATTCGTTTGGTTTGGTTAATCAGTCAACATCAGAACCTAATGCTCAGGCTGCGGCTAAGCTGCAGGTAAGTCCAGATGCGATAAACTGGTTCGATAACAGCTCTGTGGTTACTTTGAGCCCGGGAAGTGCAGATTGTCTAGTAGCATCAGTATTCTTAAAATATGCCCGGGTATATTATTCTGCTGTCAATGCAGCTAGTTCAGTTGATCTCACGATATTCTTCCAGGGTCAAACCTCATAATAGAATCTGTAAGGCATTTTGTCTCCAACCTTTTGTTGGAGACAAAATACATAAGTAAGGAGGGAATCGTTGGATGGGGGTGAAGACGGTTAAGCCGCCTATTCGCGCCGCTACAGCAACCACCAGCAAACAGGGGCGGCAGCTTTGTGACAAGTATACATTGCTTGTTGGCAAGGAAAGGGAAGTTTTTCAATCATTACTTGCTTTTGATACTGCTTCGCTGCCTTTGATGCAGGCAATCGTCAATGGGACGCTTACACTTTATTTATATGAAAATCTTTTTCCTAATCGGAAGAAAGCGATTGCTGTCCATCGGATACTTTCTCCGTGGAAGGAAAATAGGGTTCGCTTACAGGACCTTATCATTGATCCTGTTCCTGTTTGCCTGTCAGTTATTCAAGGCAATAATAAATTTATTGATTTTGACATTACTCCGTTAGTTCAAGAATGGCATAGTGGTACAGCAGCAAACTTAGGAATTCTTTTGAAACCAGCTGACAACAGTTATAGCAAGCAATCTGGCATTAGCGGATTTTGCAGCAGAAATTGCTGTAATTCCCTTTGCTGGCCAGCTTTACATATATCATTTATTGACTACAGTCCTGCTCAGAATTGCAATCCCACACTTGAGTTCGATTGCAGGGTGAGCACAGGTAGTGTGGTCCAAACAGCGTGTACTTTGAATGTATTGCAATACATGTACACTTACTTTGTTATTAATACAGGGAAAAGCGGTGCCTTAATCGCACTGCAAATCAGTCCTGACGGGATAAACTGGATTACCGAAGGCGAACTGAACTCCATAAGGCCAGGAGAAACAAAGCCGCTTATTCCTAATAGCATAGCTAAATATGCCCGTCTAGTTTTCCAGTCTGATGAATCAGGCCAGAGCGCTAGTCTTGCTATATGTGTGCGAGGTTATTTAGCATAGCCTACTGTTCGTACATAGCCGATTTTCGTAAAGGAGTTGCTGCATCGGATAAGATGGCAGGACAAGCAGATGTGCGTTGACGGCAGGAATATGTCCTGCTATAATGACATCAATTGGATAAAAGCGGTTGAGGTGCCGCCAACGTTTGTTGGGGGAGAATAGGGAAGTCTGAGCGGGATAACAACATCTTGCATAGGCGCGGGCCCACCACTGTACCGGTGAGATCTTGCAATGCCACTCGTAAAAGGGGAAGGCGCAAATCGTCGATGATTCGGGAGCCAGGAGACCTGCCTTGATACCGTGCTAACATCCTTCATGGAAAAGAAGGCTTTTTTGGAGTTACCAAAGAGGCCTTTTATTTTTTCCCAAATTTGCAAATTCAGTAATTCAGGATAATGGAGGTCAGTTATGAGTTTATTGCAAGAAACGCTACAGAAAATTGTGCTGCCTGATGCAGTGACGATGGAGAAGGTGCAAAGCCGTCTGGACAGCCTGATTAAACCGCAAGGCAGCCTTGGACGCTTGGAAAGCATGGTTAAACAATATGCAGGTATTGTCGGACAGGTGCACCCCGAACTGCCACGTACTTGTATGGTAATTACTTGTGCCGATCATGGCGTTGCCAGACAGGGCATTAGTGCCTATCCGATAGAGACAACACTGGGGATGACTGCGAACTATCTTGTCGCCAAAGGGGCCAGTGCCAATGCATTTGCTAATTATTGCGGTGCTGATATGGTGGTTGCAGATATGGGAGTCGCGGGTGACTTATCCCATGTTCCCGGCCTTTTGCAGCGTAAAATAGCATATGGGACCGAGGATTTTACACAAGGGCCGGCCATGACACGTGAGCAGGCGATACAGGCGATTGAAACAGGAATTGAAATTGTTAATGACCGGGTAAAGCTGGGGTACAATAGTTTCAGCTTAGGCGAAATGGGAATCGGCAATACGACTGCCAGCGCCGCTATCGTATCTGCTTTCACTGGATTCACTCCGGAGCAAGTTACCGGGCGGGGAACAGGAATATCCGATCAACGAATGATCGTAAAAATCAATGCTGTGCGCCGTGGATTAGAAGTTAATAAGCCAGACAGGCAGGATGGTATTGATGTACTGGCTAAAGTAGGCGGCTTTGAAATTGGCGCATTAGCTGGAGTTGTGCTGGGCGCAGCGGCTAATAAATGTGCAGTTATTATTGATGGGTTGAATACTACTGCCGCTGCACTGATCGCCAATGCGATTCATCCTATCTGTAAAGATTATATGTTTGCCTCTCATTTATCCGGTGAGCCTGCTCATATTCTGGCATTGCGCTTTTTGAATCTTGAGGCGTGTGTGGACATGGGTGTCCGCTTGGGAGAGGCAATTGGGGCCTCGGTAGTAGTGGATATGCTGACGATTTCAGTCAAAATGGTCAATAATATGAAGACTTTTGAAAATGCAGGGGTCTCCAGACAATTATAGGGTGGGAAATATTCGCAGGAGGATAGAAGATGATTGAAGAAAGCATCTCTTTAATACAGCCGTTAGATCGAATAGCCATGGAAAAGTGCCAGCTGAGGCTGGATAACTTAACAAAACCTTTAAATAGTTTACATTCTTTTGAACACTTGGCTCTTCAAATGGCAGGCATTACCGGTCTTCCCCGGCCGCAAAATATCAAGAAGAGTATCATTTTGATGGCGGCTGATCACGGAGTAGCAGTAGAAGGGGTAAGTGCTTATCCGCAGCAGGTAACAGTGCAGATGGTAAAAAATTATATAGACGGTGGGGCTGCTGTAACAATATTTGCAGAGCATGTTGGCGCCCAGCTTGCGCTAGTTGATATCGGTGTGGCGAATGAGCTGCCGCCTGTACTTGAGCTGCATCATGAAAAGATCGCCTTGGGGACAGGGAATATTGCCGTTGGCCCGGCGATGACTCTGGAACAGGCACGCAAGGCAATTGAAGTGGGGATCAAGATAGCCCGCCAGGAAATTGCGAAAGGTTCGCGCGTTTTAGGACTGGGAGAAATGGGAATCGCCAATACTACTGCCGCCACAGCAATTATCGCCTGCTATAGCAGTTTGCCTGTTGCTGAGCTATGCGGTCGAGGTACGGGAATTTCCAATGAAATTTTTAACAAAAAAATTCAGGTGATTGAAACCGCTTTAGCCGTTAATCAGCCTGACAGTAATGATCCCATTGCAGTTTTGAGCAAAGTTGGCGGGTTGGAAATTGCCGGATTGGTTGGCGTTATCCTGGCCGCTGCTTCAGGCGGGGCCGCAGTTATAGTAGATGGATTGATTACGACGGCAGCAGCACTTATTGCGGTTAAAATTGCACCAAATGTCAAAGACTATCTCATAGGATCACATATTTCCACTGAGCCTGCTCATAAAGTTGCACTGGATATGATTGGAGTTGCTGCCCACCTGCATTTGGATATGCGGCTGGGAGAAGGAACAGGAGCCGCCTTGGGAATGTCGCTGGTTAATGCAGCTTTGCATGTCATTAATGACATGAAGACATTTGGCGAGGCCGAAGTTGAGGTAGCGCAAGATGGTCCCGGTGCACTGAAGCAAACAAAGAATGTGAAAGATTAAATAAAAAATATTACGATTTTAGAAATTAATTTTCACATTAAGCAGGTAGGTTGGAAAAAATACAGAATATTATATTCTGAAATTGCATGTTCTCTGCGTTTGTGGAGGGACATGCAGTAAAATTGCCAACAAAGACAACAGGAGGGATTTCCAAATGAAACGGTGGCCATTATTTATTATGCTGCTGTCGCTAACCCTGCTATTTACCGGCTGTGGAGGTAAAAAACAGGAAGCACAGCAGGACGGACAAAAATTTGCTGGCAAAACAATTCGTTTTGTCGCAACTAACCATCCTTACCCCGAAGCGATTAAGGCTCTAATTCCTGAATTCGAAAAACAAACCGGCATTAAAGTAAACATGGAAAGCTATTTTGAGGACCAACTGACTCAAAAACTGACAGTTGAAATGACTTCCGGCTCTTCCACCATCGACGTATTTATGACACGGCCTCTGCAAGAAGGCCGGTTGTTCTCCAAAAATAAATGGTATGAGCCATTGAATCCGTACCTCAGTGATGCAAACAAAACGCCTGCAGCCTGGGATTGGGCAGATTTCCAAAAATCTGCTGTTGAAGCAACAACCTTAAATGGTACTACATATGCAGTGCCAATTGTAAGTGAATGGCAGATGCTGTTTTACCGCAAAGACTTGTTTGAACAGGCAGGCTTAAAGCCACCTACCACTTTAGAAGAGTTAGAAGCAGCAGCCAAAAAACTGCATAACCCGGAAAAAGATATCTATGGTATCGTTTCACGAGGCCAGCGCGGTGCTGCTGTAACACAGTTCTCCAGCTACCTGTTTGAATTTGGTGGAGACTTCCTGAAAGATGGAAAATCGGTTATTGATACACCTGAAGCTGTAAAAGCTATTCAATTTTACGGCAGAATTTTAAAAGAGTACGGACCTCCCGGCGTAACCAATATGAGCTGGCCGCAAGCACAAGCTTTGATGGCGAGCGGTAAGGTTGCTATGTGGACTGACGCGAGTACTTTATTACCCGGACTTCTTGATCCGCAAAAATCCAAAATAGCTGATAAAGTCGGACTGGCACCATTTCCTGCCGGACCCTCTGGCTTTAAGCCCTTTAACGTAGTTCCATGGGCCGTATCTGTATCGGCGCAATCCAAGAATAAAGATGCTGCCTGGGAATTTGTAAAATGGCTGTCCAGCAAAGAAACAATGAAAAAAGCTCAATTGGCAGGCAACACAACTGCACGTAATTCCATCTGGAGTGATTCTGAAATCACAGCTAAGCTGCAGCCTGGTCTTGCTGATATTGCCAAGAAAACAGCTGCAACGGCAACTCCTTATGATCGTCCGCTCATGACAGCTGTTGTTGAAGCACGCGATGCTATTGGAGACGTAATTGTAAAATCAATTGAATCCGGCGGTACTGCCGATATCCAAAGCCTGGCTACTGAAGCAAATGCGAAAGTAAACGAATTGCTGCAGAAGTCCGGTGAAGGTAAATAGTTTTTTTGAAGAGAATAGGGATGGTGCGGCTTCTTGCTAGCCGCACCATCTTAATCACTAGTACTTAAGCAGGACTGCAAATTTTAGGACAAGTGTGCTTGTAGGAGGAAGTTAAGCGTGAATCATTATATAGAGCGCAATATACATTGGATTTTCCCGCTACCGGCTGTTGTCTTTGTTGTATCAATGATGGGATTTCCTGTATTGTACACGCTTTGGGTAAGCTTGACCGATTGGTCTATGGCCTCTGGCGGAGAAGCGAATTTTGTTGGGTTAAGCAACTATATAGCTTTGTTCAAAGATGAGCGTTTTTATAATTCGGTATGGTTAACTGGCTATTTTACTATTTTAGCGGTTGGTGTTGAAACTGTCCTGGGAGTTGCAATTGCGTTAATACTTAACCGGGACTTTAAAGGTCAAAATATTGCTAAGACAATTCTATTGCTGCCGATGGTAGCAACACCTGTTGCGATCGGCTTGGCCTGGACGTTATTTTATGAACCGACAATCGGGTTAGGTAATTATGCTCTTAAGCTGTTAGGCTTACCTGCATCCAGCTG
Source organism: Anaerospora sp. (assembly GCF_032013335.1). NCBI lineage: Bacteria > Bacillati > Bacillota > Negativicutes > Selenomonadales > Sporomusaceae > Anaerospora > Anaerospora sp. The sequence continues at coordinate 24,197 of NZ_DALZUO010000008.1, read as the reverse complement.
GCTTGCTTCAAAAGATAGCGTAATTCCGGCACTGGCAATTGTTGATATATGGGAATGGACCCCGATGGTAACATTGATTGTTCTTGCCGGCTTGGCTGCCTTGCCGACAGATCCCTTTGAAGCTGCAGAAGTAGATGGAGCTACCCGATGGCAGGTACTCCGTTATGTGACACTGCCGCTGTTGCTGCCAACAATCCTGATTGCTGTTATTTTGCGTAGTATTGATGCCTTTAAAACTTTTGACATTATTTATACTATGACGGCTGGCGGACCAGGCTTTGCCTCTGAGACGCTAAATATTTACGGATATAACCTGGCCTTCGGCTATTTCCGCTTTGGTGCTGCATCTTCAGTTCTTGTGGCCCTTTTGGCTCTGGTTCTCGGTTTCAACTTGCTGGTACTATGGACGCGGAAGAAGACAGAACAGTAATTTTATCGGATTAGCTGAGGTGGTGTAAGATGAAAAACGAATCGTTATTAAGCAAGATCCTCTGGGGCGGTTTAGTAGTTCTGGTACTTATTCCGTTCTTGTTCCCGTTTTTATGGATATTATCAGCCTCTTTTAAGACTCAAGCACAAATTGTGGCGATGCCTCCAGTATGGGTATTTACTCCTACGCTGGAAAACTATGCCAGAGTGTTTGTCGAGCAGGATTTTGGGCGGTTTTTATTAAACAGCTCGATTATAGCAGTCGGATCAACCGTATTATCCCTGGTGATTGGTTTGCCGGCAGCTTATACTATTTCCCGGTACAAACAAAATGGGCTGGGAATTTTTATTCTGATAGCGCGACTCATGCCGGGTATTTCGTATTTGATTCCCTGGTATATTCTGTTTTCAAAATTACGCATGATCGATTCTTTTGCAACGCTGATTGCCAGCCATATGCTTGTTGGGCTGCCTTTAATCGTTTGGATTATGGTCAATTATTTTGATGGGCTGCCTCATGAACTGGAAGAAGCGGCACAAGTTGATGGCTGCACGTTGCAAGGGGCGTTTTTCAAAATTGTTCTGCCTTTGTCAGGACCTGGAATCATTACGGCTTCAACTTTATCCTTCCTTTTCTCCTGGAATAATTTTATGTTCTCCTTAGTGCTTAGTGCTGAGGAAACGAAGACATTACCGATTGCGGTATATAATTTTGTGTCGTATGCAGATGTTAGCTGGGGTCCGGTTATGGCCGCGACAATTGTTATTATTGCACCAGCTATTATTTTAACGATGGTATTCCAACGGTATGTTATCAAAGGCTTGACTATGGGAGCTGTAAAGGGGTAGTACCTTGTCAGCCCTAATCCGGTGAATACTGATTTAGAACTGACAAGGTACTACTGGTAATTTATGAAAAGTGGGGTTTGAAGTAATGGGACGTGTTGTGTGTGAACACATAGAAAAGAAATTCGGAGATGTCATTGCCGTTAATGATTTTAACGTAGAAATAAACGACAAAGAATTTGTCGTTATTGTTGGACCTTCAGGATGTGGCAAATCGACATCTTTGCGAATGATTGCCGGACTGGAAAAGCAAACGGGAGGCAATATTTATATTGGGGAAAAGCTGGTGAGTGACAAGCCTCCTCGGGACCGCAATATTGCCATGGTGTTTCAGAATTATGCGCTCTATCCGCATATGAATGTGTATGACAACATTGCCTTTGCGCTGAAACTGCGCAATTTACCTAACGATGAAATTGACCGTAAAGTAAAAGAGGCAGCAGAGATCTTGGGAATTACCAGCTATTTACAGCGTAAGCCCAGGGAGTTGTCTGGTGGCCAACGGCAGCGTGTTGCACTTGGACGGTCGATTGTCCGCGAGCCAGAAGTATTTCTCATGGATGAACCGTTATCAAATTTAGATGCAAAGCTTCGCGTGCAAATGCGGGCTGAAATAGCTAAACTACAGGCTAGACTAGGGATTACTACTATTTATGTTACCCATGATCAGGTAGAGGCAATGACCATGGCTGACCGCATTATCGTCATGAAAGATGGTGTCATTCAGCAGGTTGCTGATCCACAAACCTTGTATGACCAACCTGCGAATCAGTTTGTAGCCAGTTTCATTGGCACGCCTCCAATGAATTTTATTGCCTGCAAGCTGCAAAAACAGCAGGATGGATTTCATTTTATTAGTGAATCTGTAGACGTTATTGCTCCGGCTCAATGGTCTGAAAAGATTGCTGCATATGATGGACAGGAAGTGACCTTAGGCGTGAGACCGGAAAATATGTGTCCGAGCAGCTTGGAAAAAGACCAGGCATCTGCCATTGTTGACTTAGTGGAAGTATTAGGATCGGAAACGCTGGTTAACGTAAAAATTGGCGCAGATTCGGCAATCATTAAAGCGGCGCCTGACTATAAGCCTGCAGTGGGTGAGGCAGTTCAACTTCATTTTGATATGGAGAAGGCACATCTGTTTAATAAGGAAACAGGAGTAGTTATCGTTTAAGTGGATAGTAATGCCCATGACTCATTTATGAGTTGTGGGTATCTTTTTTTAAAGGGTATTCGTGTCAGCTTAGTAAGAAAGAGACCCGCAAGCACCTATATGCAAGCAGGTCTCTTTGTCTTATCAACTGAAGTTAGCGAGGAAAATAGAAGATACGCGTCGAATTAAAGAGAAGATATATCGCCTTTTGTTTGCAAATGACTCTTCTGACGAATGTACGCGACTTGAATAACGGTGGGAATGGTCTTACGGTAGGCAGGGCCGGCCAGGCTTGTCAAAAGTATAACTACTCCGGCTACAACGCCGATTGGCCCCAGCAGCTCGGCCACAAAACTTCCCATAAGGCTCTCCAATGTGATTATACCTGCTTCTCGTGCAGCGGCTGCTGCAACGAGGCGGGCAACATTCCAGATAACCAGATAACCGGTGGCCGGCAGGAGATCATAGAACGTTCCGTCGATTAGTGCCTTACTCAAGCGTTCGCCGTCAGCTGCAGATTGCCCCAAGGCATCATAGAGAGCTGCTTTGTCTTTAGAGGACATTTTGTCCCAGGACTGTTGAAAAATTTCTGCCAGCAGCCGGCTTTCTAAAATTTGTTCACTGTCGTTCTCCTGCCACTTAACATGAAAACGATTGGCCACATCACGGACAATTTCCAGATAGTGTGCCTGTCCCCATAGACGGCGTCCAATATCGTGGCTGCCATTATCCAACATTGTCTTTATAAGCTCTTGTATGGTAGTATCTCGGTACTCGCCATAATTATATCGGATGAGAACATCGATATCTTCCTTGTCAGCACTTTCCAGTAATTCTAGCAGACTCTGAGTAGATTGTGCCAGTTTTTCATCCACTATTCTCACATCCTTACCTAATTGTTGAAGGGAGCTTACTATGCGAAGTATAATAGCTATTCTTGCTGTGATAGCCTTGGCTGCCGTTGCTTATTTTGTTGAACCTGGTTTTTTTGATAAGTTAATTGAGCTTGCGGCAAGCAGCGATATAAGCCAGCTATCACTGCATATCAAAAGCTATGGCAATTGGTCAATTGCTGTAAGTATTTTATTAGGGACTATTATTAATGTGTCTGGTTTGCCGACAGTTGTATTTTCTGGAGCCAATGGACTTATCTTTGGCTTTTGGCCTGGCGTAGCCTTATCGTGGGTATCGGAGGTGCTAGGTGCAGTCGTAGCTTTTGTATTGGCGAGACCGCTGCTCGAAAAGGGAGCCTCCCGGGTAGTGGAACGTCGGCCCGGATGGCAGAAGGCGTATGAGTTTACGGCTAAACGCGGATTCTGGACTGTCTTTGTTGCCAGACTGCTTCCTTTTTCTCCTTCGGGGCTGATTAATGTGGCTGCGGCGGCAGGAAAGATCTCTTTTCGCGATTATATTGCAGCAACGGCTTTAGGTAAAATACCTTCCATCATTGCCGAGGTATACTTAGGGCGGGATTTATTGTTTGCTGCAAATCATACAACCCGTATTATACTGTGGATTGCACTGGCCGCTGTACTTTATGGAGGATTTATGTATTACCGGAAGCGCAGCCAGACTTCAGAAGCCAAAGAGTAAATAGCTAAAAGAAGCAAATCTTCGCATAGGCAAAGAAATGCTTCTTTTTATCGCTTCTTTTAGACTTTAATCACAAGAATACGGCACAATCGTTACCATGCAGGGAGCGGCATTGACAACGCTGTAGCTGACGCTTCCTAACAACCCGCCAAGAACGGGATTCATACCGCGGGAACCCATAATAATCATACGGACTCCTGTGGTCAGACACTGACCCGGTTGATAAGGCTGATCCAGTGTTGCTTCAAGACAAATTTGTTCTTTGGCATCACCGATTCTTAATTTAATCTCAAATTCTACGCCCGATTCTTCCAGAAGCTTTTTGGCTGGCGCCACTGCTTCGTGGAATAATTGTTCCTGATATTCGTGGATCGCGTGATCATTGAAAAACATTTTAGTATGAACTGTACGGAAACTATGCTGAACATTTAATAAAACAATTTTTTCTTGCAGCATTTTGGCCCATGTAATTGCCAGTTGAAGTGCTTCCGTTGCATTTTTTGAACCGTCAAAAGGTACTAGAAGGTCTTTTTTCATCTTCAATCCTCCAGTAAACTTACTTTTCAATAGTATTCGATAAAAAAATGACAGGCTCCTCTTTGCTTGTTTAATTTTTGCTCAATTCTTTCGGTGATTGTCCTCTATTGCTTCTTCTGAGGGGTCATGATAACATAGAAAATAATGGAAATTATGTCAATACATAATAAGAAGACAAATTGATGGAGAGGTGTAGCGAGTATGTCGATCCACCCATTCGCAGGAAAAAAGGCACAAAGGTCTGATTTGGTTAATATACCGCGTCTTGTTAGTGCGTATTATACGAATAAGCCCGACGGCAGCCTGCCGTCGCAGCAAGTTTCTTTTGGTACTTCCGGGCACCGGGGTAGTTCATTTTTGTATAGTTTCAATGAAGACCATATTTATGCCATTACGCAGGCTATCTGTTGTTATCGTAAGTTGCAAGGGATAACAGGTCCTCTGTTTATTGGCTTCGATACGCATGCGTTATCTGAGCCTGCTTTTATTTCCGCACTAGAGGTGCTGGCTGCTAATCAGGTTGAAACACGAATTGCCAAAGATATGAATTATACGCCTACACCGGCAATTTCCCATGCTATTTTAAGCTATAATAAAGGTCGAAAAAGTGGGCTGGCTGATGGAATTGTCATTACGCCTTCACATAATCCGCCGGATAATGGCGGTATTAAGTACAATCCTCCCAATGGAGGGCCAGCTGATGCCGGTATTACCAAGTGGATTGCTGAGAAAGCCAATTTGTTTTTACAGCAAGGGAATACCGAGGTCGCCCGTCTGTCTTACGAGCGGGCACTAAAATCGCCTACTGTTCACGAATATGATTTCATCATGCCTTATGTACATGACCTGAAAAATTGCATTGATATGGATAGTATTAAGGCAGCGGGGCTTAAATTTGGAGCAGATGCTCTGGGGGGGGCCGGTATTGGTTTTTGGCAGCCGATTGCGGAAGTTTATGGCCTTTCTATTGATGTAATTAATGGATATGCTGATCCGACTTTTAGCTTTATGAATAGGGATAGTGACGGTAAAATCCGGATGGATTGCTCTTCACCCTATGCGATGGCCGGACTAATTGATTTAAAAGATAAATATGATCTTGCTTTCGGCAATGACCCCGATTTCGACCGCCATGGAATTGTCACACCCAGCAGCGGTCTGCTCAATCCTAATCATTACCTGTCAGTAGCAATTTCTTATTTATTTCAGCAGCGTACGGGATGGCGCAAAGATGCGGCAATCGGTAAAACGATTGTGAGTTCCTCAATGATTGATCGCGTTGCAGGTAGTTTAAATCGGGAACTGGCTGAGGTGCCAGTTGGGTTTAAGTGGTTTGTAAATGGCCTGGTTGATGGGTCTTTTGGCTTTGGCGGCGAAGAGAGCGCCGGAGCTGCTTTTCTTAAAAAGGATGGAACGGTTTGGACCACTGATAAAGACGGTATTCAGCTTTGCCTGCTGGCGGCAGAGATCACTGCTAAGACGGGGCGTGATCCTGGCGAGCACTACCGGAGCTTGACAGACCGTTTTGGGACACCTGTTTATACGCGAATGGATGCTGCGGCTAATGCAAGGCAGAAAGTTGTATTGGCAGCGCTTACCCCTGAGCAAGTAAAAGCCGATAGGCTAGCAGGTGAGATAATTACAGCAAAGCTGACGAAAGCACCTTATAATGGCGAAGCTATCGGTGGACTGAAAGTGTGTACACAAAATGGCTGGTTTGCTGCCCGCCCTTCGGGAACGGAAGAAATATATAAAATTTATGCGGAAAGCTTTAAAGATGAAGCGCATCTGCGGCAAATTCAGCAGGAAGCACAGGCGATTGTTAGTGAGGCCTTTGCGGCGGCAGGGGCATGAAACTAAAAAAACGGACAGGTATCTATAAAAACATTCGCTTTTATGGTATGGTTATATTACCAGGGAGGGATGTTTAATGGCTGTAGAGCCGATTTTTACTACTGACAAGGATTGTCCGGTATGCAAAAAAACCTTTTCCGCAACTAAGGCACGTACCCGCTTAACAATGCTTAAGCAAGACAGTGATTACTGCACTTACTATAAAGAAGTGAATCCCAATTTTTATGCAATATGGGTTTGCCCTCATTGCGGTTATGCGGCGATGGATACCTATTTTGCTGAGCAAACTGCTGCGGCGGTTGATAAGATACGAACTTTTCTTACTGGCCGTGCGGTTAATGTGAATTTCAGCGGACCCCGTACGCGTGAGCAGGCCATTGCTACTTATAAATTAGCAATTTTTTATGCTGAATTAAGCAGCGCCTTAAACAGCCGGCTAGGAGCATTGTATCTCAGACTGGCATGGCTTTACCGGGAAGGTGAAGAACAGGAGCCAGAGCAGCTGGCCCTTGATAAAGCCCGTACTTATTATGAACAGGCACTTTTAAAAGAGCGCCTGCCGATTGGCAATATGAGTCAAATGGCGTTGGAGTATCTAATTGGTGAGCTGCTGCGCCGCACTGGCAAACTAGAAATGGCGTTATCCTATCTGGGTAAGGTGGTAGGCAATCCATTAGCCAAACTGGAGAACCGGGTACTGCAATTGGCAAAGGCAGCCTGGCATCAAACGAGGGACGCCAAAAAACAGCTGGCTGCTGCGGCAAAAGAGAACGGACAGGAACCACAGCAGGCATCTGCCAAGTAAATATAAGAAATGAGCGAAAAGGATGACGGGAAGAACCGTCATCCTTTTTTTAATTGGTGAAAGTGTTTCAATGGAACTTGAAAGTGGTAAACTGGAATTCTGTTCCATTGGCATAATAGTTGCATGATATTACAATATAGCTACACGATACGATCTGCGTGAATACGGAGGATAGTTATGAAGGGGTTTTGGCCAGCAAATTTGCGTGGTAAGATGATTATTCTTACTTTGCTTGTTGTTACCATTCCGATGGTGGTAGCGGGATATATTATGAAAACCGATGCAGAGGCGGCTTTGCTTGCAGAAAAGGAGCGAAAACTGTTCGGTGCTGCCAGGCTGCTGGAGCAAAATATTGGCAGCGGTTTTAATGAAATACTGATTAGAGAAAATGCAGAACAGGCGGATGGGAACGCGAAGCTCAAAGTACTTAATCAAGCTTTGGCTGGATTTACTGATAGGGTAGCGGCCGTATATCCCGGCGTTGGAGCAGGTTACTATGTGTACACACCGGATGTGCAGGGCATTGTAACTTACGGTCCCAGCAGTCTTTACTCCGGCAAAGTAGGAGTGGTCATCGGTGAGCAGCATCCGGGAATGATGGTCATGCGTACCGGCGAGAGCCGGGTGCAGGTAGGTCCATTGGTGAGAGGGAGCATTATGAATGCCATGGTGCCGATCATTCGCAATGAACAGGTAATCGGCTATGTATGGGCTAATGAATTAACCGATGATATTCAGATGCAAATTGCGGACATGGAACGCAATATATTTTGGTCGGTTGGTGTTGGTATGGCGCTCAGTATTATCCTGATTTTATGGTTTGCCGATACCATTGTCAGCGGAGTGAATACCATTAAAGAGGGCTTGAGGCGTATGGAAAAGGACCTCAAAATTCCTATTACAGGGCCAACGGGTGAAATCGGTGAAATTGCAGCAGCTATTAATAATATGGCCAAATCGCTTGTAGAAGCGCGAACGTTAACTGAGCATATTATGGATAGTATGACAGACGGTATCATTACGGTTGACAATCACGGAGTGATAACATCTCTTAATCAAGCGGCTGAACGCCTGACCGGGTATGAGGCAGAGGAAATTGTCGGCGTCGCATATGAAAAAGTATTTTGCCATGGGAAGCGGTTCAATAGTCTGCTTCTTGATACGCTCCGGACGGGTAAGAGCCATCTCGGCCAGGAGACTGATTATCCGGTGCGGACCGGAACCATTCATATTAGTACCAGTACGACCCGTCTGCGCAATGCGAATGAGGAAATAATCGGAGCAGTTGTTGTTTTCCGTGATCTTACAGCCAATCACCGTTTGGAACAGCAGGTCAAACGGGCGGACCGGCTGGCAGCCCTGGGGGAATTGATGGCAGGAGTAGCTCATGAGGTGCGAAACCCTCTTACCAGTATTAAAGGATTTGTTCAATATCTGGCTGATTCAGACAGTGAGGAAGAACGCCGCGAATACACCCCCATTATTATCAGGGAAGTAGACCGAGTGAACCGGATTATTGAAGAACTGCTGTATTTTGCCCGCCCCAACCCGGCGTCTATTACTACGGTTGACGTAAACAACCTGCTAGAACAAACACTGGTGCTTGTTAAAAATAAAACCGTTCGTAATCTGGTGGAATTTGATTTGCAGATGGCGGCAGACCTTCCGCTTGTCGAAATGGATGCCGAACAATTTAAACAAGTGTTTCTAAATCTGGTGATCAACGCGATGCAAGCTATGCAGAGACAGGGAATAATTACAATACGAACAGCCTGGAATAAAGAAGCATCCCGGGTATGTATTTCTTTTACTGATACTGGTGTGGGAATTGCAGAACAAGATGCAGTTAAAATTTTTGATCCCTTTTACACCACTAAAGAAACCGGTACCGGTCTTGGATTGCCCGTGGTTCATCGCATTGTCACGGCCCACCAGGGACAAATCAAGGTAGACAGCGTTGTCGGGCAGGGAACGACTATCACGGTAAATATTCCCCTTCGGCAAAGAGGAGAGGATGAAGATCATGCGGTCTAATTGGACGATTTTGGTAGTTGATGATGAAGAGAGTGTTCGCAAACTGCTGACGGCGGTTTTGAAAAAAGAGGGCTATACAGTTGAGACGGCAGATGATGGGCAGCAGGCTGTTGAAAAAGCCCGTCTTATTAAACCGGCATTAGTGATTATGGATATTCGCATGCCTCATTTGGATGGTTTATCCGCATTTAAGGCGATCCGTGAGGAGAATAAAGAGGTTCTTGTTATATTAATGACTGCTTTTGCTGCAGTGGAAACGGCGGTTGAAGCTGTTAAGCTCGGAGCCTATGATTATATTATTAAGCCGTTTAATATCGATGAAGTAAAACTGCTGATCAAGAGGGCTATGCAAGTACAGACTCTTACGGAAGAAGTAAAGGTGCTGCGCGAGGAATTATACAGTAACTACCGTCTGGACAAGCTGCTGACAAACAGTCCCAAAATGCAGGAGCTATACCGGATTATCGGTAAGGTTGCGAGCACAAATGCAACCGTATTAATCACCGGTGAAAGCGGCACAGGCAAAGAACTGATTGCCAACACGATTCATTATAACAGCCAGCGCAGCCATGGGCCGCTGATTAAAATTAATTGTGGCGCCTTGCCGGAATCCTTGCTGGAAAGCGAGTTATTTGGTCATGAAAAAGGTGCATTTACCGGTGCTGCAGCACGTAAACTGGGGCGCTTTGAGCTGGCAAATAAAGGAACGATTTTCTTGGATGAAATTGGTGAGGTTTCACAGGCCTTGCAGGTAAAGTTGCTGCGGGTGCTGCAAGAACGGGAGTTTGAGCGGGTAGGTGGAACAGAGCCGATTAAGACCGATATTCGCATAATTGCTGCGACAAATCGCTGCTTAGAGGAAATGGTGGCGAAAGGTACTTTCCGGGAAGATCTGTATTACCGGCTGAATGTCGTATATATTCATGTACCGCCTTTGCGTGAACGAAGAGAAGATATTCCTTTATTAGCTGACTACTTTTTGCACAAGTATGCCCAGGAAAACAATAAAACCATGTCCATGTTTGATCAGGAAACCTGTTCACTGCTAGCAGATTATCACTGGCCTGGCAACGTGCGTGAACTGGCCAATGTTGTCGAAAGGGCAGTGATTATGAGCACCGGCTGTGTTATTTTTCCCGAGGATTTGCCTCAGTCGCTCAGTCGTCAGCAAATTCTTGCAATGGAAGCAAGCAGCGATTATACAGGTCAGTCTCTGAAGGAAATTATTAAACAGGTCGAGCGCAATATCATTAAACAGGCACTTGCCAATAATAATGGCAATAAGGTGAAAACTGCCAAAGACCTTGCTATGAGCAGAAGGGCGTTGCTTTATAAAATTGAAGAGTATGAACTTTGCTAGTACCTAGCCAAAAGTTTAGTTGATAAGGTACTGCTGTATAAAAAATAGTCACTGTGCAACAAATATCAGCTTTTCTCTACTTGTTTCCGGCTTTTGCGTACTGCAAAAGCTGTTTTTTTTACGCTATTTTCATTGGCATGACTCTTGCAATATGCAATGTGGAATACTATTTCATCAATTAACACAATTCCAGGAGGTGCTGCCACATGGACAAACTAACAACAATCCAGCAAGTTTCTGCCTCTTTTCAGACCGGAATGACGGTAATGATTGGCGGATTTCTGGCTGTTGGTACTCCAACTGTTCTAGTAAATGCGTTGCTTGAAACAGGAGTGAATGATTTAACGCTGATTGGCAATGATACTGCTTTCCCTGACAGCGGTGTTGGTGTACTTGTCGTTAACAAGCGAGTAAAAAAAGCAATTGTTTCGCACATCGGCACGAATCCCGAGACCGGACGACAAATGATGGCCGGTGAAATGCAAGTCGATCTGGTACCACAGGGAACGTTGGCTGAAAGAATCAGAGCTGCAGGTGCCGGACTGGGGGGAGTGCTTACTCCTACCGGTGTAGGTACGATTGTAGAGGAAGGTAAACAGAAGTTAACTGTCGACGGTACGGAGTATTTGCTGGAAAAGGCGCTTAAAGCTGATCTTGCCCTTATCAAAGCCAAAAAGGCGGACAAAGCGGGGAATCTAATTTACAACAAATCGGCCCGTAACTTTAACCCGGTGATGGCCTTGGCTGCTGACCTGGTAATTGCTGAAGTGGAGGAGCTTGTTGAAGTTGGACAGCTTGATCCTGATGAAGTTATGACCCCCGGCATATTAGTTGACAAAATCATCGTTTCAGGGGAGGCGAAATAGATGGAAGCAAAAGAGATTATCGCCCGCCGTGTTGCGGCAGAGCTCAAAGACGGGGATGTTGTGAATCTTGGTATCGGCTTGCCGACGCTGGTAACTAATTATTTACCGGAAGGAATTACTGTTACCCTCCATTCGGAGAATGGTTTTACCGGCCTTGGGCCAGTACAGGGCGAGCCTGATCCTGATCTTGTTAACGCCGGAGGAAAACCAGCCGGAATTCTTCCGGGCGGTGCCGTATTTGACAGCCTTATGTCCTTTACACTGGTAAGAGGCGGTCATGTAGATGTAACCGTACTTGGCGGCCTCCAGGCTGACCAGCACGGCAATCTGGCTAATTGGATGGTTCCAGGCAAAATGGTTCCTGGTATGGGCGGAGCAATGGATCTGGTAGCAGGTGCCAAAAAAGTAATCGTTGCGATGGAGCATACTGCTAAGGGAGCTCCTAAGATCCTGAAAGAATGCACATTGCCACTGACCGGCAAAGGCGTAGTTTCCATGATTGTAACGGAACTGGCAGTTTTCCGGATCACCGAAGGAAAGCTGATTTTGGAAGAAATTGCTCCAGGCGTTGATGTTGCAGCTGTTAAAGCAGGTACTGAAGCAGAATTTATTGTTCACTCTGAAATAACGACGATGAAAGGACTGTAATACGATGATACAAGCAATATCCCGAGCCCTTACTACTTTTGTAGGCCGGTTTTTACCTGATCCGCTGGTTTTTGCTATCCTATTGATTATTTTGACATTCATTTTGGGGATCACGCTCACACCAAGCAGCCCCATGGATATGGTTAATATGTTTGGTGACGGTTTCTGGAATCTTCTGGCATTCTCTATGCAGATGGCGCTCGTATTAGTTACCGGTCATGCTTTGGCAAGTTCGCCCTTGCTGCGCAGGGGAATGAGCAGCCTGGCTTCGCTGGCAAAAACGCCGGCTCAGGGTGTTATGCTCGTTACTTTTATGTCGGCGATTTGCTGCATTATCAACTGGGGCTTTGGTTTGGTCGTAGGTGCGCTGTTTGCCCGCGAAGTGGCCCGGCGGGTGCCTAAATCAGACTATCGTTTGCTGATTGCCAGTGCTTATATCGGCTTCCTTACCTGGCACGGCGGTTTGTCCGGCTCTGTTCCGTTAGTAGCTGCCACGAAAGGAAATCCGATAGAAAAATTGGCAGGCATTATTCCCTTATCCCAAACTATTTTCACTCCTTACAATATCTTTATTACAGTTGCGCTTATTGTAACGCTGCCATTCTTGTGCCGTATGATGATGCCTAAAGAAAGTGATGTAATTGCAGTTGATCCGGCACTTCTTGCAGAAGAACCTTCTACTGCCAAAAAACTTGGACCTAATGCTACTTTTGCGGAAAAATTAGAAGAAAGTCCGCTTCTGTCCTTGGTAATCGGCGTTTTCGGTACGATTTATCTGATTATGTATTTTATGAAAAACGGCTTTAATATGAACATCAATACCGTTAACCTTATATTCTTTACTGCCGGTATCGTATTGCACAAAACACCGATGTCGTACATGCGGGCCGTAACGAATGCTGCTCGTGGAACTGCCGGGATTCTTGTTCAATTCCCGTTATATGCGGCTATTCAGGTTATGATGGAACATTCCGGGCTGGGCGGCATTATTACAAACTGGTTTGTTAATATTGCCACAAAAGAAACATTCCCTGTTTTGGCCTTCTTTAGCTCCGGGATCATTAATTTTGCAGTTCCTTCCGGTGGTGGTCACTGGGTTGTACAAGGTCCGTTTGTCATTCCGGCCGCTCAGGCTCTGGGTGCTGATTTAGGAAAAGCTGCAATGGCAATTGCTTACGGAGAAGCGTGGATGAATATGGCGCAGCCTTTCTGGGCGCTGCCGGCGTTGGCTATTGCAGGTCTTGGTGTTCGCGATATCATGGGGTATTGTGTAACCTCCCTGATTTGGTCTGGTATTATCTTCATTGTTGGTCTGCACTTCTTCTAAATAAACAAATCACGATAAGCTGCTTACTTTTGCCATATGGTAAAAGTAAGCAGCTTTATTTTTTAAACATCTAAAAAAAACACAAAAAATTCAAAAAAAACAGTATCACACTATAAAGAGGCAAGCAGGTACAATAGTAAAGAAAAGAATATTCAAACAAAGGGGGTAAGATAAGTGCAAATGCTGCGCAAATTTGTATTAGCTGTGGATAATTGGCTGGAAACATTTGCTTTGTTAGCGCTGCTTTCAATGATTTTCATTGTTACTATGCAGGTCGTGACGCGGAAATTATTTAATTTTGTTTTCTTTTGGTCTGAAGAAGTTACGCTGCTGTTGTTAGTGTGGTTTGCTTTTATGGGAATGGCGATCGGCTTCAGAGAAGGTCTTCATTTGGCAATGGACACAATTGACAGTTATTTACCAGTTAAGCTTGTCACTATATTGGATCGTTTTATTGAAATTTGTACGTTTGCTTTTGGACTTTATTTAATTATTCAAGGTTTTGATTTTACCGTTCTTATGAGTGAATCAACATTGCCGGCAACAAAATTGCCTTCTAGCGTAGTCTACGCCGTAATGCCCGTAAGCGGGATCATGGTCTGTGCCTATGCAGCACTGCAGTTTTTTGGTGTTGATACCCGTCGGCATCAGGGACTGGAAGAGGGGGCTGAATAATGGAAGATCAAGCAATAGCATCAATTTTATTGGGAGTAAGCTTCTTAGTACTGATCCTGCTCCGTTTTCCAATCGCTCTTACACTGGTCGGATCGACAATGCTTACTGTTATGTATATGGATATTCCTCTGCCGGTAGTCGGGCAGCAAATGATTCAAGGAATTAGCAGTTATTCGCTTCTGGCGATTCCGTTCTTTATTTTGACCGGACAAATAATGGGTGAAGGCGGTCTGGCCTTGCGGCTGGTAAACATGGCCAATCTGTTGGTTGGACGTGTGCGGGGCGGCTTGGCGCTTGTCAATAGTGTAGCCTGTATGTTTTTTGGTAATATCTCAGGTTCGGCAGTAGCAGATGCATCTTCAGTTGGTTCGGTTATGATTCCCATGATGCAAAAAAAAGGTTACGATGCTGACTATTCTGTGGGTGTAACAATTTCGTCGGCTATTCAGGGCGTAGTTGTGCCTCCCAGTCATAATTTGGTGCTTTACTCCATTGCCGCAGGCGGTATTTCAATAAAAGCATTATTTTTAGCAGGTATCGTACCTGGTTTTGTCCTATTAACTTCTCTAATGGTTACTGGCTATGTTATTGCGGTAAAGCGGGGGTATCAAAAAAGTGATCCCGTTCCTCGCAGTGAGATCCCGGGCATTCTGACGCATGGTATCCTTTCTATGACACCAGCTGTCATTATTCTAGGCGGTATTATAACCGGCTGGTTCACGGCAACTGAATCCGGAGCGATGGCTGCCACTTATGCATTCGTGCTTGCCTTCCTGGGATACCGGGAAGTACCGATTACGCGCATGTGGACTGTGCTTAAGCGGACGTTTCGAATTGTACTGATGGTATTTTTCCTGATTGCAGCTTCCAATGCTTTTGGCTGGATGCTGGCTTATCTGAAAATACCTGATTTAATTACACAATTATTTTTGGAAGTATCAAACAACCCGTTTGTGATTTTACTGCTCATAAACATCCTGTTGCTCATTTTAGGCGGTCCAATGGATATGGCTCCGATGATTCTCATTATGACGCCGATATTATTACCGGTAGCAGTTAAATTGGGGATGGACCCTGTTCACTTTGGCATCCTGCTAATCTTGAATTCAGGGATGGGTTTATTGACACCACCGGTTGGGACGGTATTGTTTGTTGGATGTGCAATTGGTAAAATATCGGTACACGCTGGCACCAAGGCAATGTTACCTTTCTTTTATGCCATGATAGTTGTACTGATGCTCATAACCTATATTCCGCAGATTTCAATGTGGCTGCCCACAATGTTTAAATAACTAAGGGGATATTCCCAAAAAATTTTAGGGGGATGAATATATGAGATCTAAAAAACTAGCAACTGCTGTCCTGTCCTTATTGGTTGCCGGATCACTGCTGTTCGCCGGCTGTGGTCAAAAACAAGCTGCGCCTGCTGGTGAGAAAAAAGAAGGGGCTAAATTTACGCTTCGGTTGGCAGAAACTCATCCACCAGATTACCCTACCACTTTAGGTGATAAGAAATTTGCTGAACTAGTTGGTGAACGGAGTAACGGCCGTATTAAAGTTGAAGTATTTCCGTCTGCTCAGCTAGGAGAAGAAAAAGCAGTTATCGAGCAAGTTCAACTGGGTGCTATTGAAATGACCCGCGTAAGCTCTGCTCCGCTCGCTGAGTTTAATAAACAATATGGCGCAATGTCATTGCCTTATATTTTTGATAACGATGAACACCTGTGGAAATTCCTTGAAGGCCCAATGGGCGTTCAAATGTTGGACGGCTTGGAAAAATCCAAGATGAAAGGCCTGGCTTATTATGATTCCGGTGCTCGCAGCTTCTATGGCCGTACACCGTTAAAAAGCCTGAATGATATTAAAGGCCTCAAAATTCGCGTTCAACAGAACAAAATCAACATGGATATGATGTCTGCTTTAGGTGCCAGCGCAACTCCTATGGGATATGGCGAAGTATTTAGCGCGCTGCAGACAGGCGTTATTGATGCCGCAGAAAACAATTATCCTAGCTACTACTCCTCCAATCATTATCAATCGGCCAAGAATTTCATTCTTGATAAACATCAACGGGTTCCTGAAGTATTGCTGATCAGCAAGATTCATTGGGATAAAATGTCCGACGATGACAAGAAACTAATTAAGCAAGCCGCTCTTGATTCTGTAAAATTCCAACGGGACGCATGGGCTAAATACGAAAAAGAATCAGAAGCCAAACTGCGTGAAGCTGGTGTAACCATTACGGAAGTATCTGATGTCAAACCTTGGCAGGATGCTGTAAAACCGGTTATTGACAAATATCAAGCTGACTTCAAAGACGTATTGGATGCAATTGCTCAAGCACGTAAATAATAGTAGTGTTATTCCCGGAACCTAAAGTGCAGTCCGGAATGTAATCCTCTCAACTCCAGCGAGGCTGCCTGCCTCGCTGGAGTTTTTAAAATCTTCAGAGGTATCCGACAGTCATTTGCCGAAATTGATAAGTAAATTTTAAATATTAGGTGAAGGTATATGCGTCTATTGCGGTTTTGGCTGTCTGACACGCCTCTGACATCGAAGTTGTTTATCTTTTCTGCATTGCTTATCATTGTGCCGTTGCTGATTGTAGGCCTGATATCCTACCACCAGTCTTCGGTTGAACTGGAAGAAGAGGCTCGCCAGTATAGTTGGCAGGTCATGGAGCAGATAGAATCACATGTGGAGTATTATGTACGTGATTTGGAGATTACTTCTTTAAAAATTCTTAATCATCCTGATTTGGCTGAACTAGTTAAGGCCGAACCCAAAGTCGGGGAGAAGTATGAAACCATTCGGAAACAGGTGGAAGTTATGCTGAGAAATGCCGCCTATTCCGGTTCGGAAATTTCAAATATTACAGTTATCCTCGATGGAGCAGAGATTGTCGACAGCGATGGACATATTCCGGAAGGGGCCGCAATTAATGTAACTGGCGAAAGATGGTTTTCCGTCATTCCCTATAACGGCGGATCTTTGCTCTTTACTCGTATTCTGCAGCATGAAGTGAGGCATGAGCCGGTAATGACCCTGGCGCGGCGAATTTATAGTCCCCAGACGCTGGAGCCGGTAGGAATATTGTTAGTGGATGTTAATTACCGCCGTATTAAGGACATTGCTGATAAGGTCAGCGTTACCCGCAATGGATATTTCTATATTCTGGACAGCGAAGGCCATTATGTGTATCATCCGGATGAGAAAAAGTTAGGTAAAGTACTGGAAAAATTAGACTTCTCTCTGTTTACTCAGGCAGACGAAGGCACTTCACTGCGGGTCAATAAGGGGGAGGACTTTCTAACCTTTAGTCATTCTGCTAATTTGGGCTGGCGTTTTGTTACATCGATTCCCTATGCTGAACTGAGCCGTCCGGCAGGTCGTATCGGTGAGACGGTATTGCTGACTACTCTCCTTACGTTGGCAGCCGCTTATATTTTAGGCGTTTTTTTTGCGGCTTCGCTCATCCGGCCTATCCGGCGCCTGCAGCATTTTATGCGGCAGGTCGAAGTGGGGGATTTTAGTGCTCGCGTACTTGTTGAGACTGGCGATGAATTAGGGCAGCTTTCAAAAGGCTTCAATAAAATGGTGGAAAAACTGGCAAGTCTGGTGGAAGAGGTTTATTTTTCTAAGCTGCGTGAAACAGAAGGGGCCCTCAGAAGTAAAGAAATGGAATTAAAAGTTTTACAATCCCAGATTAATCCTCATTTTCTTTATAATTCACTGGAAACGATCCGGGGAATGGCCCTTGATAAAGATGCAGAAGATATTGCCACTATGTCGGCAGCGTTAGGGCAATTACTGCGCTACAATCTACGCAGTAAAGTGCCGGTAGTGCCGCTGCGCGATGAAATTCGCGTTTGCCAGGTGTACCTGCAAATACAGCAGTTCCGGTTTGAGGGACAATTTACGTATCGGTTTTGCATCCCTAACTGGGCCTGGGATTTGTCCATGATCAAATTTTCGCTGCAGCCTCTAATTGAAAATTGTTTTACCCACGGTATGGGCATGGCGGGCCAGCCGCTGGAAATTGTCATTACTGCTTGTCAGCGGGATGAGCAGTCTTTTGTTATCGAAGTTAGTGACAATGGTCCGGGAATTGATCAGGCTACTCTGGAACGTATTCGTGCTGATTTGCAGCAAAAAGATATTAGTCAAGGCGGGCACAGTATCGGACTGGTTAATGTGCATCGTCGAATCAGCCGTATATACGAAGCTGATTACGGTTTATCTGTGGAAAGCACTCTTGGCGAAGGAACGGTAGTAACACTGAGAATGCCGCTGTCAGTTGCAATACAGAAAGGGGATGCAGTATGAACAGCATGCTGTTAGTAGATGATGAACGGTGGGTGCGAACCGCATTGCGCCACACGATTGAAAAATTGAATAAGCCATTTCAAATTCAGCATGAATGTTCAAATGGCCTTGAGGCGCTTGATTGGCTGCAAAATAATAAGGTTGATCTGGTGATTAGCGATATACGGATGCCGGTGATGGATGGTCTTGCTTTTGTTGAGCAGCTTCGTCAGCAGCAGGAGAAACAAGATGTCATTTTGATTACCGTTCATGACGATTTTCAATATGTTCAAAAGGCATTACGCAGTGGCGTATTTGATTATCTGGTGAAGCCGGTTGATCCGGCTGAATTGGATATTTGCCTGGGAAAGTGGCTCCGGTTATGTCAGAGCCGCCAAGTGGAAGCAGCAGTGGAAAAACTACCGGATGCGAACACTTTATCAACTATCCAGCAAGTGCTGCGCTATATAACTAAGACTCCTCCCGGTGATGTAACGCTAGCCGACGCGGCAAAATGCGTTCATATGAACCCCTCTTACCTTAGTCAGCTATTTAAACAGGAAATGCATATTAACTTTATTGATTATGTAAGCAGCTTGCGAATTAAAGAAGCCAAGCTATTATTAACAAGTACAACACTGCGCATATCAGAAATTGCCTGTCGCTTGGGCTATAGTGATATTGCCTATTTCAGCAATATGTTTCGTAAGTTGACTGGTGTGAGTCCCTCTGAATACAGAAAAAGCTTAGAAAAAAATATTCAGTAAAGGCTGGTAGCAAGTATGGAAAAGATCCGGTTTGCACTTGTTGGCAGCGGTGCAATTGCTCCGACCCATGCACAAGTGCTGAGTCGAATTGAGACTGCCGAATTGGCAGCTGTCTATTCCCGGTCATGCGCTAAAGGGAGAGCGCTTGCAGAGCAATTTGGCAGCAGGTTTTTTGCAGATTACCAGGAACTGCTGGAAAGCAGCATAGATGCTGTTGCGATTTGTACGCCCAGCGGTGTTCATGCCGATTTTGCTGTTCAGGCAGCACGGGCGGGTAAACATGTATTGATTGAAAAACCCCTGGAGATTTCTCTGGAGAGAGCAGATGCCATTATAAAGGCCTGTGAGCAGTACGGGGTGCAGCTTGGTGTTATCTTTCAGCGCCGGTTCAGTCCGGGAGTGGTCCGGTTGAAAGAAATGGTTACTCAGGGAAAACTGGGAAAACTGAGTTTCGCGGGGTGTTATGCTAAGCTGTATCGCAGTCAGGAATATTACGATAGTGGCGCGTGGCGCGGTACGTGGCAGCTGGATGGCGGCGGAGTGCTGATGAATCAAGGGATTCACTATGTGGATTTGTTACAATACCTGGCCGGACCAGTGACCGAAGTAACGGCTCATTGTGCTACGGCGGGACATGAACGGATAGAGGTTGAAGATACGGCAGCCGCGACAGTTGCGTTTGCCAATGGTGCAATCGGGGTTATTGAGGCAACAACAAATGCTTATCCAGGCCTAGCTTCAAAAATTGAGCTGTATGGCAGTGAAGGTACTGCTATTATTGAAAATGATGATTTAGTCTACTACTGCTTAAAGTCGGGTGAGCAATACAGTGCAAGTGCTGCTGCCGAACAAGTAGGTGTGAGCAGCCCGCAGGTGACGGACGAGAATCATGAACAGCAGTTCCGGCAATTTATTACTGCTATTCAGAATAAGGAGTCGGTCAAAGTAAGTGGGACTGAGGGTCGAAAGTCACTGGAAATCATCCTCGCCCTTTATAAGTCCGCTTTTCTGGGAATGACGGTGACTCTGCCGCTTAGGGACAGCTTATTCTTAAAAGAGCTGGCTGATCAATCGGCGATACAAAAAGGATTTCCCGTAAATTTGAAGATCAGCGCCTTATCGGCTTTAAAACAGTAGGATGATGGCGAGGCTATTTTTCGCAAACCAAGGCGAAGGAGGGAGGCATACCGGATGTATGCTGACCGACGACAACGAAGGGTTGCGGAAAATAGATCGTCAGTATTCACTGGATTAGGGCTGACAAGGTGCTCGCAGTCAGCAGTAAAATAGGGGAGGAAAATAATATGCAACAACTTAATCGAAACGCAGCAGGTATTACCGGATCAGTTCAATTGCCCGAGCGGGTACTGCAATTTGGCGAAGGTAATTTTCTGCGGGCTTTTGTAGACTGGAAATTTCACCAGCTGAATAAACAAGGTTTATTCAATGGCAGTGTGGTTGTCGTACAGCCTATTGCCGAAGGCTTAGTACCATTAATCAATGAGCAGGAAGGCCTGTTTACACTGCTGCTCAGGGGATTGCAGGACGGCAAGCCTGTTGAAAAGACTGAAATCATTTCCTCCATCAGCCGCGGTATTAACCCTTATAAAGAATGGAATGAATATTTGCTCTGCGCTGAAAACAGGGATATTGAATTTATTGTATCCAATACGACAGAGGCCGGTATTGCCTATGAAAGTACCGACCGGCCAGAGATGACACCTCCCGCATCTTTCCCTGCCAAGCTGGCTCTATATCTGTACCATCGTTATTGTCATTTTGAAGGTGACCCAGCAACGGGAATGGTAATTTTGCCATGTGAATTAATTGACCGCAATGGAGATAATTTGAAAGCTATTGTACTGCGGCTGGCTGAAGAGTGGCAATGGCCGCAGGAGTTTTCCGCGTGGCTTAAGGAACATAATTACTTCCTGAATACGCTTGTTGATCGCGTTGTGACCGGATATCCCCGCGATGAGGCAGCGGCGCTGACGGAAAGACTGGGCTATGAAGACAAATTGCTCAATGCGGGGGAACTGTTTCACCTGTGGGTAATTGAAGGGCCGTCTCATCTAGCAAAGCGGCTGCCTTTTGCTGAGGCTGGTCTTAATGTAGTCTGGACAGACGATATGGCGCCCTATCGTACCCGTAAAGTGCGGATATTAAATGGCGGACATACTTGCTCCGTACCGGCAGCCTTTCTTTATGGTCTCGATACCGTTGGTGAAATGATGGATCACGAAATTATGGGCGCTTTTGTTCGCCAGGCCGTGTATGATGAAATCGTACCATCTATTAAGCTCGATAAGAACTTAATGACTGATTTCGCCAATTCGGTAATAGAGCGCTTTCAAAACCCCTACATTAAGCATTATTTGCTGAGTATTTTACTTAACTCATCGTCCAAATTTAAAACCCGTGTGCTGCCCTCTATCCTGGAATATCAGGAGCAGCACGGAAAACTGCCGGAGAAGTTGGTAGTTTCGCTGGCAGCCCTGATTAGTGTATACAAAGATGGAAAAATTGAAGGCTCAGGCATGCAGGCAAAGCGAAACAAGGGGACATTTGAAATGAAGGATGACTTGCCTGCGCTCGAGTTTTTTGTTGAGACCTGGTCGAAATATGACAATACCACGCAGGGCGCCTTGTCTGTTGCCAAAGTGGTGCTAGCTAATACTGCCATGTGGGGCCGGGATTTGAATCAGGTACCAGGCTTAACGGAAAAAACAGCGGATTATTTGTATAAAATTACTGCAAGCGGCATTCAAACAGTAGTGAAAGAGCTGGTGGCACGGTAATATGGCAATACTGGTCATTCATGAACGAGATAATGTAGCTGTTACTATCAGCGATATAAAAAAAGGCGAAAAGGTAGCTTATGGTTCGTCAGAACTGACTGCATTAGAGAATATTGACAAAGGGCATAAAATTGCCTTGCGCGATATTGAGGCTGGCGAGAATGTTATTAAATATGGTTTTGCTATTGGTAAGACCAATACTCCGGTGAAAGCCGGGCAATGGCTGCATACGCATAATGTAAAAACAAATCTTGGCGAGGTGCTGGATTATCAGTATTCACCGGACCCTGTATATCATGAAGTCTCAGGGCAATGCGGCAAGACCTTTCGCGGCTATCGACGCGATGATGGTACAGTCGGTATTCGCAATGAGGTATGGATTATTCCTACTGTAAGCTGCGTAAACCGGGCAGCCCAGTTGATCGCTAAAACAGCTCAGGCTGATTTGGCTGCGCTGCCGAATGTTGACGGCATTTACGAGTTCACCCATCCTTACGGCTGCTCTCAGCTGGGCGATGATCATCGGACAACCCGCCAAATTCTTATTGATTTGGTTAATCATCCTAATGCGGGTGCAGTATTAGTACTGGGGCTGGGATGTGAAAATAATAACATTCCCGAATTTAAAGCTGCTTTGGGCGATTATGATCCTGAACGGGTGAAGTTCCTTGTTGCTCAGGAGGTGGGGGATGAAATTGCCACTGGACTTGAGCTGATGGAGGAACTGCTGCAGCATGCCAATCGGTACAGCCGCACAGAGTGTCCTGTGTCGGAACTTGTTGTAGGGTTAAAGTGTGGTGGTTCGGATGGGTTCTCCGGCATTACTGCAAATCCCCTGGTAGGGTCCTTCTCAGATGTGCTGATTGGCTGCGGCGGTAGTACTGTACTTACGGAAGTGCCGGAAATGTTTGGCGCAGAGACTATTCTAATGAACCGTGCGCGGGATGAACAAGTATTTGATAAGACAGTCAAGCTGATCAATGATTTTAAACAGTACTTCAAATTTCATAATCAGCCGGTATATGAGAACCCCTCGCCAGGCAATAAAAAGGGCGGTATAACTACACTCGAAGATAAATCGCTTGGCTGCACGCAAAAAGGCGGTCGCAGTACGGTTGTTGATGTACTCGATTATGGTGAGCGGGTAAGCATAAAAGGGCTGAATCTTCTTAATGGACCAGGCAATGATGCCGTGGCTTGTACCGTGCTGGCTGCGTCTGGCTGTCATATGGTACTGTTTACCACCGGCAGAGGTACACCTCTGGGAACTGCTGTTCCTACCATCAAAGTTGCTACAAACAGTGACCTGTTTCAGCACAAGCAGAACTGGATGGATTTTGATGCAGGGCAGCTGCTGGCGGGTAAGACAATGGCAGACGTAACGGACGAGTTCTTTGACTATATCATTGCTGTGGCCTCAGGGCAGGAAACAAAAGCCGAGAAGATGGGGTTTCGGGAGATCGCCATCTTCAAAACCGGCGTCACATTGTAGGGACGGCTGGCGATAAAGGCTCATCTGCGTTGTCAGGCCTGCGGGAGCTCGCTTGCCGTACAGCCGCTGTACTGTCTTCGCTCGCTTCCTCGGCCTTCCTAGCAGCTAAACCTTTCTCGCCAGCCTGAGCTTGGCGGCAGAAGGGGACGTGGGGGGGGACGGGGAAACGGGCTGGATGCAGTTGGTAGTGGATGGCTCCCCTGCGGGGTGCACGGATGGGGAACGGGCTTGTGGCTGTTGGTGGTGGATGGCTCCCCTGCGGGGTGCCCCGACAAGGCGGTGTTATGCTGTGGGCTATGTGTCATTGTGAGGAGCGTAGCGACGCGGCAATCTCATGTTTAGCTTCTCGGCGGTAGGCGCCTGTTGGCAGTAGCTAGGGGGAAACGGGGCTTGTGGCTACTGCTGGTGAATAACTCAACTCCCCCTTGGGGTGCGCGGATAGGAAGGGACGAGGAGAACTGTTATCGCTACTGGTGGTAATGGCTCCCCTAGTGAGGTATACAGGAGTGTGTTAAACTTTGCTGGCGGGGAATACTAGAGTGGGGTGTACTCTGTGTTAGCCGGAAATAAACTGAAAAATTTAAAATAATCCTTTCAATGAGGCAGGAAAAACTGATGTTAGCCAGAAATATAGGAAGTGAACCGGTTTAGTAAACCGGTTTATAAAGCGAGAGGGAGCGTGATCATAGTGATTCCGAAACTAAAAAC
>NZ_DALZUO010000007.1:137482-172813 GCF_032013335.1 Anaerospora sp. | reverse complement strand
CTACGGGCGATCCAGGCACTGCAGGGGCAATCGGAACTACCGGCGCTACCGGGGCCACCGGGGCAACTGGAGCTACTGGGGCGACAGGAGCTACCGGCGCTACCGGCCTGACTGGGGTCACTGGCGCTACCGGCCTCACTGGAGCTACTGGGGCTACTGGAGCCACTGGAGCCACCGGGGCTACCGGGCTCACTGGTGCAACAGGTGTCACTGGCGCTACTGGAGCTACCGGGGCTACTGCACCACAGGGCCTCGCCGCTTATGCTCACATTTACAATAAAAGTGCACAAATAGTCCCAGTTGAAACCGATGTTAACTTTGAGGCTAATGGTATCATAATCGGCTTTACTCACTTGCCGGGCTCACCTACCCTTACCTTTGAAAGCAGCGGTACTTATCTAATAAACTTCTTCATCTCAACAAACGAAGAAAGCCAATTTACGCTTTTCCATAATGGCACCGCTATTCCCTCCAGCACTTTTGATATCAGTACCTTTAACGCGGTTACAGGCATGATCATACTCACTGTTGCTGCCGGACACACCTTAACCTTAAGAAATCACACCAGTAACACATTAAGTACACCTCCTGGAACAGTCAATCTACGGATAGTCCCTCAAAGCATCCAAACAGGCGTTAATGCTGCAATAACAGCACTGAAGCTCACCCCCTAACCCGGCAGTACTTAAAGGGACCTGCAGCATTGCAGGTCCTTTCAACTTACCTATTGTTTTCTTCCTGGTTCTGTATTATATTCATCGTATAACAACTATATGGAGAGGACAAACATATGAAAACAATACTAATCCGCTGCCTTGCCAATATGCTGGGCTTCTACATAGCCGCCGCCTTGTTTCCGGCCATCCAGGCCGCCTCCCTGGAGAGCTTTTTCTGGGCAGGCATCGCCCTGGGCGTGCTCAATTTGTTTATTAAACCGCTGCTGGTCTTAATCTCCCTGCCGATCACCTTTCTTACTTTGGGGCTCTTCACACTGGTGATCAATACTGTGCTAGTCATGATGACTGAGCACCTCATCAGCGGCTTATTCATCCCGTCCTTTGCGCTGGCTTTTGCCGCGGCCTTTATTATATCTGTGGCAAACATCATCATGAACGGCCTATTTGATTAAAAACTGCCCTGCAGCTCAGCTAAGAGCCGCAGGGCAGTTTTTTATTTAAAATACTGGTCTTTTTATTTTGAACAAATTATCGTGCCGTTAGCTGCAGTGACCGCATGGTATGCATTCTCCAATGATGTGATAATAGCTTCCCGGCCAGGCCCGGATGTAACGAACTTAACAGCCGCCTCGACTTTGGGCAGCATCGACCCCGGGGCAAAGTGCCCTTCCGCCATATAGCGATGCGCGTCTTCAATGGTGATACGTTCCAGCCATTTTTGATCCGGTTTGCCAAAGTTGACGGCAACACGGGGTACTGCCGTCAAAATAATGAGTGCATCCGCATTGATAACATCAGCCAGCTTGGCTGCTGCTTTATCTTTATCGATCACTGCATCAACACTATGAAGTATCCCAGCTTCACGGTATACAGGGATACCCCCTCCTCCGCAGGCAATAACAACATCGCCGTTGTCCATGAGGCAGCGGATGGTCCCTTTCTCCTTAATATCAACCGGTTCGGGTGAGGGTACAACCCGCCTGAAGCCTCTTCCCGAGTCCTCCACGAAGGTGTAACCCTTCGCCTGCTCAATCTCTTTAGCTGCTTCTTCCGAGTAGAATAAGCCAACCGGTTTAGTGGGGTGCTGGAAAGCCGGATCGTTTTGGTCAACAATGACCTGCGTGATAGCGGTAGAAACATGTGTGGCCAAGCCTTGTTCAAAAAATGTATTCTGCAAGGCATTTTGCAAATGGAACCCGATATAGCCCTGACTCATACCACAACATTCGGCAAACGGCATGGAGGAGACATTTGAATTTTGCTGGTAGGCGAGCTCAAAGGCTAAATTAATCATACCAACCTGAGGGCCGTTACCATGGACAATGACGATTTTATAACCGTCCTTGACAAGATTTACAATATGATTGGCTGCAGCCAGTACAGCCTGTTTTTGTTCACCAGGAGTATTACCGAGCGCATTGCCCCCTAAAGCAATAACCAACTGTTTGTTCATATTACGCTCCTAGTTATAGTGATATATCGCGGTTGCAATCTTTGGAATAAACATAAGCAAACTCTTCGTCACGGCCCACGGCATAGCAGGCTTGCAGACAATAGGCGCTCATGAAAATATAGTCGCCTTTTTGCACGGGAATCCAGTCATTATCCAGATTGTACATGCCTTGCCCACTCAGGCAGTAAGCGCCGTGCTCCTGAACATGTGTCTCCACATAGCCATGAGAAGCACCGGGCTTGAAGCTTAGAATGTGAAAATTGCAGTCAAAGGCCAGGTCTTTGGGTAAAAAGTCTTTGACTAAAACATCTTTCATGCCTTCGTACTGTACCCATTCCATGTCTTCTGTGTTGCCTGTAACAACATACGGTTCATACCCTGCCAGACGTTTATAAACGCGCTTATACAGGAACGCTTTTGCGGCTTTACCGCTTTTATTCTGGAAATAAAGCTTGGTGCCGGGAGGACAATACACAAAACCACCCTTGCTTAACGAATGAGACTGTTCCCCGGCTTTAACCGCCAGGCTCCCTTCCAGCAAGTAAAACAGGGTTTCAACCCCTTCGTCACCAAAGCCAAGTTCATTCTTGCCCCCGTCATGAATGGTAACAAGGTAATCGACAAAGCTTGCACCCAGCTTGGGTGAGCCGAGAATGGTGACATCGCAGTTATCAAAACCGGGAATGACATTTTTGACCAGGCCATCCGGGTCGAGCAATACATAATTATCTTTCTTAACCACAGACCGATTTGTTAACAGATCTTTTCTATAACCGACAACATTATTAAGGTAGCTCATACATTAACCTCCCTATTAATTACAGCTTTTTGATTTCTTGCTTTACTCACACTGCTCCTTTTCTTGATTGATTAAAAATTCTAATCCTAAGAAAAACCCAAACAAGGTATCATCGCCTGAAGTATGACCAAAAGACCTTACTTCGGTTATCGTTTTTGCTATTGCATTTATCTCTGTATGATCTATCAGCTTTACCAGCCGTATAAGCGGCTCACTCGCATATCCTGCCAATAAGGCACCGAGATAGGCTACGCTGATCAAGGTTGATTTATCGTCAGTGACCTCCATCGCCAGCGCTTTCTTCCAAGCATTAAATTGACCAAACAGCATAAGCGCCAGGGTGAATCCGATGAGAATGTCATCGCCGCTGGGTGTCAGACCCTTGCCTCTGCCGGCAAAAAAATTGATAATCATGGAATTTATATTCCAATTTTCTTTGTCGGAGTGCACTAACAGCTCTACATACTTAGTGGTTTTTTCGTCGAGCTCAAGACCGATAACCTTCTCAAATTCAATTGCTGCCAAAGATTGATACAGCAGGCTATCCGGTATTGCTTTCACGCTGCAAGCTATTTGGGGAAGCCTTACATCTATTTCTGCAAGATCTTGATAACAAACAGTGCTTACTCCCAGACCGCTGTAAAAAATCAACTTGCTCCGCTTGTTTACAACCAAATCCCCGGTTTTCACCACACTCAGCAGCTGCTGCAATTTCTCTTCATCTATATTCAGGCCAAAGGCAGCTAACGGAGTTGCACAACGACCGATAAAAATTAAATGCTCTTCTATTTGAATATTGATTCCGTTATTAAATTTACTGTGGACTTTCCCTACGCTAAATTCTTTAAGATAGAGAGGCACTAAATTACTCATTGCCTCTCTATGATTTTTCATTTCCTTGCTATTCAACTTCTATCCCTAGTTTTTTCGCGTAAGCAGTAACTGCTTTTTCAAAGCAGGCCAATGGCGCGCGTACCGTTCCGGCTCCGATTTGGCCTACTCCCGCGTTTTTATGGGCTATGCCTGTATTGATGAGCGGTGTAATACCCGTTTCAACTACTTTTCTGGCATCGATCCCAAGGCATGCCCCTCTAAAGTCCCAGGTAGGAATGCTCCAGTTTGCATTGTTAGCAATACAGATTTCATTCATTTCACTGGACACCTTCCATGCATCCTGGAATCCGCCTGCACCGACAAATCTGGTAACACCGGGAGCTGCGATCATTGCCATGGCACCAACCCCTACTGTTTCGGTAATGGCGCTGTCGCCGATATCCGGATTGGCGTCATCTGCCGAATAGCCGGTAAAGTACAGTCCATTGGGCGTGTTAACCGGTGCCGTGAACCATTCATCTCCCATGCCGCTTATCCTTACACCAAAATTCTGTCCATTCCTGGCCATGGTTGTTACTATCGTACCACTTGTCACCTTACGCGCACAATCCACGATCGACTTCCCCGCCGCCATCATGACATTTAAGAAAAATTGATCGGTATCGGCCAGGAACTTGATTACACTGTATTTTTCTTGTTGGTCAATGTCAAGTTCTGTGATTAGCGGAGTCACATCTTTCATGAAAATAAGGGAAGCAGCTATATTTCTTTGATGGAATTCATCACCCATGGTAATGGCTTTGGCGATGAGTACATTCAGATTTAAGCCGCCTTCTTTACGTTTCAATGCCTTCGATAACACCGGTCCTAATGTATCCCTCATCCAGCGTAATCTGGCTATTACCTCTTCCGAATAAGCACCGAAGCGAAGCACTTTGCCGATACCTTCGTTCATTATGCAATAGGCAACGGAACCATCCAGTTTGTTTTCCACGACCATAACCGGCATGTTGCCTGAGGTAATCCCGCCCATAGGACCTACAGCGTTTACATGGTGGCAAGGTGAGAATTTTACGCCGCCATTTGCCAGCAGTTCTCTGGCGCTAGCTTCATCCGGCGCCCAGCCTTCAAATAATACCGCGCCGATACAAGAACCTTGCATCGGGCCTGTCATATTTTTGTATTCAATAGGTGGACCGGCATGGAGCAGCACTTTATCCTGCAAGATTTCAATCACTGATTTTGCCGGGACTACGTCAACCAGGAATGGCTGTGAGTTTTTCATCCGGTCAATGACTTCATGATTGGCTGCTTCAACTTCTGCAATTTTGGCAAGAGAGTTTAGGATCTTAATCAGTCTTTTATCGCCTCCAGCCGCCGGTTTCCAGTCGTATTGTACCGCGCTGCCGCCGTAAGTCAGAATTGATTCGGTGAAGCTGGCAAGACCAATATTGACAATACGGGGTTTGGAGTTTAAGAGATCCATTACACTGTCACTGACCGCAGGCAGCGCTTTCTTGGCTGACTGTGCAGCTACTACATATTTATCTGCTTCTTTATAGTCTATCCCTTTTAGCTTAAGGGCCAGCCGGACCGCCTTGGCATTGCTTTCTTCTACCAATACACCGCATTCTTTCAGTTTATTGATTGCTGCCTGGTAGTTTTGCGGGTCATGTGCCGTTCCGCAAACAGTCGCTACAACATACAGTTCCCGGCCATTTTCTTTGGCCGTTTGTATTGCTTCCTTGATTACATCGGCTAAGGCTCCGGCCATATCCGGATGCGAACCGTAGCCCAATACGCAGTCCAGCAGGATTACGCCGGTGTTTTCGTCCTTGGCATATTCTTTTATTTTATGTATTCTAACCTCCGGATCGATCATGGGATGTGGTTTACCCTGCGTGTAAATGTCATCGCCCAAATCCATTACTTCGTAACCATTGGCGTTAAGGAGATACCCCTCCTGTTTGATCAATTTACCGAGCCCTAACGCTTCAGTGATAAGCATGGCTGCTTCTGCACCAAGCGTACCGCCGGAATACAATCCCTTTACCGTTTTTTCGGGCGTCAGCGGTGTCTTTACCTCGCAGCTTATTTCTTCCATATAGTTAGGCTTAACCGGTCTGTTCTTGGCAAGGTCTAACGCAATCATTGCCGTTTCTTCCAGCGTATGGGCCAAATACACATTGCCCTCGTGGTGATCCGGCTTTTCGCCGAGGAATATAGCGACTACTGGTTTTGAAAGACTATGCAGCAGTTCTACAATTTCATCCCGGACTTTGGGGGCCGGCGGTTTTGAAATTACGACAATAACATCGGTAGGATCATGCAGTTCAAGTCCCAATATGGCATCCCGGACGGTTATGGCATTAACCTCTGCGCTTAGATCACGACCGCCTGTTCCGATTGCGTGGACAACGCCACCGCCAAGTCTGTCAATGATCGTAGTAACCTCTTGTATACCTGTCCCCGAGGCCCCGACAATGCCGATATTGCCGGGTTTTACGACATTGGTGAACGCAATAGGAACGCCGGAAATAATGCCGGTGCCGCAGTCAGGCCCCATCAATAACAATCCCTTGTCATGCGCTTTCTGCTTAAGCCTTACTTCCTCTTCCAACGGAATGTTATCAGTGAAGGAAAATACGTTCAACCCTTTATCCAGCGCTTTTTCAATGTCGCCGGCAGCATATTCTCCGGGAATGGAAAACAGCGCTAAGTTCGCATCAGGCATTTGGGCTAATGCCGCATCTATGCTTGTTACACTTTCAATGGCAGTGCTCTTTCTTTTTACAGCCAAATCACTTAAGAACTTTTCCGCTTCACTAAGAACGGTTTCAATAATACTTTTATCTTCAGTTTCAACTACAATTACCATATCGCTAGGAGCGGCACTTCCTGCCTCAGCAGTAAGCAGTCCGCCATTATTAAGAATATCCTTATTTGCATCCGTCCCCATCATAATGGAACACTTTGCTATACCGGCAATAGTATTGATTGAATTTGTGAGTAACATAAGATTAATAGAGTCTTGATAACTATTTTTCTTAATTACTGTATATAGCATTTCCAAATCCCCTTCATTGTGCTAATATTTTGTTAAATAGCTCATCGTCATTATAGCACTTTTTTTTTGCATTATCATTGGTATAAAACATATAAAAAAAGTGTTTTTTTTATACCCTGAGGATAAAGGAGTAGGAAAGTGAATATCAAAGATATCTTAAAAATGCCAACTCTTTATAGCGCAAAATTATTAGCCGGTGAAAAAGGCATTGTAAACAACATAACCGGTGTTAATGTACTGGAAGCAACAGATATAGCAAACTGGGGGCGTCATGGTGAAGTAATCCTCACCAGTTTTTTTGCCCTGCACAATTTGAGTGATAGTGAACTGGAAGTATTTTTTGAAAAACTCCACATTATTGGCATTAGTGCGATCATCATTAAAATTGATAGATTAGTTACTCACATCCCCAATAAACTAATTGAGCTATGTGAACTGCATACAATTCCCTTAATCCAAATTAACAAAGACGTAAAATATGAATCCATCATTCTCGAAATAGTAGGACCCATCATCAATGCAAATATTAATCTGTTAAATAAGTACTACGAAATCCATAGCGAACTGACTAAACTGGCATTGAAAATGCCGTCAATTGACGAGATATTATATGAATTTAAAAAAATGATTTTACGTGATGTAAGCCTTATTAACACAACAAAAGGAATTGAAATCGCAACAAATCGGGAACTCTCTAACGTGACAATCATAAGTACAAGCGAAGTGTTAACAGAGAAGTATGTCCATTTCAAATACGAACGTAATGGTGTGATCTATAACGGTACCAATCCTCCCATAACCGGCAAGCAGATTAGGGTCCAAATACCGCATCTTGGCTATGACGACTATGAATTGGTCATCCATGAGCTCCCGGAGCAAGTTAGCTCAGAAGATTTTATGGTAATAGAAAATGGCGTTAAATTTTTGCAAATGGAATTGTTGAAAAAATATGTAATCTCACAAAATCTATTTCAACAAAAAAATAACATTATCAGCGACTTACTCAATGACCGGCTTTTCGAAGAAAAAGATATCAATGAGGTTTTGGATTCCCTTACTATCAACAAATATAAGTACTATCAACTCATGCTGATCAAGCTTTATCCGCGGGACGAAAAGAAAAATGTAAACAAAGACCTTCTCCCTCAAACACTACGTCAGATTAGACTTAAAATTAGAGACAGTTTAAAAGATATCGTTTTCCTGGAGAGATTAGATGTAGTCGTATTTATCCATAATTTTAATGATGTTACTGCCGGAATTAATCCGCATACTATCGAAAAAAAGATGAATACACTGGTTCAAAATAATGTGTTTAAAGATTTTTATTATAATGTGAGCATAAGTTCAAAAGTTGAAAAGCTTAGCATCCCCCAGGCAAACAGAGAAGCGTTAGACACAGAAAAGATACTACGACTATTTTATAATCCAAATAATATCTTGCTGTACGAAGACTTGGGAATTTACAAACTGTTCCTGGATTCCAACAACTTGGCAGACCTTAAGAAATTCATATCAGCGAGGTTAACTACTTTTAAATCCCAGTATCCGCTGCTATTTGAAACTCTGCATACTTTTCTCGATACAAATCAAAATTATATTCTCACCTCTGAAAAACTGTATCTTCACCCCAAGACAGTACGATATCGAATTGACAAAACAAAAACGATTCTTAATGTAAATTTTGCAAACCCGGAGGAATTGCTGCAAATTCAAATAGCAGCGAGACTGTTTAAATTGATTGACGGGAGAAAAACGAATGAATGAACCGGAAGTTTATAGCTTTGTTACAGAAGAAAATACAAAACTAAAGGCAAATTTGCATAGAGCACACACTACCAGAAAAAATGTTACGATTATCTATTTACATGGCGGCGGAATGTTATATGGCGTAAGAGACGACCTTCCGGAAGTTTATATCAATAAATTTTTACATGCCGGATATGATTTTTTGGCGTTAGATTATCCTTTGGCACCTGAATCAAAATTGGATCAAATTCTAAGCTCAGTTTTCGACATACTAACCTTCTATATAAAAAATGCGGATAGTACGTTTACGTTGAAAGATAATCAATATGTGCTGTTTGGCAGATCGGCCGGAGCCTATCTCGCTTTTATGCTTTGCAATGCATTAATTAACAATAATATACTGCTGCCAACTGCACTCATAAGCCTTTATGGCTATACAAAACTAAACGAAATTGAATTCAACACACCAAGCAAGCATTACAACAAGTTAGCCAAAGTACCGGAGGACAGCATAAAAAAAATCATCGCTGACGGCCCGGTGACCTATGGCCCGATGGATTCCAGATTGGCCCTGTACATAAAGGCCAGACAGGATGGAACGTGGATAAACTACCTTTGCAGCCCGGAAGATCCGGCAAAATACTCGTTAACGAACGAAACGCTCCGTTCTTTTCCGCCAACAATTTTGGCAGCATCCACCTTAGATCCCGATGTGCCTTTCCGAATGAGCAAGTCGCTCCTTAAGTTCATTCCAGATTCACATTTGATAACGATTTACAAAGAAGTCCACGACTTTGACAGGGATCTAAACGATGAGTCCGGAAGACTGACGTATGACGAAATAATCGAATGGCTGGATGATAGAATATGACTTCGATTGCAGAACTGTTAAAAATTCAGCCTTTTTCGCAAATGGTTGTTTTGAACCGCCTTGCCGATTTGACCCGCAAAGTGGACAGTGCCGATATTTCAGAGACTCCGGACATCACTAATTTTATCAAACCCCATTCTCTGCTGATAACAACCGGTATGGCCTTTAAGGATCATCCATCCGCCTTCTGTCAGATGATCGAGGATTTAAATCGTGTGCCTATTGCCGGAATCTGTGTAAAATTAGGCCGGTTTATTGACAAGCTCGATCCCACGATTATCGAAACAGCCGATAAACTTGGCTTTCCGCTCATTCAGGTACCTAGTTCCTGGACGCTTGGCATAACCTGCCATCAATTCCTCTCGTACCTTTGGAACCTGGAAAACGAACAGCTGTTAAGTGCTCTAAAAATCCAGCGTGAATATTCCCATATGCTAGTACAGGATACACCGCTTGCTACCATCCTTGCCCATCTCAGCCGAACGATCCGCCAGACCGTATTTGTAACAGACCCTTTTTTTGAGATAATCGAAACCTCCCTGCCGCGGGGTAAGAAAACACCAGAAATGCAGCAGGCGTTGGCTGCAATCAAAGACAGCAATACTGTTAAAGCCTCACCTTCGGCCGCCATACCCTCTTCACTCTATATTCAGGCCCCTCGTCCGTATACTGCATGGATCTTTCCTGTTTGGGCCGCCTCTGTCTATCCCCATTTGCTTATTGTGCTGGAAAAGGAAAAAATTCCTTATCCCTTCTCCTATCTTGTCATTGAGCAGACTGCCGCTGCTGCCGCTTTCTCCCTTTATAAAAACCAGAAACTGAGAGAATTGCATCGTCGGATGCAGGAAGATGCTGTGCGGCGCCTAACTCACAGTACCAGCAATGTTGACAACTCAGTTTTTCTGGACCAGGGTGTCGGCCTTGGCTTAATAGCCTCGGATTATTACCGGTTCCTAATCATCGGCATTGACGATTTAATGACAGAAAAAAATTCTACCCAGTCTGATCTGTACTCGCTTGTGTATGATTGGTTGGAACGCCATATTGAAATGTTAGGTAAAGATACGCTTTTGTTTTCCTGCCAAAAAAGCGAAAAGATAATGGTACTCTTGCAAAAACCTGTGGAGAACTTAGAAAGTGCCATTGCTGCCATTAGAAAACAAATGACCACCTATCTTTCCATCTCCATTTCCTGTGCTGCAGGCAATCCCGTTAATGCGCTCCAGTCTGTCGCCTTCTCCCGCATTGAGGCCGAAGCCATTTATCATCAATGCAAGACGGAGGGTATGAAAGCATTCTTCCGCACCTATTTTTCTCAAGGCGTTTCCGAACTATTGCGCTTTGTCCCGCAGGAACATGCCCGCCACTTCTGTACCTGCGTGTTAAAATCCCTGGCTTACCCTGAGCAGGAAACGCAAATCATCCTCCGGCAAACACTGCAAACCTACTTAAATTGCCAGGGTGATATTGCGGAAACGGCCCGGGCCCTCTACATTCACCGTAACACAGTAAAATACCGGATAGCCCGATTAAATGAACTGTTAGACACCTCCCTTTCCAATCCCGATTATTCTTTGCAGCTTCGGCTTGCGCTGCTGCTTTCCGAAGCATAAGGGCCAGCTTGGTGCCATAGGAGAAAGCAAGTAACGATAGAGAAACAGGACATGACTTGTCGTCATATCCTGTTTTTTTGTATGCTATATCCCTGTTCATACCGTTTATTTAATTATACGCTTTATAAGCGGTCCCGACATGCCCAGGAACAAAACCAGTATCCCTATCATAGCTCCGGCACTGCTGCTGGCATGACCACCAAAGTATAATACTGGAAAAGACAAAAGAATACATACTGGCAAGAATGCCACTAGCTGCTGCATTTTTTCTCACCACCCGAATTGGTATGAGGCAAAAACAACTGCACCAAATATCGCGCACAGCAGCAATGCCCCTCCTAAAACCTTACTGATAACAAGCCCTTCCTGGCCCAATATCCCGGCAGTAGTCGTCCCTAACAAAATCTTGCTAGGCGCAATAATACTGCCAATAGCACCGCCGACAGTCTGTGCCGCAAGCAAAGGAACCTTATCGATCTGCAGCATCAATGCCACCTTTTGCTGAAAGCTGCCAAATAATATATTCGAAGACAAATTGCTGCTGGTCATAAAGGTTCCTAACAGTCCGATAAACGGAGAAAGCAGCGGGTAAATGCCGCCAGTCACTGCAGCGACTCCCTGGGCCAGCACCGTTGTCTGACCTGTTTCATCCATAACCTTAGACATAGCCGTCAAACCTATTACAGCAATAGCGGAAGGGATTGTTTTGTTGAGCGAATTTTTCAGTATGCGCTTCATGCCGCCTGCTTGTATATATCCCCATTGTATATAGCAGATATAGCCGACGATACCAGCTAATAGCAAAAAGGCTCCGGAATGAGTAAGCGGCGCAAGTGGTGCATACGCTGAGTAGCTATGGGTTTCAAAGCCTAGTGCTGTATTTTTTCCGGCAAAGGCTAGTGAAAGCTTCCATTGCCCGAGATAGTTCTTGATATTGTCGTTCAGTAACACAACAACGGCAATGACAATCAAAAACAAATACGGCATAAATGCCTGCTGAATATTCATTCTACTGCCTGCTGCCGTATTATCTGCCTTTTCTTCAGCCGGGTCAAATAGCTCCACCGGCTGGCGATAATACTCCAGTCTGCCAATGACAAATATCAGTCCCAGCGATAAAGAGGCAACAACAAAGTTGCACAGCATAGGATTCAGCAATGCAATTCCCATTTGCCCCGCACCTTGCAAAATCCCCAACAGGATTACAGTAACGGCGTTACGTTTTACCCC
Source organism: Anaerospora sp. (assembly GCF_032013335.1). Lineage (NCBI taxonomy): Bacteria > Bacillati > Bacillota > Negativicutes > Selenomonadales > Sporomusaceae > Anaerospora > Anaerospora sp. Next base: position 160,520 of record NZ_DALZUO010000007.1, on the reverse strand, counting down.
ACGGGACCCGCCGGCCAATCCGGCTATCAGCAGTCCGGCTATGAGATTGACAATACCTAACATCGCGGTAGTCCAGATAATGGCTCTGTTCATAGTCAACGGATCACTAACATCCACCTGGCTGATTAATCCATCCCAGGCTAACCCTAATGTTCCGAATGTATTACCCCAGGCCTGGCCCAGCAAAGTAATGAGTACGGCTGTCAACGGTTTTACACCCATGCCGATTAGCAGCGGCGCGCCGACAACTACCGGAACACCAAAACCGGTAATCCCCTGGAGGAAGCCGACGAAAACCCAGCCCACAGCCAAAACTTGCAGAACCTTGTCAGGCGTAAAGCGCTGCATGCCTTCCCGAATTACGGCAAAAGCGCCCGATTCCCGCGAAACTTCATAAATGATCAGCGCAGGAAATACTACTAAAACGATAGATAGCGAATACCACATTCCTTTAGCAACAGCTAAAGCAATCATATCGATTCCGCCGCCAAAAACAACATAGGCGATGAGTATGGAAAACAACAGTCCGGCCGATGCCGCCTCATCGCCACCCCATTTACAGTGAAGCAACAGCACTAGTAACACAAGTATCGGCACTAGGGTAGCAAACCACTGTCCAATATTTATCGACATATTGCTCCCTCCTAATCTTTTTAATGGTTAATCCGTGTTACCATGCTTGCGGCCACATAGTACGTATTACAGATTAGTTTGTTTACCTAAGTCCAGTTTTTTCTCAAATATAGTACCTATTTTGAAGTTAGAATCCTGATAGGCGTACTTCATTAACAGATAGTAAGAAATACCCGCTACCACAAAACCGATAATCCAGGCCAGCTCTACTTTCATAAAAGCGGCCCCGGCCCCAATCAGCATGGCAATTATTGCGCAAGGATTATAGCCCGCAAACTGACCGTCTTCCTTGTATAAATCAGCAATAACAACCGGCTGTCCTTTTCTTAAAGCATAAAACTCAAGTAACAAGATGGACACAATCGGCCCTAAGAAGGCAGAGTAAATCAGGATAAACAAGCCAAGCCCCTCGGCCGAGGAATCTTGTACCAGAACCCAGGGGCATGCCCCTAAAGCAAGTAAGCCCGATATAGTAACAGCTACTTTATATTTCAATTTTGTAATTAAGGTAATTACGTAGGTTGGAGGAATAATATTAGCAACCATATTTACGGCAACCGCTCCCATAACAATAAAGGCCGATACAAATAAGGTAATATAATTGTTATTAACGACTATTGCAAACGCTTTAACCGGATTGGATATACCCGTTGCAGCAGCAAGCATTGCCCCAATACACAGTACAGAGCCATAAGCGACTACGATGGGGAAAAAGTATAACAAGCCTCGTTTGCCGTTACTAATTCCGGCTTTTAATTCCCGCGAATAGTCGGCTGCACTTAAAAAGATTGCTGCATAATTACCCATAAACATCATGATGAAGGCAAAAAACGGTAGTCCCCAGGTACCTTTGGCATGCACCCACTTCTCAACAATAACTGCACTGTGGGAGTTAAGCAGAACTAAAAATACATAAAGCAGGGCTAACATGATAACAGTGGAAATAACGGATTCAACCCATTTAATGGCATGAAAACCATAGAGTGAGAGAATGATTTGTACCACCTGCAGCACTACAAAACAGGCAAAAATATTATCAAAGGTGCCGCCTGTAACAATTTTGGCAATCTCATTTAAAGCCGTACCGCCAATCCAGCTTTGAAAACCATACCAGATGATAGCAGGAATCCCGCGCAATAAGGAAGAAATGACAGAGCCTTTTATACCGAAGGACATTCTGAGTTGTACAACATAGGGTATCCCTGTTTGATAGCCCATTCTGTCATTTAATGCAAAGACAGCTGAGATAATACCAATGGCAATAATGGCTGCTACAAAGGTCTGAAAGATGTTTAGGGTTGCGATACCGGCGACAACCAAACTTGATCCCAGCGTCATATTGCCTAGGTTAACACCATCCCCTAACCACATAAACATGTAATCAATTGGGCCTACGGTCCTGGCAGCGGCTGATTTGGGAATAAGAGATTCATCCACTCCTGCGCCGTGTTGGAAATTCGCCGTATTCGTGTCGTTGCTTCCCAAGTTTTCGCTCATTGAAAAGTCACACCTTCCCGCTCATTTATTTCCGTGCAATTGAGGTTACTTACGATTAGGTCTCAACTGTTTGCCAATAGGCTTAGAAACAATTTTGCCATCCTTACATATAGTTGTGCCTCTGAGAATGGTCTGCGTTACTGTGCCACGGAAATGGTCCCCTACATATGGGCTGACTTTATGCAGGTAAAACAAATCTTCAGCCTTTAAGGTAAAGGATTTCTCTACATCTACCAGAGCAAAGTCGGCATCATAGCCTATCGCAATTTTACCCTTCGATTGAATGCTAAAAGTTTCGTTAACATGTTGCGCAGTCAGTCTGGCGATATCGGTAAGCGGGACTTTGCGGTCATGGTAAGCATGAGTCAACAACCCTGCTAATGTTGTTTGGCAAGCCGATATTCCGCCCCAAACCTTTAAAAATTCACCATTTTTCAGGTTGGGATCACAGGGCGAATGGTCGGAGGATACAAAAGCAATTTCACCGTTCAGCAGTTTGGCCCACATCCTGGTTTGATTGTTCGCATCGCGAATAGGAGGCGAACATTTCGCTACCGTTCCCATACGTTCAACATCATCATCAGTAAGAATTAAATAATGACTAATTGTTTCGCAGCAAACATCAACTCCTCTGCATCTAGCTTGGCTAACCAGTTCAACTGCTTTGGCCGTGCTGATGTGAGCAATGATTAGTTTGCAGCCCGTCTCCTCAGCAAAAGCGATCATACGGGAAACGTTTTCAATCTCGGTAATCGGCGGCCGTGCTGCAAAATAATCCCGCACAGTTGTTTTATTGTTTGCTAAGGCCAGTGCTGTCAGATCTCTGGTGATTTCTGCGTTTTCACAATGAACCATCAGCGGCAATCCCAGTCTGGCTAGTTTTTCCATACCCACAAGTGCAGTGTAATCATCCGCTCTTTCAAATTCATCAATGCCGCTGAAGCAGGAAAATGCTTTAAACCCAATTACACCACACTCAGCCAACTCTTCCAGCTTATCCAGGTTCTTTGGTGTAAAGCCGCCCCAAAAAGCATAATCAACCAAAGAATCTTTTTGTGCCACTGCCAGTTTTGCTTTAAAGGTTTTGGCATCAAGTGTACAGGGACTGCAATTAAGCGGCATATCAAAGTAGGCCACGCCGCCCCCGGCCGCCAGGGCAGCGCTGCCGGTACTAATCGTTTCCCATTCCGTACGTCCCGGGTCGTTAAAATGCACATGACCATCTGTTAAACCAGGAAATACGTGTTTGCCTGCCGCATCAATCGTTTGTTTGGCCTCGCCGGTTATTTCGGCAGCAATCTCCACGATTTTTTCGTCACAAACAGCGATATCCGCCTGCTTAACGCCATCAGGACAAACCAGCATCCCTTTGCGAATGATTACGTCATAACGCTTGCTCAAAATAAAATGGCCTCCTTATTTATTTGATTTTGCCTACGAATTCACCATAGCCTTTCTGTCCAACCAGCTTGCCGTTTTCTGCTACAACCTTGCCTCTGACAAGTGTGCAAACAGGTAATCCCACGCCTTTTAAACCTACAAAAGCAGAAATCTGATTCACATAGCGCAAGGATTCGGAGGTAATTTCCCATGTTTTTTCCGGATCGAGAATAACAAGGTCGGCATCAAAGCCTACTGCAATTGCACCCTTTTTTCCATATATCCCGAATGCTTTTGCGGGCCCTTCACTCAATGATCTTGCGAGGATTGTCGGACAATATCCTCTCTTGTTGACCCCTTCGCTAAAAACGACCTGCATGGTGTTCTGAATACCGCTGATGCCGCCCCAGGCACCAAAGACACCGTGAGCCTCTTCACTTTTTTCACTGAGCTCGCAGGGGGAGTGATCGGAGCCAATACAGCTTAATGTTCCGTTGTTTACATACTCCCACAGTTCCTCTACAGCCTGCGCTTCCCGTAATGGCGGTGCACATTTGAATAAACTGCCGTTCTTAATTACATCCTGGTCGGTAAATGCGAGGTAATGTCCGCAAGTTTCACCGGTAACATCCACACCGTCAAGCTGGGCATCCCGTATAATCTTCGCTACCCGGGGATGGCTGACGTGACAGATATGAACTTTGGCATCAAGTTCCCGGGCGAGATCGATAATGTTCTTAGTTGCCACTATTTCGGCAATTACCGGCCTGGAATTGAGGAAATCCTGCCAGTTGTTTTTTTCCTTACGCTTGGCTCTGGCCTCTTCCCATTTGATTATGGAGTAATCTTCGCAGTGGAAACCGGCACGGGCGCCTACACCTTTTAAGATTTCCAGCGCTTCCTTGGCTTGCCCGATAGTAAGCGACACATAATCGGGAGAGACAGGACCGATAAACGACTTAAAGGCAACACAGCCTTTTTCATCAAGTTCCTCAAGACTATTTAAATTGTAATCAACCAGTCCTCCCCAAAAGCAAAAGTCCACATAAGCATTAGGAGCAACATGCAATAGCTTCTCTGCAAAGATATTTGCATCAGTCAACGCAGGCTCGTTCTGCAGCGGCATATCAACAATCGTAGTGAAACCCCCAACTCCGGCTGCAGCCGTTCCATGAGCATAATCCTCACGCCAGTTGTAGCCAGGATCGTTAAGGTGGGCGTGGCTGTCAATCGCTCCCGGAAAAACGTAGTTCCCTTTAGCATCAATCACTTTTTCGGCCTCAATCGTAACGCTCGGTTCAACTATTGCCGCAATTTTGCCTTCCTTAACACAAATACTTGCTGCAAAAACCCGGTCTGCGGTTACAACCCTGCCGTTTTTAATAACCAGACTAAACACGGTATGACCCCTCCTTACTAATATCTCAACCTGTCCCGTGACAGAGAGTATACGGTAGTGAGCTTTACTTACGACCTTTATTTATAAGCCAATTCATACAGAGCTCCCACAAGAGCCTTTACGCCTTCTCCCAAATCGTGAGGAGTTGTGTACTCCAGCGGCGAATGGCTGAGCCCTTTATGACTTGGCACAAACAGCATGGCAGTCGGTATTCTCGGCGCCATCACCTGGGAGTCATGTCCCGCCCCACTGTGCATCATTTTATAGCTCAAGCCATACTTTTCGCATTGCCTTTTTAGTACATCAACAATGCCTGCATCCATAGGTACCGGGGCAGCATCCATCCACATGTCAATGTCAATTTCAACCCCTGCCTTTGTTGCAGCTTCCCTCATTTTGGCAGTTACTTCATCACTAAAGCTAACCAAAACGTCTTTATGGGTATGGCGGATATCAAGTGTAAATAAAACCTTGCCTGGAACAACATTTACGATATTGGGTGTAGTTTCTAACTTGCCAACCGTAGCCACCAGGGGATCACCATAATGTTCAGCCAAATCCATAATGGTGCAAATCATGCGGCTGGCTGCTTTGAGTGCGTCTTTACGATAACCCATTGGTGTTGTACCTGCATGGTTGGCTTCACCGGTAAGTTCCACGGTAAAACGGCGCTGCCCGACAATATGCTGCACAACCCCAACTGATTTTTTCTCAGCCTCCAACACGCCCCCTTGCTCAACGTGAACCTCTAAAAAGGCTTTTATATCGCTGCGTTCGCCGCTTCCCTCCGTCCGGAAGCGAAAGCCCGCTTTACGCATAGCCTCCGTGAAAGGAATACCGTCAAAATCAACCATGTCTTCTACCTCTTCCCGCCTGGCAATACCGAGAAGGTTCTTTACGCCCCAGTAAACATACGGAAACCGGCTTCCTTCTTCCTCGGCCATCGAAACCACCTCAATGTTACGCAATGGTTGGCCAAACTCTTTTTTTAGAAATTCCAGGGCAATAATCCCCGCGATTATGCCATATTGACCGTCATATAACCCGCCGTTTTTTACTGTATCTACATGTGAACCGGTTAAAATCGTCTCTGCTTTATATGTGGATCCTTCTAACCGTCCAAATAAATTGCCGACGTCATCATAGTGAACAAGCAAGCCCGCTTGCTCCATGTATTTCTCTAGCGCCTGTTGCGCTTCTACCCACTCTGGCTTATAAAGAAATCGAGAGACTCCACCATTTGGGTCTTTGCCATATTGGCCTAGCCATTTTAAGAGCTTCTCGGTTTCCTGTCCAAAGTCAAACGTATTCATAACGTCCCTCCGTCACATCTGTAATTGTGAATGCTAACTCTATGCCTGCACCGTATTCTATTGCAGCAAATAGTACACTCCTGCCCATGCTTTGACCCCAATGTATTTCGCCTGCATTTTTTGTATATTAAGACAATTTTCCGTATTCAGTAAAATTCGCTTAAGCGCAAGTATTACAGGGAATGCTTCATGGCCAAAGATGTTGAAAAAACCGTAATTAATCTGTTTCTTTTGTATGATTTCTACATATTTAACTTAAATCTTTTGGCAGTTGAGGATAAAAATGTCATATATTTTTATCCTCTTGATGTAAAATTCTGCATTTTCAGACACAAGTGTCCCTAGCTGTTTGAGATGTTGAAACTTCTACGGACACAACGGATACTGAAAAAAACGACCAAAGCTCTGCTTGTACAAGAACCTTGGTCGTTTTACTATTTGATTAGCGGCTGCATCTGCCTGGTATGGTTAATCTAAGGTGTCGGAAGCAAAAGCGCTTTTCCCCTCATACCGGTTGTAATGGATGTCAGCGCTGACAAGATAATCATAGATTTCTTTGACAATAGGAATTCCATTGCGTTCATAGTCCTTGGCCTTCTTTTCTGAAGATTCGCCAGGAATCAGCACTTTATCAAAACCCAAAGCGGGCCGGAGATTATGAAGCTCGTCCACCATGCTATGCATATTGTTTTTGAATGTATGCAGAGAGGTAAAGTACTCGGGATTGATAACCAGATGAATTTGTCCGAGTTCACGTCCAGCGGAAAGATCGGCATACATGGAGCTTACATGCTTTCCAAAGGGAACGCCAAGCAAAGAGCCGCACAAAATGTCGACCATCATCATTAAGCCATAGCCCTTGGGACCGGCAATAGCCAGCAGACCGCCAACATCAAAGGGATTGGTGGTAGGTCGTCCTTCCCTGTCTACCGCCCAGGTATCAGGTATGGGATTGTTTTTGGCTCTGGCATCCAAAATCTTTCCCCAAGCTCCCACTGTAGTGGCCATATCAAATATAATCGGAGAACCCCCGGCAGAAGGAGCGGCAAATCCAATAGGATTCGTGCCAAAGTAGGGCTCTGCTGATCCATAAGGAACCACCATCGGATCAGACTGGCACATGGACATGGCAATCATATTTTCATCGGTGGCCATTCTGAGGAAATAAGAAAGAGTACCGCAGTGCCCCAGCTCCCGCATGCCGACAAAACCGATACCATTTTCCTTAGCCATTTTTATGGCTTCGAGCATACCGTTTTTTGCCACAACCATGCCAACTGCATTATCCCCTTCATAAATGCCTGTACAGGGTCCTGTTTTCCGAAAGGAGAAATTAGGTTTTGCATTACTGCCGCCCTTAGCAATCCGTTCCGAATAGTATTCCACCCGTACCGCTCCGTGGGAATGTACACCTCTGCTGTCTGCATAGCTCAGATGGTTGGCAACTTCCTGCGCATGATCCTCAGGTAAGCCAGCCTTCATTACCTTATTTTTAATCAATTGATGTAATTCTGCCTTATTTACCAGTACCATTTCCTGACTGCTCATAATCAATAACACACCCCTTTTATTTTACTATTCGTCTTATTTTCCGGATGTTTTACCTGTATTGTCCTCGCTTTTATTGTACTTTTCTTTTTTCTCTTTTTCATCAGCCAAACAGGATAATATGTCCAGCTTAATTTGTCCGTTCTAGACAAATATGCCTACAATCAAGCCACAATCCGCTGTCCCATAAAAAAATACCCTATAGAGTAGTTTGGTCAAAGCTACTCTACAGGGTATATGTTATTTAGTGCCTGATTGTGGCTTACGCTTAAGACAAAGGCGGAGTTGCTACCAGCCACTGCTGCTTTTGCTGTCCTTTGGGCAGCATATGAGCGTCAAACCACATGTAATAGAATTTCTCCACCGCATTGACCACATAGCCGTCCTGGTAATGATCGGCCGTATCATAGGGATCAGCGAGAATAATCACATCATCGGCGGTCGTCTCCGTTCCCATTGTGTCATAGCCGATAATGACCCGCCAGTGTCCGCCCCAGTCTATATTTTCGACCATTACCGGCGTATTGGCAGCCAAGTTGTGCAGTACGAAATTCTTAAAGTCATGGACGGTTGCAAAGGAACTTCCCGTCTTATCGGCACTAGTCAAACTAGAAGAAACGTTCCAGCCGATATTCTGAAAGAAGCGGACCATCCCTTTCGTATCAGTACCTACCTCCGGCTTCGTCCCCATGATCCTGGCGATAGCAAGCTCATCCCAGTCAGAGTTGTGATAATGAGCAAGTACCGTTAACGCTGCAGCCGGACCGCAGGTAATCTCAGTTGTCTGCTGGTAAGTCCGGTAATGGGGCAGCAGCGTCAATGTCCCGCTTGAGCGGAGGTTATAATAATCGACAGCCGTAAAATAAGGCGAATGAGCAACATTGCCAAGGCCGTTATAAGAAGATGCTCCTTCTTGATCCGTCACATATCCGGCAGGATAGGGAATAACTGGACTGCTGTTGTGGTCAGCCGCAAAAACCACATTGCCCATACTAACGCTGATCCCTACCAAAGCGCAAAGCAATAATTGACTAAGCCTGTTCCTCAATGCAACCAACTCCTTTAGCGAAAGTCATCACACCTGATATTTATTCTCATGAAGAGGAAAAAGTCCTGCTCCAATAATGGTGACAATCACTTTAATCTTAGCAGGCTTATATAGATCACTAGACAGAAAGAACTTTTTTACCATCCTTCAATAATTGCGTTAACGGGGTTCCCATCCCTTTGACATCAACACCCAGCTTCTTTAATAGCGGGGTAGCGCCAAACATGTCAGCACACGCTACACAGGCCTCAACATGGACTCCAACTTCCAGCATTTGCTGAATACGTCCCTGTATTTCTTCATCTTGAAGGACTAACTTTGTTGATGCTCCCCAAATGATCAAAGTAACATCTTCCCACCAGTTTCTAAGCTTTGCATTAAGCGTGTACATTAAGACCATACTGATCGCAGTTTCTCTGTCTCCAGTCGTCCATAGTACATAAAGCTCATCTGAATCGCTATTGGCTTCGCACATAGAATAGATCCCCTCCCAATAATGAATGAAACGAACACGCCCATTCAGATTACAGCTGACTAAAAATGGGACAAGGGGACAGGTCCCTCGTCCCAGATTAAAACGGCGTATTATCACCAATATAACAAGCTATTTGATGATCCAGATACAGCGCCTGCAGCTGGGCAAGCTTCTTATCCGTTACCTCGCCCTGATCACGGTAGGCGTAATCCTTGCCTAATTGGTTCCACTTGGTCATTCCCAGTTTATGAAATCTCAGGAGATTAAGTTCATATAAGTCGTGCTGCTTCATGAATGCAATCAATTGCCGGGCATTCTCCTCACTGTCATTGTAGCCCTCAATCACCGGCTGGCGGAGCACCAGTCTGCCCGGCCAGCCAAACTGGCGGAGCAGGGCAATATTAGCCAGGATACGATCGTTATATACACCGGTACCTGCTTTATGCTGCGCCCGGTCCATGTGCTTCACATCAATAAAAGCAAACTGAATGTACTGCATAATGGCCAAAAACACATCCGGCTGGGCATAGGCGCTTGTTTCAATCGCCGTGTCAATCTGCAATGCACGGCACTTCTGCAATAGGGCCAGCAGAAATTCCGGCTGCAGAAGCGGCTCTCCACCGGAAAAGGTTACTCCGCCGTCAGCGCCCCAATTATTGAAATCGCGGCGCAGGATAGCCGTAAGCTCCTCGACAGCAAGCTCTTTCCCACACTGCTTGAGCGCCTGATTAGGGCACAGTGCTACACAGTCAAAATTCTCACAGGTTCGGCAAATTTCCCAGGAAATGATTGGCTCCCTTTCAGCGGGAAACTGAATGGAACCGTGCGGACACGCGTTTTCACAGGCCCGGCAGCCCTTCTCCCATTTGCATACCTTGCCGGCAAATAACAGCTGCCTCTTCCTGGCCCAGCTTTCCGGGTTAGCACACCAGCTGCACTGCAGCGGGCAGCCTGCCATAAAGACCGTCGTCCGGCAGCCTGGTCCGTCGTGCACGGAAAAGCTCTGAATATCAAAAACCAGGCCTTTAGTACTCATCGAGTTAACAGGCCTGATAGCCCTGGCAGGCAAAAGCACCGCAGGTGGCATAGGCCCAGTTTTCTTTTTCCAGCCCTGTACAGGTCCCGATCCCATATTTGTCAGGGTTCAGGAAGTTTTTGCAGTTGCCGCATTTCTCGGCCTGCCGGAAGGCAGAACAGGCCGCACTGCCCTCGCCATCAATCGGTACAACCTGTTTATATAAGGCACACATACCTTTCTCACAATCGAGATTAATATAGTTCTTGCAGTCATAATGTCTCATCATACAACCTCCAGGCTATGCCTCATCATATTCGGTACGGAAAATGACTTCATCCTGAATCGGCTTGCCGATCTCACACCAGTACTGGGTAAACCCGGCCACCCGCACCATCAGGTCGCGATGCTGCTCGGGCACCTGCTGGGCAGCCCGCAGCGTATGGGAGTCAACCACATTGAACTGCACATGGAAGCCGCCCTTGCGCATATAGGCCCGGACAACCTCCAGCAGCTTTCTTGTGCCGTTAATACCCCGCACCGCACTGGGATGAAGCTTGAGATTCATCTGCGAATTCTGATGCATCGAGTGGTCATACACGGTAGCTGACTCAAAGATGGCATACAGACCATTCTTATCCGTACCTGCCGCTGCCGACAGCGAACCATCGGAATACGTCGTTCCCGCCAGTCTCCCATCAGCCGTCGCCAGCGTGATAAAGCCCTGCGGTCCATGGGTCGATACGGAAATCTGACACAAATACAGCGGTTTGCCATAATAGGACTGATAGGATTTCACCATATCGGCCATATAGTACTCATATTCTCTTAAAATCCCATCAGCATAGGGATCAGCATTGCCGTATTTGGGAGCCTGCAGGCTTGCAGCAAAGATGGCTGCATATTTCCCGCTATTGTCCGTATTCTCCCGGAAATCAGGCGAGAAAACACCCGTATCATAAGCTGTTTTAAAGCCGAAGTTTTGCAGCAGGGCCTCCGTCATTTCTTCTATCGTAAATCGCTTGTCGTCAAAGACATTCTTCTTAAGCGAGCTTAAAGAGTTGATCAGCGTAATGGTGCCGCAGGATTCGAAGTTAATCGACGCGTTATAGCGGGCGCCCATTGTGCCAAGGTGCCTGCCTTTAGTGAAGCAATCGGGCTTCAATAAAGAGTTTACTACCGGCATACAATGCTTGCGCCAGATATCCATCTGAATGTTGTTGCACCGGTTCACCACGTCGGTAGTAAGCTCCAGATATTCCTTCCACTGGCTCAGCACAGCTTCATACGAGTCAAGCCGCTTATGATGAGCTGGAAATACCTGCTTGCCTGTGCGCTTATCCGTTCCATTGGTTAACACCAGCTCCAGCACCTTCGGCAGAGCAATAAAATGCACGCCGGTGCCGCAGGTCGGCGATGCTCCGCCGGGAATCATTGTCACCTTGCCGTCATATTCAAGCGGCTGGAAGCAGCCGGGAGCCGATTCCAGACAGCCGCCCAGACACCAGGCCCGGGCATCGATGAGATCCATCCCCTCCGGTCCATAGTTGCGCAGCATGAAGTTCATGCCCGCCTGGTTATTCATCCACGCCGGATAGCCCAGGCCCAGCTTGGTACAGGCAGCAGCCTTCATCAGGAAATCTTCCGGTGTCCGTTCATCATAGAGCACACTCAAGGTAGGCTGCGGCGTCTGGTTGCGCATGCCTGCTTCAATAATCAAATATTCCAGAGGAGTGACGGCAGATAAGCCATCGTGATTCAAGCCGCCCAGAGAAAGGTTGTTGAAAGTGTTGCCTGACAGCACACCGCCCGAAACCCCGGCTGAAGCAAAGCACTCAATACAGCTGATCTTAATCCGGTACAGCTCCAGCAGCTCAATGACCTCTTCGTCGGTCATTACCCCTTCGCGGATATCCTTCTCATAATAAGGCTGCAGGATCTGGCCGAGTCGGCCAATCGACAGACCGGACATGGCATCTTCGTTGGTCACACCCAAATGACAGCACAACGTCATCTGGATAGCTTCCCAGAAGCTGGCCGGTTTGTGATGAGCCACCTTCTGCATCACGTCAGCAACCTTTTCATAGTTAGCCTTCAGAGCGATATCTGTTTCAATCGTCGCTAAATACGCTGCCTGCCGGGAATAGTTCTCGCACCAGGCGCTTAAGCCTTTGGTCATTTCCTTCATCGCCACATAATAGTAGGCCCGGCTCATGCCAAAATCGCCATCGCCACCCGCTTCACCCATCAGTTCGGCAATCTTTTCGTCACACAATTCGATAATGCGGTCAAAGCCATACTGAAGCGGCAGGTAATAGTTGGCCACTTCCCGGCCTTGCGTAATCGCAAAGGAGTCAAACATGCAGACAACGCTGTCCATGATATTGCGAAACTGGCCGTAGCCAGGCGTCATGCGCGAATATTTATCGCTCAGTTCCTCTACCGAAATTCCCGCCCACGGCCGCGAGGTCTTCACCAGCACAGGAATATCTTCTTTTCTCATGCCAAACTTCTTGGCAATGGACACCACTTCACCGTAGCTTTGCGTGACATTACCGCCTCCAGCGCCAACCACGCTGACCGCATCGGCCTCACTCTCAGCAGGAGCATCCACCTCTGCCATTAACGATTCGGCCTGGGCATTAAAAAAGCTGGCCGTCGTCCAGGGAAAGGGAAAACCGCCCCGGATATTTTTCGTCTTATTCATTACCAGCTTCTCATAAGGCTGGATCGTCGGTGTCATATGTGCCAGGCAGGCTGCCATAGCCTTAGCCCGTCGTACCTCAGTGACCTCACCTTCATTCTCCCACCATGTCCGGTTGTACCAGTAAGGAGCTTCCATATCTGCCGTAACCTTTAAGGTATAATACGTCTCCATGAGCCGCTTCGAGCTCTCCTTGGCTTCGGGAATATCGCTTTCGGCAAGCATATCCACTTTGCTCATGGCAATGCCGCGCTGCTTTAAGATGTCCTGCAGCTTGCTCTCGTTTGCCTTCATTGCACTTACCTCCTTAACGCCTATCTCCACTCTGCCGTACGTAAACAGGAAACTCTCAGTAGAGTTTTCTAGATAAGCCATACCTAAATTATATACCACACTGACGGACAAACAAGAGTAGGAGATGATGTTTTGACAAAAACATCATCTCCTACTCTCTCTTCCATGCTTTAGTTTTGCTTATGGCTGCTTAAAACAAGAACTCAATTTGGGCACGGCTCCATTCACCAAAAACGGATTTAGCACCAGTCACAGGATTTTTCGAATCAAAGGAACGAGCCAATTTGAGCATTACATTTTTAGCCAGGGTGTTTTCAAATGTAACATCCCAGGATTCAATCCCTGCCTTTGGAAACAGAGCTGTTGCGTTGTAGTCACCCCAGCCTAAAGACGCACGGGCAAAAGCTTTGCCGTAATCCAGGTGCATGCCCCAGCTGCCGGGTTGATTCATTACGGCACCCCGGTAGCTCAACCGGTACTGTACATTCGTGTTATACTGATCAAATTCGGTGTTTTTTACATAATCTGCACGGAAAAGCAAATTCGGCATTGCCATGGTCGACAGTCCAACTCCGTAGAGGCTTGCTACCGCAGGACCGGCAGTGTTCTTCAGACCAAAACCCTGTACAGTAGTCGCTTGGCTAAGCTTGTACGAAGCTTTAACCCAAGCGGCATCCTTGAAATAGAGCGCACCATAGTCCGCATTGGCTGCCGGAGCTGCAGGAATATCTGCATAAGATTTTTGATAGTTACTCAGAGGATTGCTAAAATCAGCCGCACCAAGCTCAACTTTCACTTGATTACCAAAGCCAAGCTTGACTCCATCAATACCTTGCAGCGCTGCAATAAAACCTGAAGCGCCAAAAGCTTGAACCATTCGGCCGCCAGTTAATGTTACTCCTGCTTGCCCCAGGAAATTGCGTACGCTCAGTTCACCCTGTACAAGGTTATTGCCTTCATTACTATTAGGAGAAGTGGTAGTTTGCGAAGGATTGCCGAAAGATTCCTGGCGCAGTACATACCATTTAAAGTTGGCTGAAATATCTTCGTTTACTTTGGCTGCTGCCATGAGCATAAAATTGTTTTGAGTTACTCCGTCTCTGAAATGACTACTGGAACCGGAGGCTTTGTCCCATTTGACCCAGCGAACAGTATCGCTGCCGCTAAAACTAATCTTGTCTTCCACTTTGCTTACACGCTGATCAATTCTATTGACCTTCGCGTCTAACTTATCAAGCTCACTATTGAACTCAGCAGCAAGCTTGTTAATCAGCGCTTTGGTTTCGGCATTTGCTTTGTCCTCTTTCGTCATTGCGTTCGCTATTATTTGTGCCATTTCATAACGGGTCATCGTTCTGTCGCCCCGGAAAGTGCCTTCATCATAGCCGGTGACGATGCCGGATTTGGCTAATTGAGCAACAGCATCGTAGGCCCAGTGTTTTGCCGGAACGTCACTAAAGGAACTGGGTTGGGGCGCAGCCAACGCGCTCATTGAAGTGCTTACCAGTGTTGCCGCCAAAGTTAATAAACAAACCATTTTCTTCATATTTTCTTCCCCCCAAAAAAATTATTCATAACTTTCATTTAGATGATAGCAGGTGTAAAAATTCCTTGTTTGACCAATAGGGCACACCCGTAATGCTATACCTCCATACAACCAACAACTTCAGGAATAATTAGGGTTGCCTCCGTCTGAAGCTGAATATCCTGCACCGATACACCAGGCGCCAATTCCCGCAGAACGATCCCCTGCTGAGTGACCTCCATGACTCCCAGTTCTGTCACAATCCAATCCGCTTCATTAGCGGCAGTCAGCGGCAAGCTGCACTTCTTGAGAATCTTTGGCGCTCCTTTTTTTGTAGCATGTTCCATCGCAATAATTACGGTGCGGGCTCCCGCAACCAAATCCATGGCTCCCCCCATGCCGGGAATCATTTTCCCCGGTACCATCCAGTTAGCCAGATTGCCGCTTTCATCCACCTCAAGTGCTCCCAGCACAGTAGCTGCCAGATGTCCCCCCCGGATAAGAGCGAAGGACTGGGCACTGTCGAAACAAACTGCCCCCGGCACCATCGTCACCGGCGCACCGCCCGCATTGACGACATCTTTTTCCGGCCTGCCCCCTTGCAGCGCAGGACCGAGACCAACAAAACCATTTTCCGAATGCAGCATGATACCGCTGTCTGCCGGTATATAGTTGGCAACCGCCGTCGGCATGCCAATCCCCAGATTAACCAGATCCCCTGCCTTGAAGAAACGGGCAACTCTCCTGGCAATCAACTCCCGTGGATTTACCATATCTTATCCCCCTGAATCAGCATATCGACACAGGCACCTGGCGTCATAACCTGATCCGGGTCCAGGCTGCCTACCTCCAAAATTTCTTCTGCCTCTGCAATAACAACATCTGCTGCCATAGCCATCAACGGATTAAAATTCCGCGCCGCGCGATGGTAGACCAAGTTGCCATATTTGTCAGCTTTCCAGGCCTTAATAAGCGCAATATCTGCTTTGAGCGGCAACTCCAGCAGGTAGGTTTTACCTCCGGAAACAATTTGTTCTTTCCCTTCCGCCACAACCGTTCCCACCCCGGTTGGCGTCAATACTCCCCCTAAACCGGCTCCTCCACAGCGAATCCGCTCAGCCAAAGTTCCCTGGGGTATTAGCTCGACCTTTAATTCACCTGCATGCATCTGCCGACCCGTTTCCGGGTTTGTCCCAATATGGGACACGATGACGCGGGCGGGCTGCCCGTTAACTACCAATTTGCCGATGCCTTTATCCGGAAAAGCGGTGTCGTTAGCAATAATGGTCAAATTCTTTACTTTCTGTTCAATAAGAATATCCACCAGCGCTTCTGGCGTTCCCGTATTCAAAAAGCCGCCAATCATGATGACCTGGCCGTCTTTTAGTCTCGCAAGCACGTCATCCTTTGCTGCCAATTTGTTCATAACCGAGTCCCCCTAGTTTTCCAGTCCCGTTTTACCATATTTGATGCTTAGCCGCCGCATCACGCAGTTCTTTGCGGAAGTCCGGGTGAGCTATTGCAATCAAGTTATCTACTCTTTGCCTGATTGTTCTGGCTTTCATCGGTGCAATGCCAAACTCGGTAACGATATAGTCGATATTGTTGCGCGACAGCGTTACTACTGCACCTGGTGTCAGCCAAGGCTGGATCGTGGACACCGTTCCGTTCTTCGCCGTAGAGTTCAGAGCAATGATCGATCTGCCGTTCTTAGCGTGAATTGCACCTTCTGCCGTATCGTTCTGCCCGCCGGACCCACTCCAGGTTTTTAGACCGATGCTTTCTGAGCAAATTTGTCCGGTCAAATCAACTTGTATCGCGGTATTAATTGATACCATATTGTCGTTTTGGGCAATGACAAACGGGTTATTTACGTACTCACCCCGCATAATTTGCACTGCAGGATTACCGTCCATGAAATCGTACAGCCTTTGCGTTCCCAGGGCGAAACACCCGATGATTTTGCCTTTATGCAGGCTTTTTTTCCTGCCTGTGACAACCCCCGCCTCAGCTAAGTCAGCCATGCTGCTTGTAATCATTTCCGTATGGATGCCAAGGTCTCTTTTACTCATAAAAGCCGACGCCACCGCATTAGGAATGCCTCCGATTCCCAATTGAATGGTATCTCCATCATGAACAAGACTGGCGACATATTCGGCAATCGTTCTATCTTTCTCGGTGGTCTCCGCTGGCGCAAGAATCGGCACCGGCCGGTCCACCTCCACAAAATAGTCGATCTCGTCAATATGCAGCTCCGTGTCCCCGCCTACATCCGGCAGCCGGCTGTTAACCTCCATAATGACCAAATCAGCATTTTCGATTGCTTTTTTATCGTACATGGTGCTTAACGACAATTTTACGTAACCGTGCTTATCCATCGGCGTTACTGTGCCGATATAGACATTTGCAGGCTTGACCTCTGCCTTACGCACCATACAATTATGGAGATGAGTTGGTTGGTAGCTTACCGTGCCAAGCCGGTGAGCCTCTCTTGCCCCGGCACTATAAAACATGGAGTTAGTGGTAAAATGACCTTTCATTTCCGGATTGGTAAAGAACTCATATTTACCTATCCCCAGAGAGTTCCAAACAACAACATCCTCAACCCGGTCCTTAATGGTATGAAGCTCACTTAAAATACCCATGGGCTCAACCCCGCAAAAACCTGCGACAATTTCGTCACCTGACTGAATCAACGCTAACGCTTGTTCGATTGTAACTTTTTTTGCATTATATTTGTCCTGGTACAGATTAGCCATTGATAACCTCCAGCAATTCAATTCCTACTATCTTGCTAATACACGTTTCACTTTCATAATGCTTTGTGCTTGCATCCATACTGGCACTAACGCCTGCCTTTTATCTTGTTAACCGAAATACTCATAGCAAAATTTACAAATGCAAGCTTTCCCGACAATTATGATTTTCACAGTCAGCCCTAACAACCCATTTCTTTTTCCTTGGCCCGGGAATTGTTAAAGTCGGCTACCACATATCTGCTTCCTGCAAGATAAAAGAGGATACTGATCAAACTGACGCCTGCCGCAACAAGGAATCCCATCTGAAGATTAGATGCTGCCGAGACAAAGCCAGTCAACATTGGTCCCCACAAACCGCCAAGAATATAGAGGGTAAGAACATAACCGCCGTAAGCTGTTGCCCGGTTAAACAGCGGCACAATTTCCTGAGTAGTGGCTACCTGAGCGGAAGGAATACAAAATGTGAAAAACATCGCTAATGCAAGCAGCGGGATACTTAGCAGCATCACACCGGCAACACATGTTAGGCAAGAGAGCAGTTGCATAATTGCACAGAAGTACATTCTGCCCCGCAAGTCTTTCTCTGACCAACGGTCTGAAAGCCAGCCGCTCAGCGGATAGGAAATGAAACCTACGAACATCATATACCCGTTAATCGTGCCGGCCTGGGCCGGAGTCATGCCCATGAAGCGTACAAATAATGATGACGTCCAATACAGCTGCGTCTGTAATAATACGGCACCCAGCCCGCAGGCAAAGTACATGCAAACAAGCGATTTATTCGTCAAAACACCCTTAAATGCGCCGTAAAAGCTCAATGCAGCTGCATCTTTTTCCCTGGAAATATTCTCATAATCAGGCATAAACCAAGCCATAACCCCTAAGACTATTCCCGGAATACCAACCGCATAAAAAGCAGTCTGCCAACCATAACTGGTGGCAACGATTCCGCCAGCCATAAGCCCCAGTGCCGCCCCGGCAGTCATCGAGGTATTCCAGATTCCGATCATCATGGCCCGCTTTGTTCTGCTAAACATAGCACTGATTAAAGCTGCGCCACCTGATGAAAAACCGGCTTCCCCGATACCAACAGCCGCACGCGAAGCAAGGATCTGAGGAAATGTCGTACTGAGCCCGGTGCCCACCGACGCTATACTCCAGGCAACAGCCACCAGGGATAAGGTTTTTGACCTTCTCCAGCGATCAATAAATGCCGCCAGGGGCATCGATAAAATACAAATTCCCGCAAGTACAACGCTGCTCAGCATGCCTAATTGCGGATCAGTCAGCCCTAAATCCTTTTTCAAATACGGGAACAAGGGGCCAATGACCAAGCGGGCGGCGTAATCAAATAAGTAGAGGAAATACAGGACGAACATGGTATACCATATTTTCCAGGTTGGCAGCTTGAGAAGAACGTCGTCTTCGACGGGTTTCTCAAGCAAATTCACGGTGGATTTCAACTCTGTCTGTGTACTCATAAGCATCCTCCTTATACCAATTTAATCATTTTTCTACTGACATTCCATCTTGAAAACACCGGCCGCACCCATGCCGCCGCCAATACACATCGTGATCAGGGCGTGTTTTCCTCCGGTGCGCTTTAGTTCGGAAAGAGCCTTGCATGTCAGTACCGCCCCGGTAGCCCCCATGGGATGCCCCAGAGCCATCGCCCCCCCATTCGGATTTACCTTCTCCACCGGCAGCTTCAGTTCGCGGATACAGGCCAGCGCTTGTGCGGCAAATGCCTCATTGAGCTCGATAACATCCATGTCGTTCACAGTCATCCCAATTTGCTTCATAACCTTAGGGACTGCTTCAATCGGGCCCAGGCCCATGACTTCAGCCGCCACGCCGCTTACGGCAAAACCCAAAAACCGGGCAACAGGGGCGATGCCCAGAGCCTGCGCTTTTTCCCGCGACATCAGTACAACAAAGCCTGCCCCGTCCGTCATTTGCGATGAAGTCGCCGCGGTCACTACACCGTCTTCTTTGAAGCAAGGCTTCAGGGCAGCCAGGCTTTCCATAGTGGTTCCTGCCCGCACTCCCTCATCAGCAGAGACCACTAGGGGACCATTCCCGGACTCAACGGTAATGGGTATAATCTCATCTTTGAATTTATCTGCTGCCTGGGCGGCGGCAGCCTTCCGGTGGCTGTCTACGGCCATCGCTTCCATTTCGGGCCGGGTAATCCCGCAGCGTGCTGCTACGTTTTCGGCAGTCATTCCCATGGAAAGATAAGTGCCCGGGATTTGCTCTGTCAGCCTTACATCCTGATACTCTTGTGGCTGCCCCATGATCATATCAGTCATCCTTTCCACCCCTCCGGCAACTACCACGTCCATCTGACCGGCCATGATGGCGTTGGCCGCGATAGCGATAGCCTGTAGTCCGGACGAACAGAACCGGTTGACCGTTTGCCCCGGCACAGTATCGGGCAATCCAGCCCGCTGGGCAATGAGGCGGCCTACATTAAAGCCGGTAACCCGCTCAGGCACAGCGCAGCCCACAATTACGTCCTCAATCAGTGCGGCATCAAGGTTAGGAACCCGTCTCAGCACGCCCGCCAGCGCCTGCGCTGCATATTCTACCGGGTGCATTTTCACAAAGGCGCCTTTAAATGCTCTGGCTAACGGTGTTCGTCCATAGGCCACCACTACTGCATCTCTTGCGTGATTCATATCTGCTTCCTCCTGTGAACTTAATCACCACTACTGTTTAGCGTACCAGCTGCCTGATACCCAACATCTCCCGGGCTTCAGCGGAATTGGCTATCTCCTTGCCGAACTCCTTAACGACCCGGACAGCACGTTCCACCAGCATCACATTGGTCGCTTTAACGCCTTTGGCAAACATTACGTTATCTTCCAGGCCAACCCGGATACCATCGGCACCCAGGGCGAGAGCGGCAAACATAATGGGCAAGTGATCTTTTCCGATGCCGAAAGCGGACCATTTGGAACCCGCCGGCATGTGTCTGACCAGGTATTGAAGGTTATCTACGGTAGACTCCATACCGCCCAGAACGCCTAAGACGAACTGGCAGTAAAGCGGCGCGTCCAGAACGCCGGTTTTCAGATAGTGCTTGGCATTGCCCAGCATCCCCATATCGAAAATCTCAATCTCGGCCTTCACATCGTTTTCCCGGTAGCACTTTGCCAGCTCTACCAGAAACTGCGGACTATTTTCAAATATTCCATCGGTCCCCCAGTTAAAAGTACCTGCGTCATAGGAGCCCATTTCAATCTCCCGAATGGACTTGAAATGGACCATTCGCTCTTGTGAAGTAATCGGGTGTCTGGTTCCCGAAGATGTGCAGCAAATCACCACATCGCAATCTTTATGAGCCCGCAGCAGGTCGATGCTTTTTTTGAACAGGGCTTCCTCCATGGAGCCCTTGCCATTGTCGTCTCGCATGTGCAGATGCACGATTGCCGCGCCAGCCTTCCAGCAGTTGTAGGCGTCCTCGGCTATTTCTTCAGGCGTCATGGGAATATACTCGTTGATATCCTTGGGGGTAACGGCTCCGGTCAGGGCAGCAGTGATAAAAACTTTATTTGTCATAATCATCGTTCCTTTCTAAATCTGATTGGTGTTGCCTCAACGCAGCCCGCCAGTTATCTTGATGCACTGGCCGGTGATGTATGCTGCCTCGTCGCTAGCCAGGAAAGCAGCGAGATTGGCTACTTCTTCCGGCTCGCCCACCCGGTGCATAGGGATGCTCTTTAAGAATGCCTCCATCTGTTTTTCGGGAACAGACTTAATGATCTCGGTATTGATCAAGCCAGGGGCAATGCAGTTCACCGTGACATAATTTGGCGCCAGTTCCAAGGCCAAGGTCTTTGTCATGCCAATAATCCCTGCCTTGGCGGCAGAGTAATTCGCCTGACCGACATTGCCCCCGGCAGCTAAGGATGACAAAGAAATGATACGCCCCCACCCCTGCTCCCGCATTGGGCCGATCACCTGTTGTGCACAGTAAAACGCTCCGTTCAGGCTAACCTGTACCACAGGATCAAACTGCTCCACCGTCATCTTGTGAGACATCGAGTCCCGGGTGATGCCCGCATTATTGATGAGGATATCTACACGGCCGAAGCGCGCCAGGATCTGGTGGAAGGCCTCTTCGACGGACCGGTGATCCGCCACATTGCAAACAACCGCCATGGTACGTGTTCCGGCTGGGTCAAGCCGGGTGGCAGCTGCCTGCAACCCCTCCCGGTTCAGGTCCAGCAAGGCAACGCCTTCTGCCCCATCCTGTAGAAATCGCTGTGCCATGGCAGCTCCCAGCCCCTGAGCGGCCCCGGTAACGGCCACAAATTTCCCGTTGAAGTCATACATACAGTGCTTCTCCTTATTCCTTGTTTGTGATGTAAGCTAGATAGCAGCGAATCTCGATAGATAGCTAAAATCATGGAGTCTTCCGCTTTTCTCCTCTTCTTTAATTAATTCTACGACCTTGTCATTGTAGGGTGTGGAAATACCCGCTTCGCGTCCCTTTTTGCAAACAACGCCGTTAATACAATCAATTTCGGTTTTTCTGCCTTTTTCCAAGTCCTGCAGCATGCTCCCTTTCTGCGCTCCCTGGTTATCCCATAAGCGCCGGAAGAGCTCAATCTTTTGAGGAATTTCGGCATCTGATTTTAACTCGAATTGCTCGAAGCTTTCGCCTAATACTTCCACCATGCGATATCCTTGGGCATGACAGGCTTTCACTGTCTCGTCGGCAATATGGACAACGCATTCCATGGCCTTAGGACTAGCCAAAACATCACCGAAGGTACAGTTGAGCGCCGCAGACAAGCCGCTGAAGGTTGCATTCATCAGCAGTTTTGTCCAACGGACCTCCATCAAATTTGGTATAACTTCTGCTTTGCCAATCTTCTCGAGAATTTCTTGTACTTGCTGCATACGCGGCCGCAAGGCCCCATCCATTTCACCAATTGTGAATGCGAATTTGCGCGTGTTTTCATAAGGTGATGTCAACCTGGAAACGCCTGGCTTTTCCCACGTCGCACCAAACATCACCGCCCCGCCTATCGTTCTGTCTTTGCCGACATAGGCCGCAACTGACTCTTCCGGAATCCCGTTTTGCAGCGTGCAGACAATGCTGTCTTTATGCAGATGGGGTAGGAATTGGGTTAATGCTGTCTCGTTATTCGTTTGCTTTGTTAACAACAAGACAAGATCGTAACAGCCTTCCAGTTGGTCGGGCGTCAAAGCCCGCACAGGCACGTTCAGCTCTAAAAAACCAGTAACCGTGGCCCCGTTAGCATTAAGGGCATCCACATTTTCTTTGTAACTGTCAACCAAATCAACCGGATAACCATTTTTTGCAATTAAAGCACCGATGATAATACCAAGTGCGCCTGCCCCTAAGATAGCCGTACGCATTGAAGCCACCTCCAAATTTTTTTGCATAAAAAGCTCCTCTCTTTCCTGAATTCA
>NZ_DALZUO010000007.1:0-137382 GCF_032013335.1 Anaerospora sp. | reverse complement strand
TTGAAGCCACCTCCAAATTTTTTTGCATAAAAAGCTCCTCTCTTTCCTGAATTCAACTTGTTCAATCAGTTGCAACCTCTATATAAGCAATTATTGTGCCAAATCTGAATTCACTAAATAATCAGGCTTGCGGCCACCTAAAGTGTGATAATTGACTCACACCCTATTTCGATATTTTGCCTGTGCCTGAATCGCGCAGCCTTTTGCTCATGCCACATAAACAAACAGTGTGATGATATAATCACACTGTCTGTTTATACACTCACCCCCACTTATGGGCATTAGCCGCCATAAGTAAAAAGGCACTTTCACAATATGAAAGTGCCTTTCCTATCTATTTACTTCACTAATTCCTCGGCCATTTGATCAATCCGCCGGGCCATCACATTAATATCTTGTACCGTGCCTGCCACACTAGTGACCGCTTCTGCAACCTGAGAAATAACATCATCGATTTGCAATATTCGGGCACGAGTATTTCTACTGTCTCCCTGGATATTAGAAATGATTGCACTAATCCGCTTTATTGATTCAGCACTATTAGCCGCCATTTTACGAATCTCATCTGCAACCACCGTGAAACCACGTCCCTGTTCTCCAACCCGGGCAGCTTCAATCGCAGCATTCAGGCCTAATAAATTCGTCTGAGTAGCAACTTCCTTATTCAGATCGATGATCTGATTGGTTTCACCCATCCGTACTTCGGATTCCTGCACCAATTTAGCCACCGTCTTACTAACGGCCGATATTTCCTGCGTTTGCGCCGATATTTCTTCCGTTGTGCTTGCCAGAATAGAAATACTGTCTGTCAGCTTAGCCGCCATATCCTTTAACTCATCCTGCCGGTCAGTCGACTCGAGAACACAGGCCGCACCGATTATTTCATGGCTGTCATTATAAAGTGGAATAGCGGTGGCGATATACGCCACACCATACAAGGCCTTATCAACCTTAACAACGATCCTGCGGCCTTCATGTACTGCCCTGTAAACAGCGGTCCCCTCTACCAGCGGCACACCGATCTTACCTTTGAGCTCAAGCTTTTCGCCTGACTTATACAATATTACTTTTTCCAAATCAGCTAAAGTTACTGCCACATCACTACTGTATAGTTCATTTAAGAACGGCAATACCTTCGCAAAACATTGTAGCGTATCATCTGTATGCATTTTTTATCCTCCTTAACATTCTTTCAATTGGCTGCACCATTGATATAAGCAATAATTATGCCAACAAAATAAGCCCTTGCTATCGTCTGCCGACGAAGCAAGGGCTTATTTCGCGATTTGTTACCGGTACTTGATGCCCAGGCGGCGCATCTTCTGATACAATAACGAACGATCCATCTGGAGCATTTCAGCGGTTTTTGTTATGTTTCCCCCGGTTTCATGGAGGATGGTTAAAATAACATTTCTTTCTGCCGCAGCTTTAGCTTCTTTAATCAGGTCTTGTGTGTTTGTGATTCTAACTGGTTTTTGAATCTTTGGCATTAACCACTCGAAATGCGATAAATCAAGCAGTCCGGTTACACAAAGACCAACCGCTCGTTCCACGGCATTTTCCAGTTCGCGAATATTGCCCGGCCACCCATATCCTTGCAGTAAAGACAAGGCTTCTGGAGAAACCTCGACTGGTCCCAAACCTGCCTGTTCCCTGTATTTTTCGACAAACCTCTTCACAAGCACCGGAATGTCGGACATTCTTTCCCTTAAGGGCGGTACCTTTATCGGAACCACATTAAGACGATAAAATAAATCGGACCGGAAAGAGCCTTGCTTTACCATTGCCTCCAGATCATCGTTTGAGGCTGCCACAATCCTGACATTAACAGAGACCGGTGCCGTACCGCCGATACGTTCTATTTCTTTTTCCTGCAGCGCACGAAGCAGTTTGGCCTGGGCCGGTAAGGTGAGTTGACTTACTTCATCCAGGAAAAGCGTTCCCTTGTTAGCCAGCTCAAACTTACCCTTTTTTCCTGTCTTCCGGGCTCCCGTAAAAGCGCCTTCCTCATACCCGAATAATTCAGATTCAATAAGGTCATACGGCATAGCCGCACAATTGAGTTTAATAAACGGATAATGAGTCCGCAGGCTTTCCTGGTGCAGGGAGTGGGCAACCAATTCCTTGCCTGTTCCGGTCTCTCCCTGGATAAGTACGGTAGAGTCAGTGCACCCGGCACGTAATACTGCTTTGCGCAGCTCAACGACTCCGGCGCTTGTACCTGCAATATCCGCTAACGTATACCGTGCTCCGGAATACTTCTTAAGCCTGTCCTTATAATAGTCTACTTGCCCGCGCAGGTCCTGCAAAGACTCAAACAGTTTTTCCGATTCTTTCAGCCTGTCAAATACACTATAGGAAACGGCCCCGATAATTTTACCGTCTTTCATTAGCGGCCAGCGATTACAGATACTCGTATGGCCTGCGTAACAAAATACATCACCCCACATAGCCTTGCCCGACTCCAGTACAACAGGCAGCTTACTGTTTGGAATGACCTGCTTCACCGGTATTCCGATCAGCTCTTTCGCATTATAGCCCAATTCTTTTGCATAGTTTGCTTCAATATAGACGATATTGGACTCACGATCAACAACTACCAATCCATGCACCTGGTCCAAGAATTCCTTCATTATCTCCAGTCGTGAATCCATTGTGACCATTCCTCTTACCCCCCAATGAGCTTTGCTCCATGCTTTCACATATACACGGTGACTCTCTTATCTGCTCTCTACACAAGCAAGTTTCATGCCCAAATGATTAGCTCGTCATCATAATAACACAGATAAATTATATTATCCAAGAAAGATCCTGTATTTTTTCAAAAATTCAAACTTATCCTTATTAGCTGCGGCTGCAACCCGCAACCCTGGATAACCAAGAAGAGCAAGAGGCAATGTTATGAGCTAACAATGCCTCTTGCTCTTGTACTCTCACTCAAAGCTCTATGATCTTGGTTGCAATATTGTCGCAGAATTCACTGTCATGCTCAACAAATAAAATAGTAGGGCCATATTCGAGCAGCAGCTCTTCGATTTGCATCCGGGAGATGACATCAATATAATTGAGCGGTTCATCCCACACATGCAAATGAGCTCTTTCACACAAGCTGCGCGCAATGAGCACCTTCTTCTTCTGTCCGGCGCTGAAATCAGCCATATCCTTTTCGAATTGCAACCGCGAAAAATCCAGCTTGCGCAGGTTGGCCTTAAAGATACTCTCATCAATGCCATGCTCCCGGGCATAGTCACTTAAATTGCCTTTCAGATAAGCCGTATTCTGCGGCACATAAGAGATGACTAGCTGGCTGGCTTTTCGCAGCGTGCCGGTATAGGACAAAGCCTCACCTGTCAACAGCTTGAGTAAGCTCGATTTGCCTGACCCGTTTTTGCCGTATAACGCCACCCGGTCTCCCTGCTCGATAGTGAAGCTGACATCCTTGCAAGCCTGCTTCTCTCCATAGAAAATCGAAACTTGCTGCAGCTCCACCAGCCGTCCGGTGTAGAAATCGGTCTGCACGATTTTCAGCTTATCGGCACTCTCAATATTCTTTAGCAGCTTGGATTTCTCCTCAATCGCCGTCTGCTGCCGCGTCTCGATGGACTTGGAACGCTTCATCATCTTCGCCGCTTTGTGACCGATATATCCCCTGTCAGGCCGTAAGCCCGAATCCCGCGTGCCAAACTTCGTCTTCTCCACTTGCTCAGACCAGGCAGAGGTACGTTTGGCTGCCGCTTGCAGGCGGGCAATGTCTTTATGAAGTTTTTCGTTTTCCGCCAGTTCAAAGTGATCCTGCATTTGCTTGTTGGCCCACCAGGAGGAAAAGGTACCTTTTTGAATCTCAATATTGGTTTTATTAATCGAGAGAACGTGATCAATACAGTTATCCAAAAACGCCCGATCATGGGAGACGAGAATAAAGCCGCGCTTGCTCTTCAGATAATCACTGACCACTTTTCTGGCCTCCATATCCAGGTGATTGGTCGGCTCATCAATTAAGAGGAAGCTATTCTCCTTCAAAAACAAAGTGGCTAACAGCACCTTAGTCTGCTCACCGTTGGACAGCGTAGCAAAGGGACGGTACAACACATCCTCATCTACCTCCAGCAGTGACAACTCGCGCATTACCTGCCACAGCTCGTAATCGGGGTAAATGCTTTCGATGACATCAATCGTATGATTCTCCGGCTCGGTTACCGCGAAAGGGAAATACTCGAAATTGGTTTTCGCAGCAATAGAGCCACTGTATTCGTATTTGCCAAGCAGCAGGTTAAGAAAGGTCGTTTTTCCTCTGCCGTTCCTGCCGGCGAAGCCCAGCTTCCAGTCTGTATCGATTTGAAAACTCACGTTTTCAAAGATGTTATCATAACTGCCGTCATAGCCAAAAGTTAGATTGGTAACGTTAATCAAAGACATAATAGTAGCCCTCCTGTATAAAAAATATGAGCTGCAAGAAAGCAATTCTTGCAGCTCATAAATACAGCAAAGCCAAGCCCAAACCTAAGGCATGACAAGGATATATTCCGTGAGTGAAAAGAATGTGTCTTTCTTGCACAGGCATAATAAAGCAAGAGGGGTTTGACCGCTCTAATCTATTATGCTCAGAAATTAGCAAGAAAGAATAATCATCTTTTCAACTCCAATCGTCTATTTGCCATTATTATAGCATTCCTAGTTTTTATATTCAATAAACAGAACCTGGAAATCCAGCAACTTTATTCAGACTTATTATTGCTCAGTCTGCTGACTGCTGCGGCAATCCGCTCCAAAGCCTCGGCCAGCAGAGAACGGGGGCAGGCAATATTCATCCGCATAAAGCCCGCTCCTCCCGGCCCAAAGGTAGAGCCTTCGTTCATTGCCACCTTTGCCTTCTCCAGGAAGAACTGCTGCAATACCTTGGGCGGCATCTGCAATGCCCGGCAATCCAGCCAGATCAAATAAGTCGCCTGTACGTCGCCGACCTTAAGCTGGGGAATCCGTTTGGCAATGAATTCCTTGAGGTAGCTCAGATTGGCTTCCAGATAGGCCAGCAGTTGATCGGCATAATCATCGCATTCATTGTAAGCCACTTCAATCGGTAAGGTGCCAAATACCGTTCTGCCATAGGCTTTGTTATCCGCCAGGGCAGCGTAGAACCGGTCATGCTTGTGACGGTTCGGGATAATCGCCGCCCCTGTCCGCACACCGGCAATATTGAAGGTCTTGCTGGGATTGACGCAGACCACGCAGTTATCCGCTGCTTCCGGGGATAGGCTGCCGAACGGGATGTGGCGATTGCCGCCATACACAATATCCGAATGAATTTCATCGGAGACCACCATGACATGATGCTTCAGGCACAGCTCGGACATGCGGGTCAGCTCTTCTCTGGTAAAGCATTTGCCGACAGGATTATGGGGGCTGCACAACAGAAACATGGTTGTCCGCTTTTGACTCAGCAGTTGCTCCAGATTAGCAAAATCAATGGCATAGCTGCCGTCCGGCTGTAAGACTAGCTCATTGCCCAGGATGTGCCTGCCGTTATGGGGGATGATCTCATGAAATGGATGGTACGCCGGCATTTGGATGACAACATTGTCACCCGGATTAGTAAAGGCCCGCATGGCATAGATAATCGCCGGGACAACGGCCGGGGTATATTCCACCCAGTCAGGATCAACGTCCCAGTCAAAACGCTTTTTCTGCCAGTTCACAATCGACTGTTCAAACTTCTTGTCATTAATGGGATAGCCATAAATCCCATGCTGTGCTCTTCTTACCATGGCATCAATAATTGGCTGAGGGCATTTGAAATCCGTATCGGCAATCCATAACGGCAGTACATCCGCTGCATACGTATCCCATTTCTTGCATTCCGTCCCTGTCCGGTCAATCCGTTCGTCAAAATCATGTTTGATCATCACGATCCACCTCTCCCTTTTCAACTATCCACGCTACACTTGCCCCTCCGACTGAATCCCCAGCTTCCTGCGCCAATAGCGCGAGTATACGGCGCCCAGCGGGTTATGGGCAAGCACTCTGTCCTTTGCCGCTAAGCAGGATACAGGTACCTGGCAGGCACCGGAAAACAGGGCATCATGACCAACACATAAACCCACCGTAACACAGAACTCAACAGCTTTATCCTGCAGCAGCCTGGCCTGCATAAGCGGGTTGCACATCGTTTCGCGGGCACCGGCCTTGATCTGCTCCAGCGTCAGCTGCTCTTTGGCGATGCCGCAGACCTTGCAGCAAACCGAATAGACCTGAAAGCTTTTGGCCAAATACGCTTCAATCAGTTTGGCTTCCTCGCTAAGACCGATACAGAAAGCCAGACCGAATTTCGTATAGCCCATGAGCTTGCCAAACTCGGCTGTCTCCTCTAAGCGGGTAAGCTGATTATAAAACCGCGCTTCCGTGCAAGCCGCCGCCCGCATCACCGCCAGGCGTTCCTCCGTATAGGCTGCTTGTACAGCATCAACAGTCATTCCCGTACAATTCTGCCCTGCCAGATAGCACTTGTGGTGAGTACATTTCGCACACTTCATATTGCATAGCTCCTTATGAGTTGATAAAAACAAAAGCCACATTGACAAGTGCCGCTACCGCCATCGGAATGGCAGTCCGCTTGACCACCTGTACCGGTGATACACCTGCCACCCCGGCAATTGCCACAATAGCGGCAGTAATCGGTGATACAACACGGCCAAAGCTGGTCATAATCTGCATCGGCAGCAGCAGTGTAATTACCTCAATATGCAAGGCCGCCGCAATCTTCGGAGTAAGCGCGGCGAAAGAGAAAAACGCCGCATTGCCTGACCCCATCAAAAAAGCACAGCAGGCAATGACAATACAAAACAGGATAATGAGCGCCTGAACCCCCAGGCCCAGCTCCTGTGCCCCTGCCGTCAATGCATCAACGGCGCCAATCTTCATCAGACCGGCGGCAAATACTTCACCGGCAACGATCAGGCTGACTACCGTCGCAAAGCTGTTGCCCATACCTTCGTACAAATACTTCAGACTCTGCAAGACAGCGCGAAAGTCTTTCAACCGTACATACTCGAAGGCCATGCTGATAAAAGTACTGACAAACATCGCCGTAACAACATCCATCTTAATTGTGCTTTTAAACAGCGGGCTGAAGCCAAGAATAAGCAGCATAGGAATGACGGGCAAAATCGCATACAGTAACGGCGGACGGCTATCCTCTTCCTTCCCGTAATCCAGCGAGGCATCATAGCCGGTAAAGCCCTCCTTCTTGTCCCACCATTTTTGCACAACATAGTGAGTAATTCCCAGCAGCAAGGTGGTGACAACAAAAATGGGCAGCTGGTGATTGACGAAGTATACAGCCGGGTCAAGCTTACAGAGATTCGCGGCCAGAATGGCGTTGCCCGAACCGGGACCTACATCCATATACTGCGCGCAGCCGATAACCCCCAGCGCGGACAGCTTGCTCACACCGGCCCGGATCAGAACGGGATACAACATGACCATGAGCAAGAGTCCTAATCCGGCATGACTGGGAATGAACAAGACCAAAAACTGGCTCATAAAAAAGCTCAGCACCAGCAGCAAATAGGGTGATTTAATGTGCTTGATCGGCGAGGCCACTACGGCAAATAACGCTTTACTTGCCCCGATGTATTCCATGTACCTGGCAAACCCGGCAATGGACATAATCGTCAGCCCCAGCCCGGCAACGCGGGAACTGAGCAAAACACTGCCGGTATGAAAAATATCTAAAAAGACCGAACCGGACGATTGTTTTCCGTCCAGCAGAGCAGTATTGCTAAATTGGCACGCTGCCAGCAGCAGGATCATGCCTGCCGTTAACAGTACCGCCTGAGGATAATACTTTTTGACAATCATATAGACAACCCAGGCAATGACGATTCCTGTGATGATCATCATGGTCATGTTTTCCCTCTGCCTCCTTTGCTTGTAACATCATTTCAGTTCTCCCTGCCATTTGCCGGTAACCGCAGCAGCAATGCAGTCTGCCATCGAGCCGAACCAGCATTGCATACCGGGACTTCCCGTTAGGCAGTGCGCCAGCTTAGCCGAATTGGTCGCCACCACCTGCGCACCTTGCGGTTTCACCCTGCCCTCGGCCGGACAGGCGTCACTCAGTAACACTCCTCCCGCTTCGCTGATGATGCGGGTATAGACAGTGCGGTCGGCCACTGTCTGTAAGGCCCGGGGCGTAACGATCCATAACCTCACATTGCTGTGCACCTTCCGGCCTGCAAGCAGGTGGCAAATCTCACCTAACTCTTCCAGCGAACAATGGGGACAGCCGAGAATCACCCAGTCAACAGTACTGTCATGGGCACAGGCATTGAGCATATCAAAGGCCAGCATGCGCTCAGCCTTGCCGAAGCGCAGTACATCCAGCGGCTGCTTACCGCCAAAGGCATCATTTAGATTGTATGCTTCAGCGGTAATGCCCGGGATATGGAAAAGCTCACACTCACCCGCTGCCTGTAATGCTGCACTCAGACCTTTCAGCCTGCCCAAATTGGGTGCATGTTGAATGCTGTAAAAAACCGGCTTGCCTGACTTTACCAGTTGGCCGGTATAATAGCCTAACAGCTCCCAGTCCAGCGCACTCTTTACCTCCCACTCAACATTAATAAGATGCGTGCCCAGACGATTTTCGGGAAGATGCAATCCCCAATAGGGAATCTTACCGGTGAGCATAGCAGCTATAGCTATCTCACTGCTTTCCCCATTGGTGCGGGCACCGAATACCGAGTTGATATACACCACAGCAGACGACTTCTGCCAGGCACAATGCTCTCCTTTGACAGGTACATTGCCAACCAAATAAGGTACGCAGGTGCACAATTGATTGACGCCAATCGAAGCAGCAAATGCTTCATCAGCTATCTGCTCCTTATACTGTTCTTGGTTTACGCCTTGGAGCTGCCACTGTTCAGGGTCAAAGCCAGTCTCCATTTGACAGGAATATGCCTTGACCAAGGGAAAGTTACTAAGCTCCGAAGACTCCAGGTTGAACATTGACAGTACCGTAGCCAGCCTTATGTCGCCGCAGACATTGTTCGTATCAATGAGTTTTTCTGCGCCGACTGACTCTCCGTAATGTACAAGCAACTCTATGGCCTTTTGCCTGACTTTCCCTTCGCTTCCGCCTACTATGGCTTGCTCTTCAACGGTTAGTTTCATGTTAGTCCCTCCTACCTTCCGGGATTTCTAACAAAGGTTTACGTTTTTTTATTGTTGCGCTATAATGGAAATGGATTGTTCTGGAAACTCACACTTTTCCTGTATGCGCGCCAACGCATGCAGGGCATGACAAATAGACAGCATTCACCATAGTAATGCTGCTGATTCTTTGCAACGCCTTCATCAACTCCTCATTTGATTGTTTCGAACTATTTCGTTCGGTTAAAAACTACTCCCCCTTTCATAAGTTTTATTCTAATGCAAAAGCTTTAACGTGTCAATGCTTTTACGTTAGTTAATTAGGTGATTACTTTCTACTATAATTGCTTTAGCGTTAATTGGAGGATATAATATGATGAATACTGCAAAACGCATTATTCAGTTGCGGACAGAAAAGAATTACTCGACGAACAAGCTCGCTCAGCTTGCCGGAATCGGTCAGGCTACCTTGCGGGATATTGAAATCGGTAAAAAAAATCCTAACGTTACAACTCTGGAGAAAGTCTGCCAGGCCCTGGAAATCTCTCTGGCTGAATTTTTCACGGAAGCTAAACCTGTCCCAATCATCCGGGAAGATAATGAGAAATATAATCTGCCCGAGGAAGTCAAAAAGGAAATTGCGTTGATTGAGGAATTTGTGCTGTATAAGCATGGGATACGGAAGCGGGAAGAGATGGAATAGTCGGGATAAGATGACTTGTCATCGTGCAATAGAGACAAATCACAGTTAAGACACATCCCGTTCTATACATCTCTAAGTATCAAATTATTTAGCTATGAAATACGCTTTTCTTATATATTTTTAGATAATTTCTGAACCGTGATCCGTAGCTGTCTGATTACTTCCTTATATTTTAAGAATTAGATAGTAGTTGTTCGGTAGGTATTGTTTGTGCTCTCTAACTACTACCGTCGTTCATTTTAGCAAACATATCAAGTCCACATTAAGAAGACTTGATATGTTTATTTTAGTCCACATTTAGAAGACAGTCAAGGGGGATTTTCTATGTTTAGACAAGAAATTTTTTGTGAACGCTTACGAACATTACGTGTATCTCAAAATCTTACCCTTGAACAATTAGCCAATGAATTAAGTTTAGTCAAACAAACAATAGGTAATTGGGAGAAGGGAGTTCGTACTCCTAGTCTTGAGGCCAGTATTGCTCTAGCTGAATTCTTCAATGTGTCGCTAGATTATTTAGTTGGCTTATCTGATAATCCAAGAAGAAGATAGCTAGGACCTTCGGGTCCGGCTTGAGTTATAATAAAAGATCCTGACATGATGAATAATGCCGAACCATTATTCAATTGCTGACACAAAAGAATATTAGACGAACACCCGCCGTTCTTGCTGGAATTGTCCAGCTACATTGCGGGATATTTAAATCGGCAAGAAGAATAACAAGGTTGACAACTCTGGAGAAAACCTGTCAGGCCACAGAAATTTCTTTGGCTGAATTATTCTCAGAGGCTAAACCGATACTGGTCATTTGGGAAACTAATGAAATATAACTTGCCCGATGAACTAAAAAGGAAATTGCCTTAGTTGTGCTGTATAAGCAATTCGGAATCGGGTAGAGACGAAGTAAGAAGAGATGAGAAAAAGAACCATCCAAAGCTAGGCAAGTGGGTTAGCTTTAGGTGGTTCTTTTTCTGTTTATTATAATGGCACTAAGTCTTGAAAACGCTCTATCATAATATTTAGTTACATAAAAAAGAAATAGTAGAGAAATTTGTAATATTTCTCAATACCACTTCTCGTAATAAAGTGAAGTCTCACTTGTAAAATGGAGTTTTCTTTTATTACATTCCTCACATAAAAGTTGAAGATTGCTTATATCATTTAAACCACCAGATGCCAACGGTATAATATGATCATAATTTAATTTGTTTTGAAATGATAAGGTTCCCGAAACATCTTTATTACATTTTACACATCTGCCTCTATCACGATAAAAAACGGCCTTTTTAGCCCACGATGGTATAGATACTCTTTTTAAAATACACTTGTGTTTAAAGAAAGGCCTATTTTCAGGTTCAATTTCATTCAAATTAAGTTTCACTAAAATTCTCGCCATCATTTCGTTAAAAATTAATAAAATTTTTCTATTGGAAAACATCACAAAGAATACTTCTTCAGTAATTTTCTCGATTAATTCTAAAATTTCACCACATTCATATAAACTGCTAAGATAATCATAAATATCATCCATTGTAGCAGAAAGAAAGTTTTTGCTATTATCCCTTAACCATTCTTCAAACAAATCATTTTCTATTCCATAATTATTAAAATATTCATCTACTGGAAGTATTGTTATTTTTTCTAGTTCGTCTTCTGGCATAAATTCTCGATAATCTAAATAGTTTTTTTGCATTGATTTTAAATCAACATTATTGGTTTCTTCATCAATTATTGTTTCAACTATAAAATGAATAAATTGGTGAAATGCGGAATACCTTTGAAAAGGCTCCGCAAACCATTGGATTTTTCCTTCACCATAAAAATCATTCAAACTTATTAGATACGAGATTTGATTTGTTAAAATCCCATCAACAATATTAGCAAAATAGTATGATGCATAATGCCCCATTTTTATTCGATTAGGATTCACTAATATTCACCTCATCTCAGAGTTCAAAATCTTTTCAAATTTATCTTTTTTGTTAAATCAAATTTACGAGTAATACATTAAATATTAATACTCCAGCCTACAACAGTCCATAATTAGGTAAAACCTAACTCTACAGTTGCTTGGAAGAATTTGCACTGTATAAGTATGAGATTCGACTGCAGTAAAATGAAGCAAGTTCCTAAATGAGGCATAATAAACCACCTAAGTAATCGAATAGGCTTTACTTAGGCGGTTCTCTTTTATTCCACTAAATTTTCAAAATACCTACTTGATAAATGCCACTGCTGCTTAATTAAATCAAATACGCAATGGAACTATTCATTTTATCTGAATAATTAACGCTATTATCACTGAAAAACAATAACAGTTTCTAAGAAAAAACTGACGAAAATACACCTGAAAAAGCAGATTCCTTAAAGAATAACTCTTCTACGCCAGCTCTAACTTGGTAAGCGATATATTTATTAATTACTCGTTGTGTGTATGTCTTTTTTAAGGAGGCTACTTTTGTCCAATCAGTCAACTCATCTTGACTTAATGTTTGAACATTGTAAAAATCCCATTTAACGAAAACAACTTTATTACTATTAATTTCCGGTACTGCCATTGTTTCAAAATTTTTATCGCTATTTTTTAAATAAGTTTTTAAATACTTAGATTCAAGTTGTAGCTCTTTGCCTTTAAGAAATTTATAATAACATTCAATTTTTTCCGGTCGTACAGTATCGCAAAATGGTGTAATACAGAATATATACTGCTTAATACCATCTACCTGACGAACAAAGATATCTCCAGTACGAGTAACTTTACTTACATTTCTACTATATTTCATATTTTTAGTAAAGCGATTAACTTCATTCTCATATGCTCTTTTTAAAGTATTAGTTTCATTAAATTCGCCAAGAAAGATGATACAGAACAGCAACTGTTTTAAATAAGTTTCCTCTATATCAGATTTGATCTTTTTAGCCTCTACTTGAATTATATTTCTTAGGCAATCTAAGGTTAATTCTTCCCTTTGGCGAAATTGCTCTTGAAGTCCTTTGATAAACGCCTGGTTATTTTTCTTTAAAATATCCTTTATAACATTGTCACTAACATGATAAATTTCTTTAAATACATTTAACTGCTCATTGTATAATTGTTCCGTTAGAGGGAAGCCTAATACTTTGTCTTTTACTTTATTCAGTT
Source organism: Anaerospora sp. (assembly GCF_032013335.1). Taxonomy (NCBI): domain Bacteria; kingdom Bacillati; phylum Bacillota; class Negativicutes; order Selenomonadales; family Sporomusaceae; genus Anaerospora; species Anaerospora sp. The sequence goes on along the minus strand of NZ_DALZUO010000007.1, from coordinate 124,387 downwards.
TAGTTTTTATATAATCTTCAAAAGGGTCTACCGTTGAATCCGTGTTATCTAAGTTCTCTAAGAGTAGCTCCTTAACCAAATCAGACAAATTTGAAGCTCCTGATGTTATGGCCTGCGTAAGTAATACTCTTTCAAAGGGTGCATTATATTGTTGAACTGTTTCTCTTAAATTCTCGTTTAACGTGTTAACTTTTGCAATAAAATGAAGTGTTAATACTTTATTATTACAAAGTTGCTCTGCAACACTATTTAATAACCTTTTGGGCATAACTTTCTTTTTAGAAATCACAAACCCGATTAGTCCTTTTCCATCTTGTCCACCTTTTTCTTCAAAAAAATAACTATCATCTTTTTTAGTAACTAAGTATTTATTATTTCGACATAATACATCTGCAACTTCATTAAGATTTGCTTGGGTATAAATAATTACGCATTTTAATCCTTTTTTTAATTTCAAGAATTTGTCTAATATACGTTCAGATGCACGTTTTTTATTAGCTATAATCTTTCCCTCTTCTAGTTCCCAATCCAAAATTAAAGCTTTAGCACTAGTTAGAATTGGTTTTAGATTTGCTAAGTGTTTTGTAACATCTACTCGGTAATCATACCAATAGGGATGAGTAATTATTCCAGCCCTGATGAAAGCCTGATGGGTTTGCCTGGGAACACCATGAAAGTACAGTCTTAAATCATTGTCTTGAACTTTATTTATAAGATATTCTTTAATTATTCCAGTGTCCTGTTCACGTAATGTTGTTGTAATGATTGACGCCATTTGTTTGTAGGCATCGTTTATTTCCTGTTGGCTAGACATAGTTGATTCCGTGTTATTAAATTCCTCTAAATTATCTATATCTTCGGGATCTATTATTTCTTCGTCAGCTATTTCATCTAAAATTGTAATATTCTCTTTAACAGTATATAACTGATCATCAATCAATACAGCGTTATCAAAATAATCTTTTAATACATCCACAATTGCCTGAGTATTACTCATGGGCAAACTCCTCCTCAAAGAAACATGATTCTTTAAACTCAATAAAGAAACATGCTCCAGATAAATTACGCAACTTTTGATTTGAACTTAATATTCCAATATTATGTCCTCGTGATTGCAGTATGTCTTTGGACAAGAATAAGCCCAACCCTCTTCCTGATGGCCTCCGACTAAAAAAAGGTTCAAATATTCGATCAATATCTTTATCAGAAATTCCAGGACCTGTATCGTGTATATAAAGTCTTTTGAAATCATTAGAGAGATAAAAGTGAATTTGTCGATCTTCTCGATTAAGGAGCCAATAAATTGCATTAGCCGTAATATTGATTACCGGAGTAAAGATGATTGGCTCTGCTTCTTTTAAGCGAATATTTTCCGGAATATCTATCACTATTTTTACCTTGTAACGGTAAATATCAGCCGAGAAGAAATCAAGTGTATTAATAAGAAACTGTTTAAGATTAATGTCAGTGCGTCGCATCCGCACCTGTCTGTAAAGTGGGCTCATTCGCTGATGAAGACGCTCCAACGCCTGAAAGGCATTACTAAGTGTATCCACTACAGGTTTCGCTTTAGTATTTCTTAATGAAACACTTAAAGTTGAAAGATTTTGACTTATGTCGAAATGTAATGCATTAAACTCATGACTGGTTAATTCGGCTGCCAGACCGACGGCCGACAAATCGCGATAGAGTGCAACCTCTTTTTTAAGAAAACCAATATAATTATCGTCATTTAACCATTGATTATTTTCGATTTTCTCAATACTTTCTTCCACCCTATCCAATAGTGTCTCAACATTTTTCAGCTCTTCTGCACTTGTCATCTTTTGTCTAAGTTCTAGAGTACTCTTCTGATTAATTTCAATTTTTGAATTGATCAATTGAATAGTATTTTCGGCTTTAGATATCCATGTCCTCAGTTCATCCTTAGGAAGAACTTTCTTATTCCCTACCGAAAGAAGCTCTGATACAGCCTCCTCCATAGCTTCATCTATTAAGGGATCAATAATAGATTCCTTCTTTTTATCCTCTAAGACTTTATTAAAGAGAAGTGCGATATCTTGTTCAATATCTTGTAGTTTTTTATTTAATCTGTTGGTCAGGCTGTTTTTCAAGTCCCTTTTCTCGTTTTCAAAGGCATTTACTTGGTTATTATAATCACGCCACACACTTTGAAGTTTAACAAGTAAAACTTCTTTTTTTCTTACTGCAGAAAGGATTTCTTCTTCCGGAAACATACTCTTATATTTTAATTCAAGAATCTGTAGTAAATTATTAGTTTCCTTTTGAAGTTTTAAGGTCAACTCCTCAATTTTATAGTTAGCGGTTTCGATAGCATCAGTGTATTCCAAACTGTGTACATATCTTTGATTTATCGTGAGAGTTAATGGCTCAAAATTTTCAGCAATAATACCAAAAGCCTTATCTTGTAGCCCTCGTAAAATGCTTGAAAAATCGCCTAAGAGACCTATGCTATAAACGTCTGTGCTATCTATTAAATCTAAAATTTGACAATGGATATTGTTTTCAGCAACTTTTAAATTTTTCTGAAAGCCCGCTACTTTAGCAGTGAGCTTTTTAAAGTACTCTCGTTCCTCAATCTGTTCTCTCTTAATTGCATCCTCAAGACGTTTTTTTTCAGAACGGGTTTCTTCTATACGAGAATTTCTTGAGCCTCTACGTCCGTTTTTTTGTCTGGTTTGAAGGAAATCAACTGCCCACCACTTTAAAAGATTGGATGCTACAGCTTGGAAATAATTAAAACTATGATTTTCTACAAACCCTTCACGACTGGATTTATCAAGCAGATCAGGATTTTGCTCTTTAGTAATTGAAATATATCCAAACATACGTCTATGACTAAATAGCCAGGTACCGGCACGTAAAGTACGCCTTCTTTCAATTTCAAGAAAGTCATTACCTGCCTCACCATAGGGTAATATTCTTAGTCCATCTCTGTATACAAATATGCCACCAGTTCGGTCTAATTTCGATGTAATTAACTCATGTTGATCTTTGGGAAGGATTGAAGTGTCACCTTCAACAAAAAACCACTTTAATTTTACAGGCCCACAGTCATTATAACTCCCTTTATATAACCCATGAGTGAGAGGTATCCGTTCAAGTGTAGTAATGTCTTCACCTACCTCTGTTTTTATATGTGCCGTGCCAGTAAAATATCCGTCCTCAATAATTCCCTTTAGAGCGTAATCGTACATGTTCAACTCTTCTCTATTTAAAAATGTTTCTTTTTCAAGAACAGCGCCATTGATGTGAATTTTAGGTGTAAAGTCCATGTTAGATTTTATATAATTATCATCATCTTTCTCCAAAAAATCGATAAAGTTTGCGAATGCGAATAATAACTCTCTCATCCGCAACCTTTTTTGTTTCATACGTTCGTCAAGAACATTGGAGACGTCGCCTAAAGCCTCATAGACATGCCAATCTAGCTCATTATCAAGGTGAGTTATATAAAAGCTTGTTCCAGCACCGCGTTTCTCAGTTGTTCTCAAACGCTTGAAAAGTTCCTCATCTAAGGTAAATGACTCTAGATCTTTTTCAATTTTATATCGATCTCTATCAGTCCAGACATTTTTATCATTTAAGTTTTTTAGTAAAACTTTTTTTAGTAAATCTAAATCATTTGACAAAAACTCTTGTATCTCTATAAGACTACTAAATTTTCTTGTTGGAATTTCAATATCTTCAAGAAAAAGCTTTTCGTTGCGAAAAAGATCCCAGTGCAAATATAGAAGGGCCCACTGACCAGTCGCTCTGCGCTTGGAGATAAGGAGTAATTGATCTCCAAGTAAAGAAATTGCTAGTCGTCCAATTCCTTTCTCACCGATCTTAACACGTCCCTTGCGTGTAATAGTCTTGCCTTTTCCCCGCTTTGAGTAGGTGCCTAGGGTTAACCAGTGTTGTTGTATATCTTCTTCAGTCATTCCATCACCGTCATCCCAAATTAAAACGCGACCTATCCTGGTATCAATCATGACCAATCCTTCATCAGCGTCGGCGTCATAAGAATTCCGGAGTAATTCCGACAATGCCGTAACTTCATCCCTGATCTGTTGTTTGCCAAGTAAGTCAACTGCTCTTGCTCTTGTTCTAAAATTCGCCACACTTTTCCCCCCATACGGAACTCCGATAAACACAATTCAACATAAAAATTCAACATTTCCAAAAAATTCCCTGCTACTAAATTACGTAATTCAAAAACAAGGAATTTATTATTCTATCAGCGAATTATAAATCTTTACTTTGAACGAAAGGAGGCTTTTCGTGACAAAAGTACTCTCATTTACACAAACCGAAATACAAGGCCTCTTAAGTTCCAATTCTCGCCTGGTATATGACCCACTGAAGAAAATCTATTATTACCTACCTAATTCATCTATTGATTATAATCTACCGGATGAATGTCTTTCAGTGATAAGCCTATTCACAGGTGGTGGCGGTTTGGACCTAGGTCTGGAATGGGCTGGCTTCAGAACAACATGCTTTGTTGAAAACAATCGTCATTGCGTTAAAACTATAAAAGCTAATAGACCGAATTGGCTTCATATAGACAAGCACTGCGGTGATGTCTCTAAACTAACAGCTGAAGATATTCTTACGGCAGCTAATATGAAATCAGGTAATGTAGGGCTTGTAGTGGGAGGTGCTCCCTGTCAACCCTTTTCAAGTTTAGGATCAAATGCAGGAGAGTCAATTCCTAACGGTCAGCTCTATCGTCACTTCATAAATTTAGTTAAGGAGATTCGGCCTATGATGTTCTTATTTGAGAATGTCCGTGGAATGGCCCAGAACCATAAAAAAGTAATTGAATTTATGAAAGATGAGTTTAGCAGTATCAACTACGGTATTGAAGTAGGTTTACTCTGTGCGGCTGATTACGGAGTCCCTCAAAAAAGATATAGAATATTCATCATAGGAAGAAGAGATAACGAGAAGCCAGGCTTTCCTTTTCCTACGCATGCGGAAGATCCTAAAAAAGCGTTACCCTACTTTAAAAATTTATGTGATAATAATCAGGCAGTTTTTCCATACAGACGCCTTAAGAAGTGGCGCACTGTCGAGGAAGTCTTCAGTGAAATCACCGAACATCACTTGAATAGGAGTGACTCTTTTAGTGCTGACCTCTCACCTCATATAATAGAAATGATTAGACATATTCGTCCTCATACCAGAGATTGCTGGCAAGATCTACCTGTTGATTTAATGTTTAACTGTTGGAAAAAGGGCAAATTTCAAGGAAAAGATAATTTTGGTCGCCTGCTACTAAATGAGCCAGCTGTCACAATCCGAACTGGTGCTATTTATCCCGCGAAAGGTCGTTACATACATCCAGTTGAGAATCGCGGGCTAAATACTATAGAAATGGCCGCACTTCAATCATTTCCGTTGTTTCGTCGACGAAATAAAAGATGGCTATTTCAGGGTGGAATTATGTCAGTTGCCAGACAAATCGGTAATGCCGTTCCCCCACTGCTGGCCGAAGCACTTGGTCATACTCTACGGGAGCAAATTACTGAAATTTATAAAAAAACTACAATATCCAATAGTAACTAAGAGTATTATCACAAGTGTGATAATACTCTTTTCAGACTATCATTCAAAAAGTAGGGCGGCATCTCCACATTCATCAGCCTAAAACTGATAGAAGGTCGTGTATAAACATTTATCTTTCTGATTCACCAAACTTAAGAAACTGAAACGTGAACCCTAGCCATTTTGCTAGGGTTAGTTGTTATATGAGATCTAGTTGTTAAGGCAGCTTATCCAACAACTTAACTCAGCTCCATCAGAAAATTTCAGTCTTTGAAGTTCCATCGAAACAACTAATTATCTGCATACACTCGTTTATAGCCGTATTTATACTAACTTTACACTTTAAATACTCCTGCACCAAAGCCTCATATCTTTTTTGTTCTTTAGGTGTAAGATTTCCTTGTATCATTAGAAACGCTACGGCACTAAACATATGCTCTCTCTCTTGCTTATACCTTTTGCTTATTGTTATTAACTGCTTTTTTGCTATATTCCAATCATCATCTGAAGTGTTGGCCGCGCTCTCAACGCTAGACTTTAAAGATATAATTTTGTCTATAGTATCATGATGTAGGATTTTGATGTTTTCTTCAAGTTCAGAAAGCCAATTGGCTACCGAAAAGGAACTAATTTCTTTCGATACTAGCTTACGGGCTTCATCATATGTCATATCTTCAATAATTAGTTTTAATTCTAATTCTTCTAAACGTCTTGCTTTAAAAAAGTTAGCGTATTGATAATACATAGCAAAAATTAGAGAAATTAAAGCAATCACAGAAGCCGTTGCCTTAATTACAAAAATATTTTTTTGGTAGTATGCTATATAGTTTATCAATAGAGAATGAAGCGGAATTGTAGAAACCACCATCATAATTAGACAGATAATTACCCATACTTTATAACTTATTATAGGCCACAATATATAATGCTTAAGTTTAGGTCGGTAAAAGTAGTTACTTTTAAGTTTCCAGATTACACCATCTATCCATAGATCGTAAATTAAAAGTAATACTGCAGAAAAAAAACTACATGACATCACAATAAAAGGCCATCTAGGAACTGGAACTATATTAAAATAGAGGTAAAAAAATTGGTTTGCTGCTCCAAACGTTAATCCAACAATGAGCATACCAAATTTTCTTACTCTATCTCGAATAACATCTACTTCTGTTAAAATTTTTCTTTGATCTCTACTAGTAAGTACAGTTAATAATGCTGAAAACCACAACAAACTATTTGATAAAGTAATCAAAGATATTAAGAAAACTCCAACTGCAGGAATTTCATTTATTAGCGGTACTAAATCCAAGGACTGATAGGTAATATAGGCAATGGCACCAAATAATGACCATAATGTAAGGCCCGATGCTGAACGCTTTTGATATTCTCTGTCATTAAATTTAATGACATAATTAACGAGGTCCTGTTTAGAATTTATATCTTTGGTCATATCTACATTCATAGTCCACCTCATTCTTTAAGCATATTTCAAACTGCAACAACCATAGAAATTTCACTCTGTAAAAGTGCTGACTTCACAAGGTTGACTTATTTAAGTTAAAACGAGATAACAAGCCCTAAATTCTGGAGCTTCTTTTGTTCAACTTTTTCATTCACTGATGAGGCAGGCTTGAGTTACTCTAAAATTAACTTATTTTAAAATTATTTACCATGCTGTATTGAAAGGGTGCTGCCTAAATAACTCAAACCGGCCCCGCTAATGCGTCCTCATTACTAAGCATTAGCGGGGCTGGCCGCATTATACTTTAAATTTAGCAACCAGTTTTCCCATCGCTTCAGCCAAATGTGATAATTGCTGAGCTGTTGCGGTGAATTCCTGGATGGACGCCGTCTGTTCTTCGATTGCTGCAGCCGAATCCTCAGACTGAGCAGCAATGTGTTTTGAAACACCTGCTATGCCTTGCGAGGAAGAAGCGATATCCGCAAAACTTGCGGAGGTTTGTTCATTAAGTATTGTAATCTCCTCAACTGCCTTTTTACTGCTAGCGGACCAGGATATGATTTCCTGCAATGCCGTAGCAAGATTGCCAACAGCTGCCTCAATGTGAGTCAATTCGCCTCCCAGTAAGGTGTTCGCAGTATGAACAGTATCCACTTGTTGCTGTACCTGTAATATTTTCGCAGTGACACTGTTGGCGGCTTCGTTAGTCTGCTCTGCTAGCTTGCGCACCTCTTCAGCCACCACGGCAAAGCCACGGCCTGCCTCACCAGCCCTGGCAGCTTCAATTGCCGCATTCAGGGCGAGCAGATTTGTTTGCCCTGAAATCGCTTTTATCAAATCGATGATTTGACTGATATCCCGAGAATGTTCGGACAACAAATTAATATTTTCCGTAACTTCGGCAACGGTCAGCTTTAACTGTTCGGTACGGTGGTTCACTATTTTGGCATTCTCGTCACCGTTATTAGCCTGTCTCTGTGCCTCTTCCGATAGCTTTGAGGCTTCTCTGGCGTGTTCAACCATTTTCCGGATACCGGATGCAACACTTTCAGTACTGGTTGCCAGTTCATTCATATTCTCATTCTGCTTATTGGCGCCCTCAGCTACTTCTTGCACTGCCACTGCAACATGCTCAACTGCCCTGCTGCTTTCATCGCTTGCTTTTGCAAGCATTTCCGCCAAATGGCTGACCTTATATGAAGTTTCTTGCGACACTGTAATGATTTTTTGCACATTGCCAATAAATATATTGAAATACTTAGTTACTTCGCTGAGTTCATCCTTGCGTGTATCATCCAGACGAATCGTGAGATCCCCTTCGCCTATTGCCACTTGCGAAAATGAGGCGGCCAACTGTCGCATTGGTCTGATTACTTGATTAATAATAATGATGAATGCCAAAATGGCAACACCTAAACCTAAAACTGACACAGTCAATTGAATCTGTTTGGACAGCGTTATTTTATTCTGCGAACTTTGATCAAGCAAATTTACCAGTTTGTTGACTTCCCCCACATAGGTTGGAACCATTGTACTGATTTGATCAACTTTCCCCTGCATGTCGTCAGTTCCATTTGGGAGTGAAAGAATTAACGCTTTATATTTTTCCCAGAATGTTTTCACGGCGCTATACTGTGTTTTACTCTCAGCTTCGCTGATAGCAATAAGTTTAAGGGATGCATCTCCCTTTTCAAAGCCGTTCATTATTTTGTCATACATGACAATTTCCTGTTCTATCTCTTTGCTAATCGCTGCTTTATTTGCGGCAGGCACCGATACGTATTGATTGCTTAGCAGGGCAAGCTTATACGCTCGCATCCGTAGACTTCCCGATAAATTGATTGCGGGAGCATCTCCCTGTAAAATGCCGAAGGTATAAAAGTTTATACCTAGTAAACCAACTATAAAGATCACTAACATGAAAATGACTGTTAAGAGCTTCGCTTTTATAGACACAAATATTCTCCCTTATAACTTTAGTATTTTTATGTAAATACGACGCGTCTTGATAAGAACCTCCTATAATCATCACATTAACTGATAAACATTCTCGCTTTACGCAATTTAGCAGCTGCTTCGCCGCGCAGGCAGAAAAACAAACTATACTTTGTAGTAAACAACAAACCCCAGCCAAATGGCTAGGGTTCGTTGTTGTAGGAGATCCAGTTGTTAAGGCAGCTTATCCAACAGCTTCAACTCAGTTCCATCAGAGAACTTCAGTCGTTGAAATTCCATCGAAACCACTAATTGATCCGCTGGCGTATTGAACATCAGATTATCAGATTGGCTGAACATATTAACCTCTTTGCTCCAGCTCATATCGACTTCTTTGCCAGGAGTTGTTGTTCCGGTTGCCGTAACGGTATCTTTGAGCAGCAGTTTCCCGTCCTGGGTCTTTACCGTTATCAGCCCTTGGAATTCACGTATGTCCTTTTGCGTTAGGAAGGTGATGCGGCTAGGGAATGTAACTACTTTTGTATAGCGATTAGAGCTTTGCTTAGTGATCGTGATATTTTCTAAACGAATTGCACTATTGATTTCTGCGATCGTCTGTTTGTTGATTTCCGCTAATTTTGCCGTCTCCAGTTCCTCCAGTTTTTTCACAAAGCTGGCGAGATTACTAATCTCGGCAATTTGCCAATAGCCATCCATTTCCCGCATTTTTACTTCTAACACAGTCGTACTGTTTAACTTAGGATAAAACATGTCTAAGCCAACAGTCGCTATTTTCCCATCTTTATTGGTATAGGCTACGCCTTTAAATTCAGCCTTACCGCTGCCCGTATTCAGTAATTCTTTCATCTTAGGATTATTGGGAGCCTGGCTGGCAGGAAGCTCGGTTGTTCCTTTCTCAACAAAGGCTTTAATTTCGTCTTTGGCAACGGCAACAAGCTGTGGTTTGAGGAGCTTAACCAACCCTGCAGCAAAATTTTTCGTAGTATCATCTTGCACATCCTTGGGATCGTTCAATTTTAGTTCCAGTAATTGATCGATAGCCCTTGAAGTAACGCTGTCAACATCGACATACTTATTGAATGCCGCCAGATCGTGCTTAACAACCGATTCCTGCATTTGCTTTAAGGAGTATTGAGGCGTCTTCGTCCAATACCAGTACCCTAGCAAAGCAATGACGATTACAGCCGCCACTACTGCTAGCACTATTTTTTTCTTGTTAGTTGTCAGTTCACTTGCAGTATCTTGATTTACATTAGGTTCCATTGTGAATTCCTCCATCCGTTATTGCTTTTGTCTGTTAAAAAACGCAATCGCTTGCGTGATGGCCGCTTTGCTTGCCTTCGGGCAATATGTACTGGACAATGGATTAGCAAAGCCATGCAATGCATTGACCTGAACGATGCTGGTATTGTCTTTGCCTGACAGCTCGTGAATGAGATGATTTACGTCAAAAGACTCTTCCCGCCTCGGAAAGAAAAGTAAAACAGTGCACTTAGGCACGACATTCTTGTAGTCCCTGATTCGCGAACCATAGAAGCCGACGGCTCCACTATACAGACCTGCCCGCTGGCTGCATAACCAGGCTAAGGTAGCACCGATGCTAAATCCGATGATAAAACGATACTTGTAGTCCTTCTGAATTTCCAGCGACAATTTTTCAACCTGTTGCTGTGCAGCGCTAAAGCCGATATTTTGCATAAAGCTGCTGTAAGCGGCAGCCTCTTCCCCGGGGCTGAACGTTTGATTCGGCAATAGCAGATTCGGGCATAGCACATCATTTTTACCGTCAGCTAGCGTGTTGCAAATGCCATTAATATGACTATTAATTCCGTAGATTTCATGCAAGACAAGGATGACAGTATCTGAATTGCTCTGTATCTGTAACATAACGCACCACACCTCATAGAGTTACAAAATAGATTCTTTACTTACATTATAATTACCTCTTTCTTTAGAGCATTCAAGAGATTTCAGCCTCACCCCCGCGAAATTCCTAGCAGATCCCCCTCCCCTTCCTGAATTTCCTACAGCAATACCAGACTTTTTCTGATGGTCCAATTGCTGAAATAGTGCGATAATTCATGGAGGTATAAAATGAGGAGGTATAGTATGATCGAGTTATTTTGGAAGGTTTTTGCGACCGGTCCCGACAGAGCGATAATGTCGCTTAACAGCGAAGTCATCGCAAAAGAATTTAACAAAAGACGTTGGCAAGTTTTCACCTCTATTACGTTAGGTTATGCACTATTTTATGTTTTACGGCTTAATTTTTCCGTTATTAAAAAGCCCCTTATGGCTGCCGGTGTATTGAATGCGCAGCAACTTGGTCTTATGGGTTCGGTATTTTTTATTACGTATGGTCTTGGTAAGTTTACGAACAGCTTCTTAGCTGACCGGATGAATAATAAGCGCTTCTTTGCGATGGGGCTTTTTATGTCGTCCATTATCACTGTTATCATGGGTTTTACCAATCAGTTTATGCCTTTAGTGGTCTTGTGGGGCATTAACGGCTGGTTCCAGTCTTTTGGCGCTGGCCCTTGTATCGTTTCCCTGAATCAATGGTTCACGAATAAAGAGCGCGGAACTTTCTATGGTATTTGGTTTACCAGCCATAATCTGGGTGCCGCTTTTACCTATTTAGCGACCGCCGCTATTGTCACTGCCTACAGCTGGCAATTGGGCTTCATCATGCCTGGTGTTTTCTGCTTGATTGGTTCCATCCTGATTTACTTCTTTATGCATGACCGCCCTGAATCCTATGGCCTGCCTAATGCGGAAGAGCATAAAAATCCCGAAGGCTTTGCACTGATAAAAGCTGAAAAAGAAAAATCCATTTCTGCCTTGCAATGGTCGGTTGTAAAACGCCCTGCAGTATGGATTCTCGGTTTATCCAGTCTCTGCTGCTACATTGCCCGTTATGCGATTGAAAGCTGGGGCATCATCTATCTGACCGAAGCCAAAGGCTATACCACTTTAGGTGCCAGCGGTGTTTTGAGCGTTATGCAGTTTGCCGGTATCTTCGGTGCTCTCACCTGCGGTTTGGTATCTGACAAGTTTTTCAACCACAAACGCAATATGCCTGCCTTGATTTACGGCGTTTTGTATGCTGCCTCCATTGCTGTCTTCTTATGGGCACCCGCTAATGCCACCACTGATATGCTCAGCATGTGTGTGTATGGCTTCACAATGGGAGCATTGGTATGCTACCTTGGTGGCTTGATGGCTGTTGATATCTGTCCGAAACGCGCTACCGGCGCAGCCATGGGTATGATCGGCTTACTCAGTTATTTTGGTGCCGCCTTGCAGGAAATGGTCAGCGGTTATCTAATTAATGCCCATATGACGATTGTTAATGGCAAAAAAATATATGACTTTGCTCTGGCCGGTGACTTCTGGGTAGGCTCGGCTGTTCTTTCCTTCCTCTTAGCCGCTATGGTTTGGAATGTGAAAGCCGGAGATTGATCTACAATTACCAACTGTTTAGGAGTGGTTATCATGCCTGCAGGTTTACAAAAACTAAAGTACTTTGCTTTAGATATGGACGGAACGATATATTTAGGTCAAAAGCTGCTGCCCGGTGCTAAGGAGTTTCTCGACTACCTGGCTCAAAGCGGCAGACAATATGTTTTTCTGACTAATAACTCGTCCAAAAACAAGCAGAGCTATGTCAACAAGCTGCAAGCGCTTGGCCTTGATGCCACTATCGATCAAATCCTAACTTCCGGTGAAGCGACTGCTTTATATCTGAGCAGCATCAAGCCGAATGCCCGGATCTTCTTATTAGGCACACCCGATCTGGAGCAGGAATTTCTTGCACACGGTTTTACGTTGACTGATTCTGCACCTGATTTTGTCGTGTTAGGCTTTGATCAGACCTTGAACTATGCCAAGTTGACTGAGGCTTGCCATCTGATTCGTGAAGGTGTGCCGCTCATTGCCACCCATCCGGATATCAATTGTCCGACTGATGAACGGTCAGGCTACATTCCTGATGTAGGGGCCATGCTAGAATTGATCTACTCTTCCACAGGCAAAAGGGCTAAGATTATCGGCAAACCGTATCAGGAAATCATCGATGTACTGGTGGCAAAGCTAAACTGCCCCCGTGAAGAGACGGCCATGGTCGGCGACCGGTTATACACGGATATCAAGCTGGCTGAAAACGCAGCCATTTGCGGCATATTAGTCCTAAGCGGCGAAACAAAGCAAACCGATTTAACAAGTTCCGAAGTACAGCCTGATTATGTGTTTGCAGGTGTACGCGAACTAGCCGCCGCTCTGCAAAAAGAATAATCTGTATCGTACAGAACGGGTCATCTCCCTTGAGAGATGACCCGTTCTTATTTGTTATGCTGTTATTCCGTTGTTTGATTTTTTGCACATACAATGGATAGCTTAGGGATCTGCAGCAAGCCTGCAACGGCATCGCATTTCGCCATAAACAGAAAGAAGATATTGCCGCGGTCTATCTCGCTCAGACTTTCGAAGTTCCCTTGTCCTTTGGCGATAATAACATCAGCCTGATAAAAAACCTCACGAAAGGCAGCTGCGGTCCTCGCTATCACAGTCCCCAGTGATCCGTCGCCATTGCTAATCACCTCAGCGACGTCCTCCATTGTGACCATCGCAGCATCATCCAGCGTTACATCATTGACGATAGGCTCACCTCGTACACCAAAATAGACTTTGATGTTGGGAAAGGCTATTTTTATGTATTCAATAAAAAGCTTATCCAGCACGATCTCTCCGCAGTTATCTCCCAAGTAGAGCAGTGTATGAGCAGTTTGCAGGCTTTCAAACAGAGCTTTACTATCGTCGATTGCTAGCTGCTGTTCGTTGGCGGTCGCTATTTTGCGCAGCACCATGGCTTCATCAAAAGTATGGTTAGCGGCAAAATCAATCAGATTGGCAGTGATGGCAATCTTAAGCGCTGTATCGAGCGTATCGGGTGACTGCTCAATCAGTGCTCTGACTGTGTCCGTCATATTGGCAAGCTCTGTGTTATACAGGCACTTGATTTCCCGGTAGGGATTAGGATCGTTGATATGAAGCGTAATGATATCCCAGGTCCCCCGGATCACTTCCGGGTTCGATCGTTTGTAGTCGGCAGACTGGAGATAGCCCAAAACCTCCCGCATAATTGTTTCTTTCGCAGCGGCATCTACTTTCAGCAAATCTGTTACCGTTAACACTTGCTTGATATTACAAGTAATACACTCCAAGTTTAGGTTCACCCTACCACGCTCCCCTCTAGGCATATATCACTATTTACCCTAAAAACAAAAGAGTTCCTGCAAGGTGCTGTTACCTTTGCAGGAACTTAACGATTCATTTGCTGCCGCTTAAGTCGGCAGGCGTCGCTTCTATCACCTCTTAGAAAAAGCAATACATCGTAGATAAGCAATATACGCACAGTGCCTGTTCAGTATTGCGCTTCCGTTCTACGTAACATTCTCGTTCTTTACCACAGGAATCACATATTCTGAGTTCCTTGTCATTGCTGGCAGTAAGCATCTTAGCATTCCTTCTTACTCATCGAATTGGAGTACGATCACGCTCCTATGTCCCAGTATGTCCGGAACGCAGCGGGATAAACAAAAAAAATCCCAGTATAACTAGGATTTTTTTTAAGGTTCGCTGTTATTGTATTGTTCAGCTATCGATTCGCTCTAACTTATACAGAACTGGGTGAAGTCCATCCGCACAGCAAACAATCTCGGTACCGGGCTGCTTTATCCATGGATAATCATGCCCTAACGCTAAAAATACTACTTTATCCTGAACAGCCACCCATGCCCATGAGCAGAAGCCCTCCGGTTTTACAACGCTCTTACAGATATATTCATGCCCTTCTTTATACTTGGCACAGTGTGAATGAACGCCCTCGGCGGCATATTCTTGATGAATCTCTGGTACCTCTAGTTTTTTGAGTACAGTTATTCTTACATCATGGTACTTAGTAGCTGCCATTACGTACTACCCCTTTTTACATATGTGCTGATTATTCTGATGGTTTGTTTCTCTCTTACTTGCTTAAGATCCTTCCAAATTTACAAAGCATCACAAGAAACACGGGAACAAGAGGTCTGTTTCAAGCTTTCAAAACGTGATAGTCCTGCTATTTGCGCCATCACCCTCAAAGCGAAACAAGCTTCCTGTCCCCGGGTTATACGAGCTATTCCTGTTTTCCTTCTAAGGCAGCAATCTTGGCCTTCATGGCCTCTAGCTCCTGCTGTAGCCTATTCATACTCTCTTGCAGGTTTTCAACTTCTGTATTGGAGGAACTGTCCGAGTCTGTTGCTGACGGACTAGATGATACGATCGCTTGGATCAGCAAAATGTTCTGCCCCACTGCTTCTACGAAATTCCCCAATATATTGAGTTGGTTTTCGTTAAGGTTTTCCGATACGATTATCGCTATTAAAGCTGCGAGCAGGACTTGCTGCTCAGAGTCCAGAGAATAGAAAATTGATTCTTCCATTGCAACCCACCATAAACCGTTTATATAACTATATGATGACTTTAAGCAATGGATAACTTAATTTTCATCATGGAATCCAGAGCCTGCCTCTTTATTTTATGATAACGTCTCCACATAGCCTTCCGTTCCATTCACCCGGATTCGCTGTCCGTCCTTGATCAGCTTAGTCGCATTTTCTACGCCGACTACTGCCGGCAGGCCATATTCCCGGGCAATAACGGCTCCATGGGTCATCAGTCCGCCCACTTCGGTAACCAGGCCTTTTATCGATACAAACAAGGGTGTCCAGCTGGGGTCTGTAAAGGAAGTAACTAATATATCGCCTTCTGCCAGATCAGCGTCCGTCATACTTAAGATGACACGTGCCCGTCCCTCTATCACACCGGCAGAAACAGCTAGCCCTGCTATCGCTCCAGCCGGGAGGTTTTCCCGTTTGTACCTGCCGGTGAGGATTTCACCATCAGACGTCATAACACGCGGAGGCGTTAGTTTTTCATAGCCCTTGTACTCGTCCTGCCGCTTGCTGATCATCTGATCATCCAATGTCCTTGTACGTACTACTTCGCGCAGTTCTTCAAATGTGAGATAGTAGATATCTGCTTTTTCACGAATGATGCCCGCTTGTACCAGTTGTTCGGCTTCTTGCAGTAAAGCCTGCTTATAGACGAAGTAGCGATTGATCATGCCGTATTTGGGATATTCGCGATAGCCAATGAATGTCCGGATTAGGTCGATCATTTGCTTTGTTTCTTTCGCTTTTTGCTCTCCACCCGGTAAATAGCGTAACCGTTCTAGTAACTCTTGTTCCTTTTGCCAAGCTTCCTGCCGGCCTTGCTCAAATTTTTGCTTGCTGGCATTCGGCGCGAAGTTTTTGATATTACTCAGAATCATGGGGACAAGTGTCGCCGGGTTTTCGCTCCAGCGGGTTTTCGTAATGTCAATTTCTCCGGTACAGCGCATGCCGTATTTGTTAAGATAAGCCTCGATAGCATTACGGGTTTCCTGACCACCATCGAGCTTAACCAGTTGGTCTAAAAAATCTTCTTCTTTCACCTGCTGCAAATACGCAATCACTTCCGGATATGGACGAATTACGTCTGCAACATCCAATAGCTCCAGACCCATTTCCGACGTAATATTGTTGGGTACCGATTGGGAAAGTGTATCTGCCGCGTTCTTTTCTCCCAGCCACAAGTTCATTTTTTCATTGATCCAGGCTGAAGCATCGACTGCAGCCATAATTACGCCTAAGCCCTGCGGATCTGTTAGAATCTTCTTTAGCTCCTCCATATCTTCTAAAATAAAATCAAATAAATCCGTTCCAGCTTTTGTTCGAATGGTTTGTTTCAATTGTTCTATTGACGTCCGGCTGCTTTGAATCAAATCCGCGACAATGGCTGGATTGCATTCAAACTTCCCCCGAAAAACCTCTGGCAGTACAACTTTATTCCCTTTACCGGGACTTGGTTCTTTTTCTTCATCAGGTACTGACTTGATAAAATCGCCACGTTCAACGATAGTCATCAGTGCATCTTTGATGAGCGGATCAGATTGGCCCAGTACATTTATGATCATTTCCCGGCTATCAGGTGAGGCCAGATTATATGCGACATCCACAAACAATCTGCCGCCTGCTTTAAACATAGGAGCGTAGGTTATTAACAAGAAAAAAGACAGCCCCAGTGGTTTCATGGCATCAGTCATCATTTGCTGATGACCGACTGATACGTAGACATGGTTTTGCCCATCGTTCACGTCCGGGATGGGATATAAAGTCGTGATGGGCCGACTCTGGACAATATAAATCGTACCATCAGCCACACACCATTCGATATCCTGAGGAGAGCCGAAATGTTCTTCGATCCTTCTGCCCATGCGTGTAAGGCTTAGAATCTGTTCGTCCGTCAACGCCTGCTGACTCTGCCGCTCAGACTCAATCGTCTTTTCCTGTGTACCGCCGTCTTGTAAAGCATAAATAGCCAGCTTCTTGGTAGATATCTTCTTATCAAGAATCTCACCATTACGCACTTTATAGTTATCCGCATTCACCAGGCCCGAGACCAAGGCCTCACCAAGCCCAAAGCTGGCATCGATGGATACCACTTTCCGATTAGAAGTGACGGGATCGGCAGTAAACAAAATTCCTGCCACGTCAGGAAAGACCATCTTTTGAATAACCACTGATAGGTGGACTTTCCGGTGGTCGAAGCCATTTTGAATGCGATATGTCACTGCCCGATCGGTAAACAGTGATGCCCAGCACCTGCTGATATGCTTGAGGATTTCTTCCTTGCCGATAATGTTCAAGTACGTATCCTGCTGGCCCGCAAAAGAGGCTGTCGGCAAATCTTCGGCCGTTGCACTGGAGCGCACTGCATAGGCATCTTTTTCACCAAGCTGTAAAAGACGCTGGGTGATCTCGTCACTGATGTCTTGAGGGATCATGGTCCCTTCGATAATTCCGCGAATCTCACTGCTAAGTTGACTAATTCTATCCCGGTCTTTCAACTTTAATAGTGATAACTGATCAAGCAATCCATTAATGGAAGGCGATTCTTCGATGATTCTTTTATAGGCTGCCGTAACAATACAAAACCCGTCGGGTACATGTATGCCCTCGATTCTAGCAAGCTCCCCCAGGTTGGCTCCCTTCCCCCCAACCACTGAGAGCTTTGTTTTATCTATATCTTGAAAGCCAAGTACAAAGTGACTCATTTATTTCTCTCCTCAGGCTATTTTTATTAATAGCTTTCCCCGTCAGGTTGTTTTTGTATAGCTATAAAATAAAACACCCATATTGTCGCAACGACATTTATGGGTGTGTGAATCGCAATTGGATTCTGCTGTGTACCTAGTCTTTTTATATTCAATATCACCCATCGCCTGGCGTAATAGATGGATCGAGTAAGCATATTTACGACTTCATTATTTTTAGAGACACTTGGGGACGTTCCTTTTTTGTCAACATTTTAAAACAGGGACATGGAACAGCATTCATTCTAAGTAAAAGTGCAAAATCCAATAATCTATTTTCCTACCTGTTAAAATTCAAAGCGATCTCTGCCACCCATTCACTGTACAAATCGGGCATCGCCGTGAGTACTTGGACGCCCCAGCGGCATGAGTTTCTGCAATTGCTTTTTAGCTGCTTGCTTTACAATCAAATCCATTTCCTCATTGGTCATTTCCTAAATTATAAGGGACAGGATCGTTGACTATAATGTCAATAATCCTGTCCCCTTAATCAAACTACTATTTCGCACCATCCCTATAGCCTTTTGGATACACGACAATCTCAAACAACCTATTCCGAGCTTAATAAATTGGATTCACCTAAACAGATTCCAAATCAAACACTGAAAAAACTTGTTTCAAACAGTCCCTAATTTCCCGCTCAATGCATCTGGGGTAAACAAAAAACACATCCCGCTCTAGAACACGAACCACTCGACCACTTCAGAAACCTTAACTCTGAAATTCCTGGGTTGAATACTAGTTTGCTATAAGGATGGTGCTTACTTAGATAATAACATATACCGTACAAATCTTCAAGAACCAATAACAGTCAAACTATATACTAATTTTTTCTAGATTTATCACTATCAGCTTTCGTTTTTATAAAAATACTTTCATTGACAAAAAAGGACCGTCCCCAAATGTCCATTAGCCCCCCCTCTTTTATATTTTCATACCCGGTTGATATTACCGATACCTCCTGTTTATTCAATGTATTTAAACTCGCGCAATATTTATGCCAACACACCATCAAAATCACCATCAATGCCCCTGCCCTGATAAAAAATACCAAAAGAGTAAATACTGGAAAGAAACGTCTTACAATAAAGGGGCAAAATGGACAATACCGCACTATTATTAGCGAGATTACAATTTGGCCTCACACTGACATACCATTTCTGGTTTGTGGGGCTTACCCTCGGGTTATCTATCTTAGTAGCCTTAATGGAAACATGTTATGTTCGCAGGGGAGACCCGATTTATAAGTCGATGGCAATGTTTTGGGGCAAGTTATTTTTGGTCTTCTACGCTGTAGGTATCGTAACTGGTCTTGTCAATGAATTTCAGTTCGGCATGAACTGGTCAGAATATTCCAGGTTTGTAGGCAGTGTTTTTGGAGCGACCTTGGCGTTTGAAGCTTTAACAGCGTTCTTCGTGGAATCGGTGTCAATTGGCATATGGGCGTATGGCTGGAACAAGGTTTCCCGGCGTGTCCACCTTGTTTTCATCTGGCTCGTGGCGATAGCTGCTAACTATTCGTCGTTCTGGATTCTGTCAGCCAATTCCTTTATGCAGCATCCCGTAGGCTATGTAGTGAATAACGCACGCTTGGAGCTGAATGATCTGGCAGCGCTTTTAACAAATCCATATCTCTTCTATCAATATGCCCATACCGTCCTATCCGGACTGGTACTGTCCGGATATTTTGTCATGGCTGTCAGCGCATACAAATTGCTCCGAAAAGAGCATATAGATTTTTTTATGAGGTCTTACAAAACAGGTCTAATATGCGCAATGATCGCTACTGTATCGGTTGTTGGCACCGGTCATTTTTATAACCAGTATCTTGCATATACCCAGCCCATGAAAATGGCTGCCTCGGAGGCACTGTGGGAAACCGCCGAACCGGCTCCGTTCGTTATCTTTGCAATGATTGATGAGGACAACAGAAGGAATTCGTATCAATTAGCGCTACCGGCGGGGCTGTCCGTCTTGGCCTATAATAGTCTAAATACTCCCGTGAAAGGGATGAATGACCTGCAATTAGAGTTCGTAGAAAGGTACGGTCCCGAGCACTATATACCGGCAGTGACGATTTTGTTCTGGAGCTTCCGGGGTATGGTGGGTATCGGCTTCTGGCTAATTTTCCTTGCCGCTCTCAACTCCTGGTATTGGTGGAGGAAGCAGATTGCATATTGTCCGGCTCTATTGAAAGCTACGATGTGGAGCCTGCCCTTACCATACCTGGCTATCACCATGGGCTGGACGATGACCGAGATGGGCAGGCAGCCTTGGCTTGTCTACGGCTTGCAGTTGACAAAGAACGGCATCTCCAAAGTTGTATCCGCGGCGAGTATATGGACCTCCTTGCTGGCTTATACGGCGATATACGCCGGTATCGCTTTAGCAGCTCTCTATATTGCTCGTCTCATTATTCGTAAAGGCCCTGACAATGCCCAAAAGGGGGGCAAATAAATCGATGGATTTAAACCTGCTATGTTTTATCATGTTCAGTTTTTTATTTGTCGGTTACCTCTTATTGGAGGGCTTTGATTACGGTGTTGGCATGCTGCTTCCTTTCCTTGGCAAGTCAGATAGAGAGAAACAGGCTATTGTTCAAACCATGGCTCCCGTATGGGAAGGAAACGAGGTTTGGCTAATAGCCGCCGGTGCAGTACTGTTTGCCGGGTTTCCACACGTCTATGCCACTTTATTCTCCGGGTTATATCTTGCGCTGTTTCTCATCCTCGTGACGTTGATTTTACGTGGCGTAGCATTTGAATTTCGTGATCAAGACAATAACCCCAAGTGGCGAAGGTTTTGGGATTGGGCTACATTTTTCGGCAGTATCATCCCTTCGTTACTCTGGGGAGTCGCATTCACTAACATGCTTGCCGGCTTACCCATAGATGTGGAAAAGCAGTACGCAGGTACTTTCGGAGATTTGCTAAGTATCTATACATTGACTGGTGGCTTATTTTTTGTCCTCCTGTTTTTACTTCATGGAGCAGTTTTTCTCACATTGAAATTGGATCGCCGCTTTCTACTAAAGACCAGAGAGCTCGGTCTCATTATCAGCAAGTACACCTTGCTTTTGTCTGTGGGATTTATCATCCTATCATTTTTGTATACCGACCTGGCAGCAAAACTTGTGCCTGCTTTGGCCTTGGCCGCACTATTCCTGGCGTTAGTTTTCTGCCGCCGCTATCTGAAGGATCACCAATATGTACTGAGTTTTACTTTTAGTACCGTCGCTATTATTTCCACTGTTTCTGCCATCTTTTCCGGCCTGTTTCCCAGGTTGATCGTATCCAGCCTAAACCCTGATTGGAGCCTTACCGTCTATAACTCAGCTTCCAACCCTTTAACCTTAAAAATTATGGCTGTCACAATGGCAATCTGCTTACCGGTTGTGCTTGCATTAGAGGCTTGGAAATATCACATTTTCAGAGAAAGGATACAAGTTCCCACCTCTGATATTCAGTCAAAAAAGTTATTATGGAAACGCTTGCAATGGCAATTACAGCAAATAAAGACTCATTTATGTAATCTCTTTTCTATCATCAGGAAATGAAGAAAGATCGAGCTTTTCCAGCTCCCAATCAAGGAAATAGATAATTCAATTTGGCCATAAGGAAGAGAAGAATAGTAATAAAAACCGCTATGATTGTTACTAAAATTAGCTGATGTGCTGAAATACCCGCGACTTGGGAAACAAAGATATCGTAATGGCCGATTGCCCAATTTAAGAGAACCAAAACAACGATACCAAGGAGCCGATAACGCAGACGCAGCTTTAGACCGATGGATAATGTAACGATAATACCAGTGATAAAAAGATATACGTAAAAAAGGCCCTGATGAACCTTTTCTGGTTCCCCAGCCCACTGAACTTGGAATCTGAATAACTGTCCCCCTTTATTCAGTAAAAATAGGATGATAGTATAAATAGGTGTATAGGTTAGATAAATAACTAAAAGCCTAACTAGCAGCGATGGTCGCTTTTCCTGTAGTCCAGCCCAAATACGTTTACTCATTGCATACAGAATACTAATGCCGATACCAGTATAAATCGATTTCCACCATAAGTGCTTATAAATGCCTAGCACTGTAAAATACCAGTCAATGCCGGTAAATAAAGCGGCAAACCCAAGTGTATAACCCAGGGGAAGCGAAAAAGCGTTAATGATTACCGCAGAAGCCGGAACAATCAATGAGTTTGATATATATGATCCTAAATAGTTGTCGAGCTTAGGATCAGGTAAAATCCCGGGCAAGTATTGGTACCCATTCAGTATGATTAATACAAGTATTTCAAAGGGGTGAATGATAGCAGCAACATTAATATGCAGCACCAAGAGTTTCCAGTCTCTCCTGTATCGTAGTGACAGAACCAATAAGGCCAAGCTGATGATAATCAACCCATAGTACCAATTTGCAGATGACAGCACCGTTGCCTCACTCTCTCCCTATCGTAACTTATTCTTATCATTTCCCGATAATCGATAAATCAATCTGGACACTTGGGGACGGTCCTTTTTCGTCAACATTCTAATAGCAGGTTCTTACAAGCTGCTCTCTTAAAGTAAAACACACTCCTGCATCTTCAGATACAGGAGTGTGTTTTACTTTAAGAGGGAATAGATTTATCAGATACCGTCTCCGCCTGCTGCATCTTTTCGGTTTGGCGGCTTATCCAGAAAGCAGCACCAGCTGCCGCGATCATATACAGGGAGAGAATTTGTAAGCCAGGAAGAAAGCTGCCTGTTGCGTCTTTAATATAGCCAACACCGAAAGGCCCTACAAAACCACCAAGATTGCCGATCGAGTTAATGAGAGCGATCCCCGCCGCCGAAGCAGTACCGGTTAAAAAGCGGGAAGGCAAAATCCAGAAGATCGGTATCATTGCAAAAAAGCCAATAGCAGCTAAAGATAAACAAGCAATGGTTAATACTGCATTGGAAGCAAAGAAGGTACTTGCCAAGAGTCCAAGACCAGACAGCAGCATAATACCGCTTAAGTGCCACTTACGCTCCTGGAAATGATCGGAACTGTAACCAACAACTAGCATGCCAATTGCAGCACATACGTAGGGAACGGCACTAATTAAGCCAATTTCCGTACTGGAATAGTTACCAAGTGTTTTGACGATTTGCGGAAGGAACATGTTCGTGCCGTAATTACACAAGGCTGTACTGACATAGACAAGACCCAGAATTAGCACTTTGGGATGCGTTAGTGCCTCCCAGAAGCTATATTTGCGAACCGACTCAACTTGTTTATGCTCTTTTTCAATCTCAGCCTGCAGCCATTCCCGCTCGTGAGGCTCCAGCCAATCGGCTTTGGCCGGTTTATCCGTTAAATACCATAAGGTGAATATGCCTAATAAAACGGACGGAATCCCTTCTATTATGAATAACCACTTCCAGCCTGCTATTCCCAGTGTACCGTTTAAACTTAATATCCAGCCAGACAAGGCAGAGCCAATCATGAGGGCAATCGGCTGAGCAAACATAAAACGAGATAGTACTTTCCCTCTGTGCCGCTCCGGAAACCAGTAGGTCAGGTAGTAAACTACACCAGGGAAAAAGCCAGCTTCAGCAGCTCCTAATAAGAAACGGGTTATCAGGAAACTGGCAGTACCAGATACCAATGACATGGCAGCGGAGATAATACCCCACGTTATCATAATTCGGGCAATCCATATCCGGGCCCCAAAACGTTCGAAGGCTAAGTTGCTAGGTACTTCAAAAAGAAAATATCCAATAAAGAATATGCCTGCACCCCACCCAAAAATAGTGGCGGTAAAGCCTAATTCCTGATTCATGGTCAGCGCGGCAAAGCCAAGATTAGTCCGGTCAATATAGCACAGTAAGTAAGCTACGATTAAATAAGGAATCAGTCGCCAGGCCACCTTATTCAGGACTGTTTTTTCTAACATTTGCTCGTTCATAATCTTCCCCTCACTTTCACTCTTTCCGACTATTCCGTTAATTCTACAAAGAATTAGCTGTCTCCCCTGCCTCGATTGCATAGACCACTCTTATCCACCTGTATGCCTCCTGCACTTCCCTCCCCTCACACCTCCAATTACCTTTTCCCTTACATTAGCCGGTACTGACAGGCTGCCAGTACCGGCAGAGTGGGCT
This sequence comes from Anaerospora sp., assembly GCF_032013335.1. Lineage (NCBI taxonomy): Bacteria > Bacillati > Bacillota > Negativicutes > Selenomonadales > Sporomusaceae > Anaerospora > Anaerospora sp. Next base: position 100,047 of record NZ_DALZUO010000007.1, on the reverse strand, counting down.
AGTTCTGTTCGGGGTACAGCAGGACTTTCAGATTATCGGCCCCTTGCCTCATCAGATCCAAGCCTTTTTGTGCCTCTTGGAGCGAAAACTTGTGTGTAATTACTTTAGCAAATTCGGGGTACTTCTCCACCAGCTCTACGGCAGTGGCAAAGTCTTTTTTTGTATAGACCCGGATACCGATCAGGTTAAGCTCGGCAAAGTTAACCCGCAGCAGGTCAGCGTACACTGCTTTTTTGAACGAGCTGACAATCACCACTTGCCCGCGAATTTTGCAGTACTTGGTAGCAGCATCCATCGAAGCCTGAACACCGGCAGCTTCAAAGACCACATCTGCTCCATCTCCATTTGTCCAGTTCATGATTAGCTCGGGCTCGGGCTGGGATAGCGCGATAAAGCCCAGCTCAGTAATAATGTTTCGTCTAAACTCATTTGGCTCAATAACAATGATATTTTCTGCACCGGCATGCCTGGCTGCTAATGCTACCAGGACGCCAATCGGTCCGCCTCCGATCACGAGAACCTTATCACCAATCTGTAGTGTTGATCTGCGTATTGCATGGACTGCGACTGCCACTGGCTCGACAATGGCGCCGTGTTCCATATTCATATTGCCGGGAAGCTTCACTAACTGATTGATAGGTACCTTGGCATATTCGGTAAATCCCCCATCTGTATCAATCCCTGTAAGGCCCAAGGTTTTGCAGACATGGGTGTTGCCGGTTTGGCAAGGTGTACAGGAAAGACACGAGAGCAGTGGGTTAATTGTGACCTTATCGCCAACCGCAAAAGCTCCGTTGTAGCCTGCCGGGAGCTGTGCTATTTCTCCGGAGAATTCATGGCCCATAATGAGTGGTGCCTTGGCGCGTGGATGGGTCCCGGTGTAAATAAACATATCACTGCCGCAAATGCCGGCAAAGGCAATTTTAATGACCGCCTCACCTGTACCGATTATTGGCAGCGGGATATCGGTATATTGAATTTCTTCTTTACCACGATAGAGAATCGCTTTCATACGTAGCTCCTCCTGCATTGTTTTTCTTATCACAAAATCGCTTAACGGCTTAGGTAACCGCCGTCGATCGGGATGATTGCACCATTAATGTAGTCAGAATAGTTGGAGGCCAGGAAAATGACCGCCCCTTGCATATCTTCTCCCGTACCCCACCTGCCTGCTGGAATTCTGGCAAGGATTTGCTCATTGCGCACCGGATCATTAACTAAAGCCGTATTCATAGCTGTATCCATGTAGCCAGGTGCTATCGCATTCACATTAACCCCGCGGCCTGCCCATTCATTGGCCAGCGCTTTGGTCAGCTGCGCAACGCCCCCCTTGCTTGCTGCATAGGCTGGAACCGTATAACCACCGAAATAGCTCAACATAGAGGCAACATTAATAATTTTGCCCTGTCCCTGTTCCAGCATTTTTCGGCCCGCTAATTGGCAGAGCAGGAATACAGAGGTCATATTGATCTCGACTACCGCATCCCAATGCTCAATCGGGAACTCTTCTGATTTGCTTCTGCGCTGAATACCGGCGCTGTTTACCAGAATATCCAGCCTGCCGCCTAACTTTGCTACTGCCAGGTCAAATGTGGTCTTTAAGCTTTCCCGATCGCCAAGGTCCCCCTTAATTCCGTGTACCATGGCACCATTAGCAGCCAGTTGTTGTGCTACCTGCGTGACAGAGTCCATGATATCAATGATGGCAACTTCTGCCCCAGCTTCCAGCAGGCCTTGCGCCATGCCTAACCCCAAACCACTGCCGCCGCCGGTTACAATGGCTTTTTTCCCTGTTAGATCAAAACTTTTTTTCATTTAGCCTTCCTCCCTTTATGTATTTTTGTATACCCTAAGACTAGCATCATTTAACCGCAAATTGTGGCGCTTGACCGGAAAGTACTCTGACGACTTCGCCTGCACCAATCAAACCGGTGCGCATAACGCCTTCATGGGTAGCTGCACCGGCATGAGGGGTGACAATAATATTCTTCAATTCAAGAAGCGGAGATGCCTCAAGTGGTTCCTTAGCAAAGGTATCCAGGGCTGCTCCTGCGATAATCCCCGCTGAAAGTGCCTCATACAGATCCTCTTCATTGACGAGGTCCCCTCTGGCAGTATTAATTAGAAAGGCTGTTTTCTTCATGGCTCTGAGGGTTGTATGATTAATCATGCCAATGGTTTCCGGTGTCGACGGAGCGTGAAGTGATAAAAAGTCAGCCTGTGCAATAACATCCGCTAGTGGTAAATAAGTGACTCCATAGTTCTTGCTGAATTCGGGATTGGGATACACGTCATACGCAATGATCTTCATGTTAAAACCGCATGCCCGCTTCGCCATCTCGGCGCCGATATGTCCCATACCAACTATGCCGAGGACTTTGCCTCCAACTTCATAGCCGGTTACACGGTCCCATGAACCGGCACGTACAGAACAGTCCATTTGCACAATACTGCGGACGCATGCCAGCATCAACCCAAAAGCCAGCTCAGCCACGGATTGACTGTTTGCTCCTGGAGTAACGGTTACGGGAATGCCATATTGACTGGCGGTACCGACATCGATATTGTTGTAGCCAACACCGTGTTTGGCAATAATTTTCAAGTTCGGAGCCCCAGCGGCAATCACCGCGCCGGTAACAGCATCATTCCCTGCAACAAGAGCATCTACCCCGGCAATCATGTCTACCAACTCGGCCTCTGTCATTGGACGGTCATAGGGATTTAAAATTAGTTCGTACCCTTGTGCCTCTAATACGGCTTTTGCTTCTTGAGAACGTGAAAACGACCGTGCTGCGATCAACACTTTCTTTGGCATTCGTTAACTCCCCCATTTCTTTATTTCCAAGTTCGCTGTATCTCAGCTATTTCGGCGAACTCTTCCTGCAGTTTCCAATAGATTCGTTCATAGAGACTAAATAACTGACGATATTTTTCGTGGTTTGCTGTTACCGGTTGATAGATTTTTTTGATTTTTACAATAGTTAAAACCCTATTGATATCCGGGATCATGCCGAGTGCAACCATGCCCAGAATAGCAGCACCGAAAGCAGCTCCTTCTGGTTCATCCGGTACGGCGATGGTCCGGCCAAATACATCAGCCATAATTTGCACCCATTCGGGGGACTGCGTAAAACTGCCGCCTACGCGGATTTCCTCAACATTTCCGGAAACCTCTTCCAGAGCGGAAAAGATACTGAACATCCGGTAAACGATCCCCTCCAGCGTGGCACGAATAATATGGCGTTTGCCGTGATTCAGATTAAGACCGAATAAAACGCCTCGAGCATTAGCATTCCAGTAAGGGGCACGCTCGCCCGCAAAGAACGGCAGCATGATCAATCCATCAGACCCCACCGGCTTTTGGGAGGCATACCGGCTTAAGATTTCATATGTATTCAGACCCAGCTTTTCGGCTACATGCTGCTCTGGCAAGGCAAATTTATCACGCGCCCACCGTAAGGCTATGCCGCCATTATTAATCGCCCCTCCGATCACCCAGTGTTGGTCAGTCAGGTTATAGCACCAGGTGCGTCCTTTGGGATCCACCCGCGGAGCATCTGTTATGACCCGCACGGCTCCGCTGGTCCCAATCGTGGCTGTCAGCTGTCCTGCATTCACCGCACCTGAGCCGACATTAGCCAGCACTCCATCACCGGCACCAATTACCACCGGTGTTTGTGGATCCAGTCCCAGTTCGGAAGCTATCTCTGCCAGTATCCCAGTCTCAACATAAGTCGTAGGTACTACCGTCGAAAGCGTTTCCTCCGAAATCCCCGCAATGGCCAGCAGTTCATCGTCCCATTGGCGTTTATGAATGCTATAAAGCCCTGTTCCCGATGCCAGCGACCGGTCGACGATAAATTTTTTGCATAACCGGTGCAATATGTATTCCTTGATGGAAATAAACTTAGCAGCTTGCTGGAACACCTGGGGTTGTTCGTTACGGAACCAGATGATTTTCGACAACCAATACATGGGATGAACCGGGCAGCCCGTATTGGCGTAGATATGCTGTGCGTCATATTGCCTCTTTAGCTGCTCACAATATTGCTGACTGCGGTTATCAGCCCAGATCAATAACCGGCTTAATGCCTGGCCTTTCGCATCTACCGCTACCAGCGAGTGAAATACCGAGCTAAACGCGATCCCGGCAATATCCTGTGGCTGAAGCTTTGCCTCCCTCACTGCGCAGCTGACTACTTGCCGGAAGGCTTGGTATATTTCGTCCGCATCCTGTTCAGCCCAAGCCATGTGTGGCGTATACATGGGATATTCGGTGCTGCAGCTTGCCAAAGCTGTACCATCTGTAAGATAGATTACCGCTCTGCAGCCTGTAGTACCGATATCCACTCCGATTATTGCTTTGCTCATATTGGCCTCCCAATACTTTTTAATCGCATATTATGTCTTATTTTAGTTTTAAATTTTAAGTTTTAGATTTTAGATCTAATTATTGTTAAAAAAAAGAGCTAAGCTCGACTGCTAAACAACTTTTTATTTCGAATCTTAGCGTTCATAATATGTGCTTCCAAAGCATTGCGTAATTTCACTTCATCTTCATCCGCTAATGCGTTAAAAATCAATTCATGTTCTTTTACCCCTGGAATGATCTCCTCTATGCTTTGCCGACCATAAATGTAATTGCCATAGACGTGTGTGCCCAGGTTTTTATGTATTTGGATAATTTTACTGTTCTCCGTACACGTAACAAGAATCCGGTGAAATTCCTGATCCAATTGATAATTCTTTAAGAAATCGCTGTAGCCGCCAACATGCTGCGCGATATGCATATGTTCCTTCAGATTATTCATGAGTCTGTCTTTAAGGTCGCCATGCTTCCTTAGATTTTGGATGATGGTCTTAGCATAAAACGTCTCGATCATCAGCCGGATGTCCATGAGCTCTTCAATTTCTTCCCACAGCAATTCCTTGACTTTCATCCCTTTGCGGGGAACATTTTCTACCAGCCCTTCGATAATGAGCCGGTTGAGCGCTTGCTTAATCGGAGTGTCACTGATGCCATAACGTTCATGTAACTCTCTAATAATCAATTTCTGCCCTGGCTGGAGAGTTTTCTCTGCAATATCTTTCTTCAAAGCCTCATATGCCACATCAACAAGCGTAAGGCTTTGATAGTGCTTTGTGTCCAAACTGCGCCGCCTCCATAACTAAAATGAATGGTGTGATTATGTCAGCAAATTCTACAATTGCTAAATATTAGGTTTAAAATCTATTTCCATGAATATTTCGAATATCCTGCTAGGGAAAATATTTTTTTACGTTGTCAGGGGACGGGGTTGTTGACAATGTAATGTCAACAACCCCGTCCCCCTGACATTTTTATAACTGGTCTTATCGTTATACTTACCTGAACTGTCTCGCGTCCATCAACTTCTGACGACCGGTAAGCGTCCAGGCACTGCTGGTATAATCGTTTCTTACTGCATATCCCCCATAATCGGAATGGACTGCCATTTTCGCGCTTGCACCCGTGTCCATTACGCAGCTGATGCTGGCCGCAATGGCTGCCACGATCTCAGGCTGGAGTTCGGCACTTACGGTACTTGGCGGCGTTTGCACAACCGCAGCAGGGCCGGGCTGTTTCTGCAGCTCTGCTTCCGATTTTGAGTTCCTTCCGAACAACGAATCTAACAGGCCCATAGGTTCATCTCCTTTTTAAATAGCGATTTACATATCCGGGTCTATCTAAGATAGAAAGGCGAAGGCGTACGTGAGGCCACCTAAGGCAAATAAAAAGCCGATTGCATATTTAACCGTAACCGTCAACAGTTCACCCTCTCTGCCAGTCAAGCCAGTCGCTATGGTGGCTATTGCAATACTCTGCGGTGATATTAACTTGCCAATACAAGCGCCGCTGGCATTGGCTGCAGCGATCCAGATTGGATTAATCCCCAATTGGAGAGCAGTTTGCTTCTGCAATTGGCCAAATAAAATGTTTGAACTGGTATCGCTGCCCGTCATAAAGGTCCCCAAGGCACCGATTGAGGGCGCAATCAGTGGATAAAAATGACCTGTGACTCCAGCCAGAGTAACGGCGATTGACCCGATCATGCCACTGTAGCCTAGCACCTTAGCCATACTCACAATCGCCATGACGGTTATCGTCGTCTTGCGCAGCTGACAAACGGTTTTGGCATAGAGCTTAACCAGTTGAATCAAAGAAGCGCCCTGGATTAACCCGCCAAGGATTGCAGAAATCAAAACTAACGTTCCGGGGGTTAAAAACCATTGCATGATTAACGGCTTACCGCCCGCTCCGTCATAAATTAACCAGACACTTGTCACTTCCCCCACTGGCCCATTTAGTATAGGCACTAACTTACTAGTTAGCAAAACAAAAATTAATAACAGGATATAGGGCATCCAAGCGACCATTTGCTCCTTCACCCTAATGGCCTGGACCTTTGCAAAAGAAGCTGCTGCTTCCCGTTCCCGGGGAAACTTCCAGTCCCTTAGCGGTGGGGACACTTTTGCACTGAGAACGGTGGCCAAGAAGGCAAAAATCGAGCCAATAATCGCCGGCAACTCTGGCCCGACATATTTGGCCACGACAAACTGTGCCAGGCCAAAGCTTATACCGGAGATAAGAGTTGTCAACCAAACCCCCTGTAATCCCTTTAGGCTTTTGGTGATGGTAACGACAATAAGCAGCGGCACTAACACGCCAAATGGCGCAAGCTGCCACACGATAGCCATGGAAATCGGCAGAATGGGCAATTCGGTAATTTGCGCTAAGGTATTGACAGGAATGCCCACTACGCCAAAGGCCACTGCAGCCGTGTTGGCAAATATGCATACCACTGCCGCCAGGAATGGTTCAAAGCCTAAAGCTATCAGCAACGCTGCCGGAACAGCAACAGCCGTACCAAAGCCTGCCACCGCTTCTAAGAACCCGCCAAACCCCCAGGCGATAAGCAGTGCCTGAATTCTGCGATCTCCTGACAGACTGGACATGAATTGCTTTATATGAGTAATGGCACCCGTATGCAGCGAAATATTATAGGTGAAAAAGGCAGCCACAATAACCCAGATGATCGGCAGAAGCGCAAAAACGCTGCCCTCTAAGGTTGCCTTCAACGCCAGCACATAGTCCATTTGCCATAGGCTAATCGCTTCTATTCCGCTGATTGCCAGTCCGATCAGGCAGGCTTTATAAGCAGGCATCTTCAGAAAACCCAAACTGACCAGCAGCCAGGCTATGGGTAGGATCGGACTTAATTCCAGCATTGTTTACTCCTATCGCTCGAACAAAAGTAGCCGAACCCTGTGGTGTCATTATCTAATGGATCATAGCCTTTACCATATTTCATTGGGAAACCCCCTAGTTCTTTTCATTCTTCATTCTCTTTCAGTTAACGGTGAGTACTGTCACCAGCACTCACTAGCAAATTGGGAATTTCCCGAACAGAATCACTACCTCAACAGCACATGCCTGCTTTTGCGTCGTGACATATTTATAACTATTTCGAGAAATTATCAAATATATCTTGTGCAATCCCTACTTCTTCATTGGTTGGAATGATACTGACCTTCACCCGTGAGTGACTGGAAGAAATACTTCTATCTTTTGCTCCGTTTGTATTAGCTGCCTCGTCCAATTCAACCCCCAAATGAGCAAGCCTGGTGCAAACCTTGTGTCTGATGATGGCGGAATTTTCCCCAATACCGCCGGTAAAAACCAAATAATCCAAGCCACCTAACACTGCGTAGAAGGCACCAATATATTTGACAATACTTTCGCAAAATACATCAATCGCCAACTTTGCTCGTTCATTACCGTCTTGTGCAGCCTCTTCGATGTCGCGCAGATCGTTGCTTATACCGGAAATTCCCAACAATCCGCCATTCTTGTCAATTCCCTGGAGTATCTCCTCCATGGACAATCCTTGGCCCAATAGGTAAGGAATGATATAGGCATCTAAATCTCCGGCCCGGTTAGCATGGGGAGTCCCGGTTTGCAGAGAGAAGCCGAAGCTTGTGTCTACTGACTTGCCATCTTCAATAGCACACAGCGAGCCGCTTCCGCCCAGATGGCAGGAAATCAGTTTGAATTTTCCACCAACCCGTTTTTTCACCTGACGTGAAATGTAACCATGGGAGGCACCGTGAAAACCAAGACGCTGAATACCGTATTTTTCATACCATTTGTAAGGAATAGCATACATTCTTCTTTCCAAAGGGATGGTCGTGTGAAAGGCGGTTTCGAAAACTCCGACCAGCAGCCTTCCCGGCAGAATTTCCTTAAACTTTTTAATTGCTTCGATGTATGGCGGGTTATGGGCCGGAGCCACACTGATATATTCTTTCATTGCCGCAATTACCTCATCGGTGAGTTCGTGTATCCCATAATAGCCTTTGGCAATGACAGTTTTGAAACCAATCGCCTGCACTGCTTCAATATTTTGTATAGCGCCCATTTTCGTATCAGTAAGATATTCCAGGAAGAGATTAATTCCTTCGGTGTAACTGGGCATGCAGAGGCCGGACATATTTTCTTTGGCACCGTTTAAATGGTTTTGATAAGTAAATATAGCACTGTCATGGCTTCCTACTCGTTCTATCTTAGCTTCGACCATAATACTAGGATCGGGCATGTTAAACAGTTTATATTTTAAGGAAGTACTGCCAACATTGCATACAAGAATTAGCACCAGGACCACTCTCCTCATTGTATTTTTTGTTCAGCTAGCACAAAAGTCTTGCTTATAGGCTTATGCTAGGGAACGTTCGCTGAAATAACTGTTTGTTGTCACGATAAATCACTGATATCTGAGCACGGTCCAGTAAGTATCCTAAATAGGCCAGAATACTTAAATGGTAAACATAGTACTGGGATAAGTTTTTTATCGTCACGGCTTTTCTTGTGCAGATCCGGGCCAATAAGTCCTCAACACTAACCGGTTCGTTAGCCATACTTAAAACAAGGGTTAGTATATGCTTGATCGACTCTTGATTTTCGGCGATCAATGGGCCGATGTCATCCAGAACATTCCCATGAGAGGGGACAAAAATAAGCTCCTCGCGAGATTTTAGTCTCTCGCAGGTTTGTAAGGACTGTTCAATATTTGCATGTTTAAGAATACCTTGTTTTTGAATTTGGCCGGAAGTCGCTATTGAGTCAGCACAAAACAGCACCTTCTCAACAGCAATCCCGACTTGCCCTAACGTATGACCACTTAAATCAACAACTTCTACTGGAAAGCCCTCAATCTCTGCTTCTCCGGGTGAAACAGTTCCATGCACCACAACCTTGGGTGCGTTAAAAAACTTGCGCCGGAGCTCCGCTGGTGGGTAAGCTCCTCCAAATAAGCTTAAAGCCTCCAGAATGGGGTTATCGATTACTCCCTTTTCCAATTCACTGGAGTATATCTGAGCCCCTGATTTTTCCGAGAGGTAGCAAGCGCCACCATAATGATCCGCATGAGCATGAGTAATGATTATCCCTTTGATCGTAAGCTTGCTTTCGTCCAATACAAGTTTCACCCGGCGGGCAACCCGTTCATCGAGGCCCGCATCGATCAGGAGGGCATCACCCCGGTCGTTGGCAATAACACCTATGTTAAGGATGCCGCCTATATAGAAAACGTTTTTCCGTAATTCAAGCAGTTTCATTCTCTGTCCTATAGCGGTATATTACCATGTTTTCTACTTGGCGCTGTTTCCCGCTTATTTGCCAGCATGGTAAGGGCACTGATAATGGCAGGCCGAGTCTCACTTGGTTCAATTATTCTGTCAATATATCCCCTCTCCGCCGCCTTATAGGGAGATGCAAATTCGGCTGCATATTCTGTAATCTTTTCTTCGAGATTCTCAACGCCGCGGAAGATAATATTGGCCGCCCCGGCAGCCCCCATAACGGCGACTTCAGCCGAGGGCCAAGCTATCACCTGATCGGCTCCCATCTCTTTATTACACATTGCCTTATAAGCCCCGCCATAAGCCTTGCGGGTAATTAGGGTAACCTTGGGCACTGTAGCTTCGGCATAGGCGTAGAGCATTTTTGCGCCATGCCGTATAATGCCACCATGTTCTTGGTCCGACCCTGGCATAAATCCTGGTACATCTTCAAGATTAAGCAGCGGAATGCTAAAGGCATCACAGAATCTGATAAATCGGGCAGCCTTATCCGACGCATTGATGTCAAGACAACCGGCCATAAAAGAAGGCTGATTAGCAACAATACCTACGCTTTGACCATTAAGCCTCGCTAAGCCGATAATCATATTCTTCGCATAATGCTCTTTCACTTCATAAAACGCTCCATCGTCAACGATCGAGTGAATTACGTGCTTCATATCATAAGGCTGGTTAGAATCATCCGGCACCAAACTATTAAGCTCCATATCAATCCGGCCCGGATCGTCATCTGTTTCCTTTACGGGAGCATTATCCAGATTATTACTTGGCAGAAAGCTTAACAGATAGCGTACCTGACTTAAACAATCCTGATCGTTTTCAGCTGCGAAGTCTGCCACTCCCGACACTGAGTTATGCGTCATTGCACCACCCAATGCCTCATGGGTAATGGTTTCATTCGTTACCGACTTGACCACCTGCGGCCCGGTAATCATCATTTGGCCTGTGCCTTTCACCATATAAATAAAATCGGTCAACGCGGGCGAGTATACTGCCCCGCCGGCACTAGGTCCCATGATCACCGATATCTGAGGTATAACTCCGGATGCCCGGGTATTATTGTAGAATATCTTGCCATAACCGGATAAAGAATCTACTCCTTCCTGGATCCGCGCGCCCCCTGAGTCATTGAGCCCGATCATGGGTATCCCCGATTTCATCGCTAATTCTTGCACCTTCACAATTTTTGCCGCATGCATCTCGCCGAGAGATCCGCCAAGAACGGTGAAGTCTTGAGCAAACACAGCTACCGGCCGGCCGTGGATTGTACCGTAGCCAGTGACAACGCCATCACCCAAAGCTTCTGTCTGCGCCATGTCAAAATTGGTGCAGCGATGACGAACAAATTGGTCTATTTCCACGAATGATCCTGGATCAAGCAATAAATCAAGGCGTTCCCGGGCAGTCAGTTTACCATTCGCATGTTGCTTCTCTATCCGCTTAACGCCGCCGCCCAGTTTAATCTTTTCCTGCCTTTTTTTAAAATCCTGAATTTTTTCAAGATTGGTGGCCATACATACACCTCCACGAAATATTTGCAATGGTCGTAAACCGCAAGTTGCAATAACGATTTAGCTGATGCCATTTTCCTGCATCATGGAGATTTCCTGAGAGCTATACCCTAACTCTTGCAGAATCTCCCGGCTGTTGGCACCGAGTTCTGGCGCCGGACGGTATTCAACGGAGGTCTCAGACATCCTGACAGGATTGCCCACGATTTTTATCTTTCCGGCCTTGCTATGTTCTATATCGATGATATCTCCTTTTTGTTGAAGAACCGGATCTGTAAAAATATCGACAGTGGTGCGTATCGGACCGCTGGGAACACCGGCCTTCGTGAGGATCTCACACCATTTGGCCGTGTCTTTCTTTTGTAGCACAGGCTCCAGGATCTGGTTAAGCTGATCCCTGTTTGCCATCCGATCCTTATTTTTTAAATAACGGGGATCAGCTTTTAACTGGCCTAGTTCAAGAGCATCGCAAAATTTACAGTATAAAGAGTCATTGCCGCAAGCTATGTCTATATAGCCATCAGACGTAGAGAACAGCCGGTAAGGGGCAAAAGCCAGATGAGCATTTCCCATACGGGGAGGATTTTGCCCTGTGCCCAAATATTTACTGCCCGGTAAATGAAACAGCGATATCATGGCACTTAACATACTGATGTCGATATGTTGCCCCCGGCCGGTCTTATCCCTTTGAATGAGAGAATACAGTATCCCTTGTACGGCATATAAGGCACTCACTAAGTCACAAATAGGGACTGCAACTTTCATGGGCTCTCCATGAGGATCTCCGGTAACTGACATAAACCCTGATTCGCCCTGAATAACGGGATCATATGCTCCTCTTTCGTCATCACTGCCGTACCCTGAAATAGAGCAATAAATCATTCGGGGATTTCTAGCCATTACGGCTTCGTAGCTAAATCCCAGTCGATCAGCGACACCGGGCCTGAAGTTTTGAACAAATATATCCGCCTGATCAATAAGCCGCCAAACCACTTCTTTGCCTTCCTGGCTTTTGAGGTCTAAGGTAATACTTTTCTTGTTGCAATTCATCATCATGAACCAAGTGCTTTCACCATTGATAAAGGGTGGTGTCGCCCGAGTGTCATCCCCCTTGCCGGGAGCCTCAATCTTGATTACTTCAGCGCCCATCTCAGCCAGATTCAGTGTACAAACCGGTCCGGCCACTACCCGGGTTAAATCAACCACCTTTATTCCGGTCAACGGTAACATAGGACTTCAATCCCTTCATATTTTAGTTTTGCTAAAAAAGATGCACCTCTTTAAACTCTCCGGCAGGGCTTATTCTCCGGAAAATAAATCCTGCAGTATTTACTATTGCAAAATGTATGCCAAGAAAACAAAGGCTGCCAATACCCTGTATTGACAGCCTTTGTAAAATTATTCCGTATTAAAGTATTAGATAGTTCTAGAATTTTCTAGAAACTCAGAGAAAAAATAGGTAACCCAGTTTATGAAAGAGAGAAACAAAAAAGGGGATTGATTCATAGGGTAAATTCTTTATCTACTATCTACATTTCTAGAATATTCTAGAAACTTATATATTATAGTGACTAATCTTGTTATACAAAGTCGCCAGAGAAATCCCCAATGATTTTGCGGCAGCTTTTTTGCCGGCAACTGTTCGCCCAAAGCAATTCAATGCCCTTATCAACATCTGCTCTTCACTATTAGCGACTACTTCAGAGAGCAGCCCGGCCTGATTTGTTGCATTATCCTTATATCGGGCGATCCGCTGCAGAAAACTATCTGGCAAACTATTGGCTGCAATAACCGGAGAATCGGTAATACTGGCAAGGAACTTAAGGGTATTCTCAAATTCCCTCACATTTCCCGGCCAAGAGTAACTTCGCAGTATGTCCATCGTTTCATCAGCTAACGAAATCGCCTCCTTACCATACTTGTTAACATTCTCCAAAAAATGCCTGGCCAGTATATCCAGATCACTACTTCTGTCTTTAAGTGCGGGAACTCTTATTTGTGCCACATTTAACCGATAGTAAAAGTCACCGCGGAAATTCCCCGATTCCACCATTCTTTCCAGATCGCGATTAGTAGCTGCAATGATCCGGACATCGACGGTGCAGGTCTCAGTACTGCCGACTCTCTGATACTGTCCGAGTTGGAGAACTCGCAGCAGCTTAGCTTGCAGCTCCAGATCCATGTCGCCAATTTCATCTAAAAACAACGTCCCGCGGTCCGCGATCTCAAGGAGCCCGACTTTACCGGATTTACTGGCGCCCGTGAAAGCGCCCGCCTCATAACCAAACAGTTCACTTTCTAGCAGATTTTTAGGAATAGATGCACAATTGACCACTACAAACGCGTCCTGCTGACGCTGACTTTCATTATGAATCGCATGTGCAAAAAGCTCTTTACCCGTGCCACTTGCCCCAATAATCAAGACGTTTATATCCGAGCCAGCGACTTTTCTGGCCAGTTTCTTAGCATTCAGTATCAGAGGGCTTTCTCCTACGATATCGGCAAATGTATATTTGGCCTTATGTCCTTCCTTTACGCGTCCAGTTAATGTATTAACCGTCGTCCGGTATTTTCTGAGCCGCTCTACCAGATTTTGAATCTCTGTGATGTCCCTTAAAATCGATACTCCACCCGAAACAATCCCTCTCACAATAATCGGATGACAATCAACAATATATTCTACCTTCCCGACTTTGCGATGAATACCACACATTGTTTTGCCTGAAAAAACAGCCTGCGGCAATTTAGCGCTCGGCCGCGCCTCACACAGGTTACGACCAATCACGTCTTCAGGAGTAACCCCGGTCAAACGAGTGTAAGCAGAATTAATAAACGTAACTGTATTGTCTTTATCCACAACCATAATCCCATTATGAATTGCATTGAGAATATCGATAAACCGTTCGGATAGCAAAAATTCCTTAAAAAAACCTTCGACAAGTTGTCCGGCTGACAGTGTCTTGTTTTTTCCCTCTATCTCCAGCAGATAACTTGCCCCCAAATCTTGTAACGTGGCTTTTCCCGGCACACCGCCGGCAAAAGCCGCTAGTACTTCTCTCTCCTCCAAAACCCCTTGCTTATCTTCGCTGCCGGGAAAATCAAAATAAAACTTATCCCTGCCGCTTTGCAACAGCATCAACACAATTTCCTGCAGAGTGGCATTCATATTGTGGCATAGGTTGCCCGTACGATTGATCATAGATTTACCTCCTGACCGGAGCGGATTATTTTATTCAGTCTCACTTTTAATCGCCACCTCTTTTGTTTTTGCACATTATCTTTTCTGTGCATATCTCGTGCCAAAAGTTCGGAGAAAAAAGCATCGCTAAAAGTATGTCGATAGAAAAACGCAAGCCGTTGTACCTTATCGGTCAGCTTGCGTTTTTTTTTGCCTGTAGTTTCTACTTCCTACCAAGCACTATGTTTGATTTTCTACTAAATAAAGATCTTGGTCTGAACTATTACTTTCCAGTCTCGAAATCGTTTCAAACAACATTTCATAGACCTTACAAATTTGCATTGCCATAAGTTGACTGCTCTGTAAAGCTCCAGCCTCGCTGGTTGCTGTTGGCAATTCGTCAAAACTGCCATGTTCAATCATCTTAACTACGATGTCTCGGGTTACTTCCATACAGTATTCCACTCTTTAGCCCCCCTCTTTCCTATTTTTAATTACTGCCGCGCTACGCTTAAAATTACCTCTACCATTTCTTCATTCTCAGCCAAACAAGCATTTCCTTCGTCTGTATCAATATGCATTTCCGGCATAAAATCATCACGAACCCGAATCAAAACATCTTCAAATACTACGCAGCGTTTGCCCTTAATACGGACTTTTACAAGTTCCTTATCTTTTACCTTCAGCTCAGCGGCAGTAGCGGTATCAAGGTGGATGTGACGGGACGCAATAATAACGCCTTCAGAAATTACAACCTGACCTTGAGGACCTGCAATCGTGACCCCCGGAGTTCCTGCCAGATCCCCCGAATCCCTCACCGGTGGATTTAGGCCTATTTTTCGGGCATCAGCAGGTGCCAGCTCAATTTGAGTTTGTTTCCGGACTGGCCCTAATATTCGCAATCCATGGATTACTCCTGTTGAAGTGAAAATATCAACTCGTTCTTCACTAGCGTATTGGCCGGGTTGCCTCAGAGCTTTAACCGGATGAAGAACTGCACCGAGTCCAAACAGCTTCTCAAAATCGCCTCCACTCAAGTGGATGTGGCGGGCTGAAATTCCCAATTTCACTTTGTAAGCCATACCATCAATACCTCCTGTTTATTACATGTAATTAAACTGATGCAATATTCATGCCAACGCACTACCAATATCTGCCATCAATCCCTCTTGCCTGATAAAAAATGCCAAAATAATAAATACTTAAAAGAAATCTTACATAAAGAGGCCAAATGGACAATACCGCATTGGCATTAGCGAGATTACAATTTGGCCTTACGCATTCAGCAAGTACGCATTGCTTTTATCTGTGGGATTTATTCTCCTATCATTTCTGTATACCGACGTGGCAGCAAAACTTGTGCCTACCTTAGCTAATGTGAAAAAGCCTGACAAAGTTGCCGAAACAGCGATAGCAAATGAACTGCAGAAATTTCAGGTGTTAATACGATACGGTCATCAAGTGGCAAATCAAATCTCCAAAATGATACGTATATTGAGAAACTAATTTACTAGTTTCCCATTCTCGCAGTAACCTTGTGCCATATTTCTTTTTCTAAAAAGCTATTTACTATGTTCTCTTCCATTTCCAAATACATTTTATACGGTACAGAAAATGACAGCATGCCAGGCTCAACCATGGGCCGTACGGTAATATCGGTCAATCCTACTACTGCTCTTGGATTTTCTTTTTGCCCTTCCGCGTAGGGAAGAAGAAAGATCGCTTGACAGCCTGAGCTGAAAGGAATCATCACATTTTCATTACCCAATCTATTGTAGTTTGCAAGCACCGTAAGGGCTGATAACTGGTCAGCATTCACATAAAATACAATCAACTCAGGTATTTCCTTACTAGCATCAATTTGTGATAGGGGTTTAAATATGACGTACTGATAAGGAATATCTGTGATTGGTAAGCAGTCAACAAAGTCTGCTCCGAGCTGCGGATTTTTTTTATATCCTTCCCCTTCAAATAAGCCGTTTTTCCCAACTGATAAAAAATATTCAATGCCACCCGGATAATTGGGATATTGACCAAATCCTAATCCCACCTTACCACCTATACAGCCTGTTGTTTTACGTTCAAAAACAGATGTTTTCCCTTTTGCTGCTGCAAGCATTAACGGAATTGTACAGCTCCACTGCCCTTCTTTACTCTGAAGTGCCCCTTCCACTTTTTCGTTGCTAAGCAAAACAGCTACCGGTTCATCATGCAAGCTCAATTCCTTAGCTAAATGACTATCCATATTCTCCCCCCCATTTTTTTTGTAGTTCAACTTGCAGTTATAGTTGTCACAACAACCATAACTGCAAAAAAACAGCTATTTAACATTATCGTATATTTGATTGAGCAGTTTCTTCAGTTCTGTTACTTTATGCTGTTCGATTCCTGTTGTTGCTTTAGCTAAAAGCTCCTTAACCTTCGGAATTAATTGTTCCCGCAATGCCCAGCCGCTTTCAGTTAGAAATAGTTGAAATGCTCTCTTATCCACGGGATGAGATTTTCGAATCACTAAGCCCTTTGTGATTAACTTCTCCAGAATGCGATTCGTGTTTGGTTTATCTTTAAAGGTCAAATCTGATAACTCTTTAGGGGTAATCCCTTCTTGTTCCCATAAACAGTTTAATACTGCCCATTGCTCCGGAGTTACATCCTTTTCTTTTAAGCGTTGAAGTAATTCATTTTTTAGCTTTGTATTCACTTTATTTAATATAAATCCTAATGATTCATCTAATTTAAAATTCATTTGTATACACCACCCCCCAGTTGTCTAGACAACTACATTATATTCCAATATAAGTAGTCAGTCAATTTAATTTTCTAAAAAGTTGAACATTGTAATATTCATCGTTTCTCCCTCATCATAGGGTAGCAGGACTTCCTTTCTTGCTATATAATTGAACCTGCCATTCTTTACAATATTGAGGTGCAGTATGTTTCGTACTATATTCAAGCTTCTAACTTTCTGCTGGCTTACTTTTTTCCCCTTTTCCGGCATTTTGTATTTGCTCTATATTGATTCTCCGGAAAAATTCCCCATGCTGGCGTTTCATAAAGTAGCTATTTTATTTGCCGAACTGCTTTCCGCTTTTATTGCTTATGCGGCATACTTGAGTTTTAAAAACAGCCGCAGTGATTTTTTGCGATATGTATCACTTGGCTACCTCGGCTTTGTAACAATCTATGCTTTTCATGGTATTCTCACCGATCATTCTTCCCATAACTTGGCACAATTTATTATTTTTGGTCCCATATCCAGGCTCATCATGTCTGGCTATCTTTTTTTAGGTCTCTGCCGGTTGCGGGTTCTGCCTGAGGAAGTTCTAGCCACACAAAAAAACCTTTTTTGGCCTCATTTCCTCTTCTTTTTAGTTTTAGTCGGCTTTGCCTTTTATTTCACGCATAGCAGCGGAGCCGTTCCCCTTATTTATATTAAATACATTGAATTAGCAGCTTTACTGATTTCACTTTGCTCTATCGGTAAAATTTTACTTTCACCAGTTCGCAGTTATATCATGAAATTCCATCTTGCAGCTCAGTTTTTATTTGTCCAAGCCTCTACAGCGTTTCTGCTTACCACTCCCTGGACTTCCCTGTGGTGGTTTGCCCATCTGATCTCAGGCACAGGCTTTTTGCTGCTAGGCTATGCCATCGTTGTCATTTACGAAAGAACTAATTCTTTAGAAGTTGTCTATGATGAAACTATTCTGCATAACCTGCTTAATCGTATCATTGACAATTCACCTGTTGGCATATTGGTTACCGACGCCATGCTAGGTTCTGTGCGTTCCAACAAAGAACTCTCCCGCATTCTCAATTGCGATAAAAACAGTATTGATCCTCACAGCCTCTTTAACAGTATGAATCTCGATGCTAACGCGTTAGCATCGCTTCATGACGGCAATGTCGTCGAATGTTCTTTTCAAACAGCTGCAGGCGAGTACATTCAATACCTGGAAGCAAAGGTGACTAAGATAACCGATAAGCATGCCGATTGCTACCTAATCACCTTGACTGATGTAACGGAGAAGCACCTCGTTGCCGAAAAAGCAATCTATATGGCAAACCATGATGCGCTAACTGGCTTATCCAATCGTACGCTTTTCCAGGAGCGGCTTGTTGAGATGCTTGCCAATGCAGACGACGTTGATATGTGTGGTTTACTATTTGTAGATCTTGACGGGTTTAAAAAAATCAATGATACTCATGGTCATGACGCTGGTGATATTGTGCTCAAAACAGTCGCACAAAGACTTAGCGCCAGTGTCAGGAAATCAGATTCTGTTGCGCGCATAGGGGGAGATGAATTTACGATTATTTTACCCCAGATAACCGGCAAGCGTGTTATCCAAACAATTGCCGAGAGCATTATCGAAGCATTAGCTAAGCCTATCCCCATTATGGGTGCGGAAGTAACTGTCACCAGCAGCATCGGCATTAGTATCGCTCCTTCCGATGGTACAGAGGCTGATTTACTGGTAACGAAGGCAGACTCAGCCATGTATATTGCAAAGCACAACGGTAAAAACGGCTATCGATTTTATGAAGGGCATTGTAATAAAGATTTTCAAAGTAAATAGACAAAACAAGGAAACGGGTTGTTGATATTGCAATATCAACAACCCATTTCCTTGTCATTCGCTATTATTCTTTAGCCATATAAATTGCAGATGGTATAGTGAATTCATTTTTAAACTTGCTTATTATAGTATCCAGAGCTGTATTTAGCCTCATTCGCTTCTCGGTATCAAAGACGTAATTTGCAAGATATTTGTTTAATTCCACATCTATAATCGATATATCTTCTTTCAACCTGTAATCAGTACCAAAACTAAGCCCTCCGGCTGCATCTTCATCCGTTATACTAAGCTTAAATACCACCACAGTACGATAACCCGCATCTGCTCCGTATTTAACCGCATGATCTTTTTTAACAATGAATGCTTTTTGCACTGCGCTGTCATTGAGCACATTTCCAATAAACTCCATATACTCTGGCGACTTCGCTTGAAAATCATTAAACACTGTGATATCCGCATCTTTGATTTTTTCAGCTATTGAGTCCTTCACCTTTAAGTAGAGCTCAGATTCCATTTGAAATTTCCTTGGCAAAAAGGCTAATACTGCTACGCGATTCTCAGATACTGGTTTGACTTCACTTTCCTGTAAAGACTGTGGTGTCCACTTAAACTCATTTTTCAACTGGTTCATTGATAATTGAAGAGCTTCCCTGAATGGTTTAAGTTTCTCACCAGTATCAAAGATGTTGTTCAAAACAATTTTATTAGGTTCAACTGATAATACCGTTACTTCTTGTTTTATTCGGACTATTGTTTTATTTGACCAGATATTGACATCAAAACCAACTGAGCTAATTTTCATCAATACAACATGGCTTGCATTAGTATCTTTACCATATTTATAGAGATATTTCGTAGGAATAATCCGGATGCCTTTCTCGTTCGCAGGGTCACTTTGTAGTTTCTCAATAAATTCTAGATACTCCGGCGATTTTGAACTATTATCTCCATATATCGCAATATTGGCTCCATTGAATTTATCATTTAGGCTCTTTTTCACTATTTCTAGACATTGATTATCCTCTTTTAGAAATCGGTCTAAAAACACTACTACGGATATTTTTCCTTTTTCACTTGGATCTGCTAGTGAATTAGCCTCAGCTGAAAGACCTGTTGAAAAAATAAGCAAGAAAATAAATGTCAAAACAAATACTAACTTTAGCTTCAAATTCACCATCTCCTTTTCATATATGAATAACCGGCAATTCTGATCGATATAATGTCATACAGTACTCAATTTAGTTAGGAAAATGATCATAATAACGGGCATTTTCTATAATAGCCAGGCCTAACCCCTTTTGCTCAGGTGACATGAAGGGTTTTACTGCGTAATGAACAAATACCAAACAGCCTTTTCCTTTTATGATCCTCGTTATTGTATGTTCATCTTGCATCCCTGAATGCCCTGAAAGTCGGTACTCAATTAATAAATCCTTCTCTGATTCTCGAAGCACAGCAAACGACATTTTTTCACCATAACTGCTATAACGTTTTTTTAGCAGAGAGGCATATTGTTGAGGAGTTATATTTTTATAATCACCAATGAATTGGATGGTAATTAATTCTGACCAATTATTAACCGTTTCATTGCCGCTTACAAATTCCAAAATAATATTTTTGGACAAATCCTCAAAGCCAAGTTTCCATCGGTCATCTTTAAAATCGATTGCAAGATAATCAGTTTTTAAATAATCAAAGATAAATTTATGTGTTTGATTCTGATTGATTGCTCCAGTAGCTAGTGTCTGCTGAAGACGACTCTTTGCCAAATCATAATTAGGATAATTTGAAGGTGCATTTTCCACAAAGGCAGTAAAAGCCTTATTCGCTTCGTCTCTCATTCCTAACCGCTCATAAGATAACCCCAGATTCCAATAAGCCATATACATTGCAGAATTTACTGTCAGCGTTTGTTTATACTGCTCAATCGCCAATTGGTGTTGACCCTTTCCTGCATATGCCAATCCCTTAAACCAAATATACGCAGCATTACGAGGGCTGATTTCCGTTGCTTGGGAAAAATCCTCTAAAGCTGCGCCATATTGCCTTGTAAATAGGTAGGCCTTGCCTCTTTCTGCATAAGCGGAATCCATTCGAGGATTACATTTGATCGCCTGTTCATATGCGGCTATTGCCTCGCTAAATTTCTTTTGCTCCGCAAGTTGCATACCTTTTTCCAGCCATTGATCGGCAGACAGTTCTTTCTTTTCAGCGGATTTCTGTTCTTCCATATATGTTTTAACTTGTGATGCTGTTGCCTGGCCAGGCATGGCAACTCCGTTTGAAGCGTTTACCGGTACACTCAAAATCAAAAGCAATAAAAATGTCCGTAAAAAAGTCTCTACCATATATGTCCCCCCTTTATTTTTTGAACTGGGGTATTGATTCTTGCGTTTTTTAATTACCAGCATACTTCTAACCAGTTTCTACCAGAAAGATAAAAATCCTGCACCATTTGAATAACAAGTGTGCACCCTTTAGTTATAAGGCCCAGCCGGACCCGAAGAGTCCAATAGCAGTAGCCAATATTTTTTCTTGAATTCAGCACAACTGCTAAATTACGTTCTATATGTCCAGCCAATGCCGCTACCAGTTATTTGTCGCCTTCACAACGGTAAAACGACGGCTATCACTTATGAAGAGCCGAATAACAACGTATTATAAAGCTCCAATAACCAAACCCGGCGCCATCGTTAAAGATGTGGACCGGTTTTGTAATCCATTGGTATTTCTTTAGCTTAATATCAATTTTACATGATCATGGCTTTGAATGATTTCAATTATTTGATCAAACAGTGTACTACCGCGCCCTCTCCTTGCTTCATCAAGCCTAATTTTTACTTTTTGCTTATTAGTGGGATGACAAGTTATAAGCATCTTCTCATAATACTGAACAGTTGCACTGTGACCTAGATCTAATTTACTTTTACAAGAGTTCTGCCATATTATAGTAAGTGACTCTCCACATTCATGCACACCAAATCCACCGTATAATACATCGTTAAAAGCATCCAAATTACACCCGATTTCCCACGTTAAGTTACTTGTAAACACTCTACCTATTTCACAATAGAATTCTTCAATATTATTAAATTGACTTCCATCTAAAGTGACCATTTGCTTATTCATACTGCCTCCTATGGCAAACTAATTTTTAGCTAATACATCAATGATATGCCTGCTCCTAGGAGAATATTTTATTGTCACCTGATCACCTGGCTTAATTTCATTTCTATCATACCAGGTATAATAGAATAACTGTCCATTAATCCATACATTCGCTCCGACAATTCCTTTTTTTCGGATTACCTCCTGCACCACGCCTCGCCCTGTAAAAGCCCTGCCTTCTTGAACTACAGGATAATCAAGGACGTAATCAAGAAATTGTGAGGCTGTTGGGATATACCAAAAAGATATGATTAGTAAAGGTAACAATAGAAATCCTGTAGTTTTTACTTTTTCTTTGATTCCCCAGATTGTCTTGCATCTATCCAACCATATATTGAGCAACATAATAAATATCGGGGAAAAAATAAAAGCGATGCCCAAAACAAATATTCCTCGCCGGAAAAGTTCAGCGTAAAAACTAGCTTCGCCGACAATCCATTCATTCGCAAGAGATAAAATGCCATATAATATCACCGGAGGAAGTAGCAACACGTACTTATTTATTGAAAAAATCCAGTCAATAGAGTCCTGCATAAGCATTCTTGTGTTAGGCTTCTTCGTTTGTCGCTCCAAGCGAAACCGGATAGGTTCCTCATAGAATTCTTCTGGAAGGGAAAATTCTGTCTTACACTCCGGACATTGCCACTTGAGTGGCCTTTCTTCAATATGATCAACAAACGGTCCTCCCATCCCGCACTTAGGACACCATACGTCAGAAGTCATCCACTCACATTTATTGCAAATTAGCAACCTGTTTTCTTCCGGATTACTAGCAGTGTAAGCTCCCGGTTTATCACACTTTTCACACCATATGGATATTTTTTGAGGTTTAGCTTTTTTCTGTCTGACCATTTAAAAAGCCCCCTATCGTAGTTACTTTCATTCTACAATAGGGGGCTCTTCATTTCACTAATAATTTTAAGGATTCTGCTCGTTAGAAAGACTCTCCTTCTACGGTTTATCTTTTACATCATCCTGTTTATCGAACTGATAACTCGTATCGCTTGGCGACTTCCTGCCAGTCAATGACTTCAAAAAATGCTTTGACGTAATCAGCTCGCAAGTTTTTGTATTTCAGATAGTATGCATGCTCCCATACATCAATCGCTAGAATAGGTGTCCACTTTCCAGCCGATTCCATGAGCGGATTATCCTGATTGGGAGTTGAAGTAATTGCCAGTTTGCCGGCAGCATCGCTGGACAGCCAGGCCCAACCTGAACCGAAGCGTCCAATAGCAGCAGCGGATATTTTTTCCTTGAATTCAGCAAAGCTGCCAAAATCACGTTCTATCTGTCCGCCCAGTGACCCCACCGGTTCTTTGCCGCCTTCCGGCGAAATGGTGGAGAAGTACAGATTATGGTTATAAAAACCGCCGCCGTTATTTTGAATTGCTGTACGCAACCCTGCATCGGCAATAGCGTTCAAATTCGCCAGAATCTCCACGTCTGTTTTTCCGGCCAGCTCCGGTAATTTTTCCAGGGCCGCATTAAAGTTATTCGTATAGGTCACATGATGCTTCTGATAATGCGTTCTCATTGTTGCCTCATCAATAAAAGGCTCCAAAGCCTCAAAACCATATTTTAATTCTACCTGTTTCATATAATAAACCCCCTTAGGTTTTATGTAGCTGAATCTTTACTTGCTTATATCATACTATTCCGATCGGAAAAATTCAAGTGTTTTTTACCAAAAATTTAAATTTTGTTGATATTAATTATCATCTGTGTTAATATCCGCTTCTTTCTTCTTGCGAAACTAATTAGTCCTATAGTATAGTAAAATTATCCATAAAGTTGTCGAAAGGAGTTGTTGACCTAATGAGCAATAATATCCCTTCCCGGTTTGATACTTCTACTGGTAAAACGGTAGCGCTTGTACAAAGCTTCTTTATGCAGGTTTACGGTTGGATGACCTCTGGTCTTTTAGCAACAGGAATACTTGCGTATTATACCGCTCACTCACCCTTCCTGCTCAGTATGATCTTTAGCAGTAAATTTGTTTTCTACGGTTTGTTAATCGCAAATTTGGGCATTGTTTTTGTGCTTAGCCGCTCGATTCAGTCACTCAGCGCAACAGCAGCCAGCTTTTTGTTCTTTACGTATGCCGCATTGAACGGGCTGACTTTAGCTTCAATCTTTTTGCTTTACACACAGGAATCTATCGCTACCGTCTTTTTTATCACTGCCGGTACCTTTGGCGCTATGACCACTTACGGCTATCTAACCAAGTCTGATTTAAGCAAGTGGGGCAGCATTCTTTTTATGTCCTTAATTGGCTTGATCATTGCGTCCCTGGTTAATCTATTTTTGCAAAGCCCGGCATTAATGTGGGTCCTAACCTACCTTGGCGTGCTGATTTTTGTTGGCTTGACGGCCTATGATACTCAGCGGCTTAAAGAGATGGCTCATAGCCTGAATGATGAAGAGGAAGTCGGCAAGTTTGCCGTACTTGGCGCTCTTACCTTATATCTTGATTTTATTAATCTCTTTCTTTATCTCCTGCGCATCTTCGGCAAGAGAAGATAGTCAGCAGCATAGCTAGTAAAAGAACTCCTGTAAAATCCATACGGATTTTGCAGGAGTTCTTTTTATGTTGCTACTCTTTAGACCTATTTTCAATCCATTGCCCTATTTATACTCCAACACTAATCCCACACCAACCTCTTCAATGTTGGCAGCCTGGGCTAAGCTTATTTTTGAATGCAAATCTGTACAATGGCAGGCATGAATGGCATGAGGCTGACAGCGTTTAAAATAATCAACTGTATTACTAAGCTTATTCGCTGAAGGATTTAACAGGTGAAATCCGCCAATGACATCGTACACTCGCTCTTCCTTACACACCTTTTTCGCATATTCGATAATATTGCAAATGCCGGCATGGGAACAGCCCGTAATCACCACCAGGCCCTGCTCAGACATATAGACCAGTGCCGAATCATCCAATATATCGTCTTCTTCCCAGTTACCATTTCGCAATACCTTCCCGATAGCATTTCCTGTCTCAAAGGAATTAGACCTCTCAACTTCTCCTAAAAATACAAGTTGAGGAGTCAGCCATAAAGGGGCCTTACTAAGCTTTACGAGAAAAGCTTTTTCTAGCTGGTTGACAGAAAGCATTGCTCCTACATCAACTCCAGCTACATTTCTGTCTAAAAATGCATCGGGATGTGCGATCACTGTCGGTTTCGTGTGTTTATACCCTTCAGCTGCGGCCTCAGCATACAGTTTGACTAACTCACCCAGTCCCCATGTGTGATCATTATGACCATGAGAAATAACAATTGCATCTAAGGTTAACAGATTAATGCCCATTTTCATGGCATTTCGCAGAAATATATCAGAGTAGCCCGTATCAAACAGATAGCGGCTATCTCCGCATTCAATCAGATATGATACTCCCGGCTCAGCATAAAAATACCGGTCAATGATTGTATTATTATCAACTAGAACTGTTAGTTTCATAGTTCCTCCATACTCACCATTCTATATCTTTAAACAATTACTCTCAACGCAAAAGAACTCCTGCAAAATCTCAGCGATTTCACAGGAGTTCTTCTTTTTTCCACCCTTTAGGCCGTCTGCTTGCAATTCAGCACCTTATTGATATAGGCCACATCCTGCACAATGCCATTCCGGTCATGAGCATACTGAGGCCCATATTCAATGACAATATCAGCCTGGGGCGTATGTTTTTGATAGCACGCCAAAAACTGGGCGAAATCCAGTGTGCCTTCGTGAATGCGGTTGTGGTTATCTTCACAGCCGTCATTGTTGTGCACATGATAGGCAATGATTTTATGGGCAAGCTTTGCAATGACCTTGCCGATATTCCAGCCGTTGGCATGGGCATGACCCACGTCCAGCAAAATATTTTCCGGCATACTAAGTGCTATCTGGATAAACTGCTCTTCATCAAACAACATGTTGCCCCGGGACAGCACACCTGCATTTTCAATAACGATTTGGGCGTTAAAATGTTTTGCCTCACGTCTGAGCTTCCTAAGGTTTTCTGTGGAAACGCTGATCATTTCATCCCTGCGCTCCGGCTCAACCAGACAATTATTATGGTGATAGACGATATATTTACTTTTCAGCCGCCGGGACAACTGCAGCGTCTGATAAAAGTATTGCATTGATCTCGCATACTCTTCCGTACCTTCCGGCTTGCTATGCTCAGTACAATAGTAGGGACCGTGCAGCGAAATGGGGTATTGCATAAGATCTTCCATTTGTTTCGCCAATTCATTGCAGAATACTTCACTCTGCCACTGAGGAAACAATTCAATACCAACCGATGGATCGCCAATCTCATCCATTAATTGAAATACTTCCTGTAGGCGACCGGGATTATATAGATTGGTACTGATATACATGCTCATGATACACCTCCGGATATCCAATATTCATAGTCGTATGCTTATCAAATACATGGATTTTGTCAACATCAAGCCCGAAGGACACCCGTTTTCCCGGTTTCAAGTCGGTCTTATCACAAATGGCGACAACTTCCTTATCTTCAAGATCAAAATAAACGCCGCAGCGATTACCGTATTCTTCAACATACCTAACGGTACCGGTAAATACGTTATCTGTTTTTTCGCGCTCCAGCTTGATATGCTCCGGACGAATTCCCAGATAAAACTCCCTGCAGCCGTGCTTCCCAAGCCAGGCACTCCAGTACTCAGGCAGGCGAACGGCTTGCTTGCCGATATAAATAGACCGGTCTGCATAGTGTGCCTGAAAGATATTCGTCGAAGGTGATCCGATGAATTTTGCTGTAAAAACATTTGCCGGCCGATGGTATACATTAGATGGGCTATCGAGCATCTGCAAATGGCCTTCATGCATGAGCGCAATCCGGTCTCCTACCGTCATCGCCTCGACCTGATCATGGGTAACATAAATAAAGGTTTGCCGATAGGCCTGGTGTATCTTTACTAATTCTTTTCTGGCATGAACTCTAAGCTGAGCATCCAGATTAGAAAGCGGTTCATCGAGCAGCAAAAGGTCGCTTCGTTTCACCACTGCCCGTGCCAGTGCCACGCGCTGACGCTGTCCACCTGACAGATCTTTCGGCTTCCGATCCTCGAGTCCGTTAAGTTCCAGCATATTTACTGCGTCTTTCAGTCGTTGCCCGATTTCTTCTTTTTGCAGCTTTTGTATCTTGAGCCCATAAATAATATTGTCAGCTACCGTCATATGCGGAAAAAGAGCATAATTTTGAAACACCATACTTACATTCCGTTCCCCGCTGGCTACATCATTGACTCTTTGCCCATTCATGTATAAGTTGCCGCAGGTAATGTCCTCGAGCCCGGCAACCATCCTCAACGTTGTTGATTTACCACAGCCCGACGCTCCCAGCAAAATCAGCCGTTCTCCCGGCCGGATTGCAAGGTTCAGATTCTCTATGACTTTCGTGCTGCCGTATGTCTTACATACATTCTCAAAGACAATTTCTTTCATGTTCTTCCCGCCTTTCCAAAAAGGAGATACAGCTCATCAACCCTTAATGCCTGAGGAAGTAAAAGTGTTAATGATATAACGCTGGAAAACAATATAAAGCGCCAGCGGAATGATCATGGTGATCACCGACACCGCCATAGCAACTGTGAAATCCGTCCCTCCCTCGGAGCTGATAAAAAGCTGCAGCGCCAGAGGCAGTGTATAGTTTACCTTATCCTTAAGAATAAGGACGGGCCAAACATATTCATTCCAGGAGTTGATAAAAAACATAATACCCGTAGAAACAACTGCAGGCTTTACCAGGGGAAGCACAATATCACCCAAAATTTTCATGTGCCCGGCCTTATCCAGACGCGCCGCCTCGATCAGGGACCGCGGAATGGTTCGCATTGCCTGCCGGATCAGGAAAATACCGGTAGCATCACTGAGCTGAGGCATAATAACCCCGACAATACTATTACGGAAGCCCAACTGTGATACGGTGAGATAATTGGGAATCATTGTAACGGTAAAGGGAACAAAGATGGTGCTGATCAGAATGAAATAGAGAACATTTTTTCCTTTGAATTCAAAATAAACAAAAGCATAGGCGGCCAGTATTCCGGTAACGGTTTTAAAAATCGTGACAGCCACTGCGATCACAAAGGTATTTGTCGTAATTTGGGCCAGCGGCAGCCGCGAGAATACCTGTACATAATTGTTGAGGGTAGGTTGCTCGGGAATCAGAGAGAACACATTGCCGTATGCCTCGCTCAATTCCTTAAAGGAGCTCGAAATTGCAAATATAATCGGCATCAGCGACAAAAACAGAGCGCTTACAAGCAGGATATGCCACTTGATCTGACGGTCAGTTTTCATAATAGACGCCTTTCTCTACATACTTGAATTCAGCAATCAACAAGACCACAAACAACGCCATTGTCACAACAGCAAAAGCAGAGGCATAGCCGGTGTGATACAGCGTAAATGCCTCCTGATACACATTGTAAATCGCATTGGAGCTTGCATTATCCGGTCCTCCCTGGGTGATGACCTTAATGGGAGTAAACACATATTGCAGCCCCTGGACGATTGTCATGATAAAAATATATACACCCGTGGCGCTGCTCATGGGCAAAACGATATCAAAGAAAATCCGGTGAAGCGGAACATTATCAATCCTTGCCGCTTCGATAACTTCACTGGGCACACCTGCTACTCCGCCGTAGATAACAATGAAATTATAGCCAAATACCTTCCATGTTGTAATAATACTCAGCACGACGATAACCAGCCCCTGCGTCTTGCTCCAAATGGGCACTGAGATCCCCAAAGCTTTGGCGATAATCGCAACCGGCCCGGATATAGGATTTAATATCCAGAGGTATAAGATGGAGCCAACGACAAGCGAAATAACGCTTGGCAGAAAAAAAGCGCTTTTATAGAAGCCCTGCCGCCGCTTGATTACAAACGACAGGATGAAAGCTAATGCGTAAGGTGCTGCGCAATTTAGCATCAGCAAAATCACAATATAAGCCAGAGTGTTTGTCATGACCTTATAGGTCAGCGGGTCCTGCAGCAAGGCAATATAATTCCCCCAGCCCACAAACGTCTTTACCGGCTTAATCATATTCCAGTCAAAAAAGCTCAAGTAAATGGTATATAGCAGCGGATAAAACATAAATACCGAAAAAACAAGCAGCGAAGGCAGGATAAGGCCGTACGCCATCAATGAATTTTTTGTAATGAACTTGGGCCATGCTTTCCTTTTATCCATGTTTCAGCCCTCTTTACTTGAGCAGCCCATTGATTTTTTCCTGCGTTTGAGTCAGCCCATCTCTTGCTGAAATAGACCCATTTAAAATCCGGTCTCTTGCATCAAGCAGAAGCTGCTCTGCCTGAAGACCTGCATCTCCCGGGAAGGAAGTCCACGATACTACACCATCCATCTGTGTTGTGGCAGCTGCCATCATTTTGTTTTCCACTAAAAAGCTCTTCAGGCCATTTTCTGCTTCTGCTACATCTTTTCTTGGAGGGACATAGCCCGTACCCTTTGTCCATGCTGCCATCGATTCTACACTGTAAAGGTACTTCTCAAATTCCCAGGCTGCTTTCTGCTCCGCTTCCGTCTGGGCAGTGATAGCAAGGAAACAGCCTCCTGCAGGCAGACGTTTCGGTTTGCCCTGCCATGCCGGTGAGTTGATTGCCGCCACATCAAAAGATGCGCCTTTTTGGACATTAGCTCTTTGCGCAATTGTCGTGTACAGCATACCTACATTGCCGTCAATAAAGGACTGAACACCTTCACCCCAGGAAATATGTAACGCTGATTTCGTCTTCGTTACCATATTGGCGTAGGCTTCATAGGCTTGAATACCTTCCTCAGAAGCAAAGCTGGCCTTACCGCCAGTCATCATCCTTGCGCCATTACTTTCCATAAGTGCCTGCTGTGCCCAGTTGTCTGCGGGCTCCTGCATATAAAACCCGTATTTCCCGGTTTTTTCTTTAATGGTATTAGAAAATAGGATCAGTTCTTCCCAGGTCTTGGGTCCATTCTCATCCAAGCCAGCTTTTCTTAATAAATCTTTATTAATATATAAAACAGGGGTACTCAATGAATAGGGAATCCCCACCTGGCTGCCTTTGCTGTTTTTGGCAAGTCCCAACACGTTGGTAAGGAAGTTATCTTTCAAAAACGTTTTATCCGCCGGGAAGTGAGCATCAATCACTGCCTGTGGTTCCACATATTTAAAATTATTAGAAAAATAGTCCAAGAATGCCCAGCCAATTTGTACTATAGCAGGTGATTTCCCAGTTGCGACCTCAGCCTGCAGATTTTGCATCAAGCCTTTGTACATATCCGGGTTGTAACGGGCCACTACTTCTACGTTTTTACTCTGTGCATTAAACTCTTTTACAAGCTGTTCTACCGTTTTTCCACCTTGCGTCTCGGCATTGCAGTGCCAGTACTCAATTTTTGTCTTTTCGCCTTTTGCTGTAGAATTCCCCGTTGTGCTTTGCGCTCCGCAGCCTGCCAGCAGCATGGTACTCAGCAGACCCATAGCTATCGTCTTGACGATATTTTTCTTCATGTAATGTACTTCCTTTCTCTCAACATTTACCACCAGTATAGCATCCGTTTTTTTGCACCAAGTTAAGGCAATGTAAAGCTTGTGTTAAATAATAAAAAACCCCTTCGTCCAAAGGGACGAAAGGGCCCGAGCTGTTATGGGATCATGCTACCTATATCGTTCTCAGTGTACCGCCATCAATGACATGCTCACATCCGGTGATGTAGGAAGCCCGGTCAGATACCAGGAAAGTAACCAGCTCGGCCACTTCCTCAGGGCGTCCCGGCCTACCAAGAGGAATTCCCCCCAGGGATGCCATCATTTCCTGTTTTGCACAATCATAATCCTTGCCGGAATGATCCGCTAGCCGCTGGATAAGCCGCTCTGCTGCCTTGGTCTCTATAAACCCGGGAGCCACCGTGTTAACACGTATTCCATACGACGCTACTTGATTGGCCAGTCCTTTACTATAGTTTGTTAACGCTGCCTTAGCAGCTGAATACGCCAGTGTTTCCGTTGCAGGGAAACGGCGGCGAATGGATGTCATGTGAATAATAACACCAAAACGATTCTCCATCATGGCCGGTAAGAATGCCCTATCCAACCGAACCGCAGAAAACAAATTGGCATTAAAGACTTGCGCCCAATCATCATCATTCATTGCCAAAGCCCCACCTGCAGGAGCAGATGATCCGCCAACGTTGTTAACCAGAATATCGATACCGCCGAGGCGCTCACGTACTCCCTTCACTACAGTTTCTATCCCCTCGGGCTTGCTGACATCTGCCTGAATAAAGAGAATTGATGGCGGCAGATCGCCTGGAGCAGTACGTGCCGTTGTAATAACCGTAGCACCGGCGCTTGCAAGGCGCTTAACTACAGCTTCGCCCATTCCCTTTGTCCCACCAGTGACCAAAACTCGCTTGCCGCTAAATTCGGTTTTATCGATAGATATGTTCGCCATATATATAGCCTCCTGTCTGATTACCCTTACTTATTTTTATTGTACCCAAGGCAATAAGACAACAGTATGTCATATTCAATTTTAATTTCCAAAATTATTGGGACAAGGAACCTGTCCCCTTGTCCCATCTTCTGCTACGCTTCTTCAATTCTTGTCAGCCATTCGTTAACCAAACAATTGAACACAGCTTCTTGTTCAAGCTGCAAATTATGTCCTGCCCTATCCAACACAGCAAATGCTGCTCTTGGATAGTTATCTAACATATTCCATGCATCCTTATTGCCTACGGTTGCATCTTGAAGGCCTAACAACATTAGAGTAGGTTTATTAAACCTTTCAGCTAATGTATCAACATTAAAGGAAAACTCATATCCAGTTCTTTGCAGCTGACTTAAGAATTTATCATCTGCAATCTTCACTCCGGCTAAAATTTCATCGCTATACCGTTCCCAAATTCTTTTACTTTGAACAACCTGCATAGCATTAAACTCTTCTGCATCACTTAAATCAATCTGTGACAATAAGGCATCATCACGCTTTAATACAATATGGGCAGGCGTAGTACGTTTCGTACTATCTGCTACGACACAAGGACATAGCAAGAATAACCCATCTACTAAACTTCCCATTTTGTAAATGATTCCTCGTGAGAGATATCCGCCATAAGACTGACCTACAAGTAAGAAGCGTTCACCAGGAATAACTTTCTGAATAAAAGCCATAACAATTTCGAGCATTACATCAGAATTAATAATCCAATCTGCAGCTTTCGTTTTTCCCATACCCGGTAAATCAATATATATCCTTTTATAGCCTGTTTTCTTAGCAAATATAGGTTCCATACATCCGGCCATTAGTCTGTGGTCCGGGTAATAGCCATGTATCATAATAACTGGCTTTCCTTGACCAATTATTTCGTAGTTTATAGATAGATCTTTTATTTTACATTCCATATCATTACCTCCCGGTTATTTAGGAGTCGAAGGAACAAAAGAATTATTGATCAAGTTCAGAGGTACAATTCGGACACCGTGATGCCTTACTATGTATACTGGAAAAGCAATACGAGCATTCTTTGGTTGTCGCCACTGCTTGGGGTTTGGGCCACATTCTGTTTACCTGAGTAACGAGTAAAAAAATCGCAAAAGCCACTATCAAGAAATCAACAACCGAATTGATAAACATACCATAATTCAAGGTAGCAGCTCCGGCAGCCTTGGCTGCTGCGATTGTCGGATAATCTGTGCCTGACAGGTTTAAAAAGAGATTTGTAAAGTCCACCTTTCCTAAAAACAAACCAACCACAGGCATCAAAACATCACTGACAAACGACGATACGATCCTTCCAAAAGCAGCTCCTATAATAATACCAACTGCTAAGTCCAGAACATTGCCACGCATAGCAAATTTAGTAAATTCTTTAAACATTTAGTAACCCTCCATCATCTTTTGCAGTTGTTTGCTTTTCTACATAGATTCCCTATATACACTATCTCTTATCAGCTTCTAGCAGCAGAATAAAAATCCTGCACCCATACAAGTGCAGGATTAAACCTATAAGTTTTATGAGTATTTTAAGGGAAATTCCTGGTTTCTTTTTCCTAAGGAATGATCGGCAAACTGGATAGCGGCTGCCGCTAATACTGTAGTCGGATCAATTGCCGGTCTGTCAATGTGAAATAGCTCAAATGCGACCGGGAGTTCCGTACAGCCTAATAACAGCATTTCTGCTCCGTGTTCAAAAAGTTCGTCAATTGCAGTATAAAATGCAGTAAGGTCAATATCCCAGTTAGCTGCCTTTACTCCATTATATATAACATTCATTACACTTATCTGATTCTCAGGTGAAGGAATGATTACATCGATTCCCGCCTCCGCCAATACCGTATGATAAACTCGCGATGTAATAGTACCGTCACTTGCCAGTAAACCAATTTTACCTATATTTCTATTTTTAATTTCCTGAGCAGTTAATTCTAACATATTCAATAACGGAATATCGAAAAACGGAGTTATCTTATCATAAAAATAGTGAGCAGTATTACAGGGGATTATCAGTACATCTGCTCCCATGGATTGCAAGCGAATACCGCTTCTTACCATTTCGGGAACAGGATCTTTTCCTCTGCCTAATATGGCCTTTGTTCTATCGGGAATGTTGGTGTTACAGTCTATTAAAACGTGAATATGCTCCTGGTCAGATTTGGCGTCTGTCATGGTAATAATTTTATTAAATAAATCACAAGTAGCTGCCGCGCCCATGCCGCCAATGATTCCGATAGACTTTCTCATGTTCTTTCCCCCAAAAGCTCATTTCTTGATTTCATTATAGGATTCGCATACAATATAATCAAATACATCTATTAATATAAATAATATAATCGTTTGATTATATATAGGAGCTGTTATGTTTAGAGGGAAAGAGTATGTTTATGAAGTTTATAAAGAAAAAAGCTTTTCAAAGGCAGCGCAAAACCTGTATATCAGCCAGCCTGCTTTAAGCGCAGCAATAAAAAAAGTCGAAAACCGCATCGGTTGTTGTATCTTCGATCGCAGCAGCAAGGTTGCTCGACTGACAGAAGGTGGCGCAGAATATATCAAAGCCATTGAAGCCATTATGGATATCGAAGGCCGGTTTGAGAACTACCTGAGTAATTTAAACCAACTAAAAACCGGACGCCTTTCCATTGGTGCAAGCAACGTGTTTGCTTCGTTTATTCTTCCGGAGATTATCACACAATTCACAGCTAAATACCCTGCTATCAAAGTAAACCTGATAGAAGCTGCTTCCGCCCGGTTAGAAGAGCTGTTGTTTTCCGGCGCACTTGATTTTGTAATTGATAATTATTCCTTAGATGAAACAATCTATGAAAAGCATTTATTCTGCAGCGAATGTCTTATTCTGGCCGTGCCCCCCAAACTTCCTGCGAACATCTTTGCCCGGGAATATCAATTATCCTTAGATGATATTTGCCTCGGAAAACATTTAGATGCAGAAACAAACCCTGTTCCGTTAGCCTTATTTGCCGACGAGCCGTTCATTTTTTTAAGAGACGGCAATGATACGCGAATACGTGCAGATGCAATTTTCCGGGAATGTCATCTTACACCCAAAATCGTTTTAGAACTAGACCAGCTTGCTACTGCTTATAATGTTGCTTGCTATGGCTTGGGGGCTACCATCATCAGCGACACATTGGCCCAAAAAGCAAACCATGATGCCAATATGGCATATTACAAAATAGATAGCTCCCATAATTTCCGCCATGTTTTCTTTTATAATAAGCAAAATAAATATATCACTAAGGCCATGGAGGAGTTTATAAAAATAGCCCAAACAGTAGATATCGGCACCATAGCAGGTAAACGTTAGGATGATGCACGAACAAAATCCTGCACCCCATTGTGTGTAACAGGGGTG
Organism: Anaerospora sp.; assembly: GCF_032013335.1. NCBI lineage: Bacteria > Bacillati > Bacillota > Negativicutes > Selenomonadales > Sporomusaceae > Anaerospora > Anaerospora sp. Next base: position 65,049 of record NZ_DALZUO010000007.1, on the reverse strand, counting down.
CAGGATTTTTTACTTTTATTATTCTCCGGCATACCAAGAGGGACGTAGTAAACGCAGGCAGCACGTCTCGCCCAGATTGGGACCAAGTGCGCGCCGTCCTTTTTGCACACGTACTTCCTGTCCACCGATTTTTATCTGATAATCAATAAATTCCCCTAAGAATGCTTTGCGGCTGACGACGCCGCGTAGTCCGTCCCCGTCATCGTCACTGACAAAATCAATCTCTGACGGGCGGCTCGCCAGGGAAAGCGCGCCGCTGCCACGCATGTCTTCGGGCGGCATCAGGCTTTGGGGCAGCAGAGTATTCTCGCCGCTCACAAACGTCCTGCCATCTTCCCAGGCAATATTCAGAAAGTTAGAGAGACCAATAAAGCTGAAAACAAACTTATTAGCAGGCTTATTGTAGACATTCAGCGGAGTATCAACCTGCTGTACCACGCCCGCTTTCATTACCAGTATACGGTCTGACAGGGCCATCGCTTCCGACTGGTCATGCGTTACATAGATAATGGAAAAACCATACTTTCTCTGCAAATCCTTAATCTCAAAACGCATTTCTTCCCTCAGATGTGGATCTAAGCTGGAGAGCGGCTCATCCAGCAGCATGACATCAGGGTTGATGGCCAGTGCCCTTGCCAGTGCAACTCGCTGTTTGCCGCCTCCTGAGAGGTTCGCCGGACTGTCTGCTGCGACTTTTAAAAGATTGGTAGAGCGCAGAGCGTCTTTCGTGCGTTTTTCAATTTCAGCGGCAGGCAGGTTGCGGATGCGCAGGGGAAAAGCAACATTCTCATATACCGGTAGATGAGGCCAAATTGCAAAGGCCTGAAAAACCATGCCGAAGTTACGCCTTTCCGGCGGCAGATAGTAATTTTTCTTCGGTGATGAGATCAGGCGATCCCCGACATAAATCTCCCCATCACTCAGGTCCTCAAAGCCTGCTACCATACGCAGTGTCGTTGTCTTGCCACAGCCCGAAGGCCCCAGCATTGAGAAACACTCACCCTTGCCAATTTCCAGGTTCAGTGAGTTAACAGCACTAACATCGCCAAATTTTTTGGTAACATTCAGTAAACGTACATGAGACATGATGTTCTACGCACCTGCCTTTCTTGTGAAACGGTTGATCAGTGTCTGACCTACAATGATCAGTATCAGGGCAATGCCTGCTAAAGCCGCTGAAACTACCGTTTCACCGTCCTCATTAAGGGTATATATGGCAACGCCGATCGTCCGGGTAGTCGGCGCGTAAAGCATAATGGAAACGGTTAGCTCCCTTAGCGAGGGAAGAAAAATCAGAAAGAAGGCCGCCAACATGCCGGGACGTACTAAGGGCAGTACGATATCTTTGAGTGTCTGCCACATACTAGCACCGCAGGAGCGGGCTGCTTCTACCAGGGAGTCATGTACCTGCTCAAGGGCCGCTGAGTTGGCTTTGAGAGAAAAAGCCATGTAGCGTGCAATATAGGCGACTAGGATAATCCATACCGTGTTATAGAGGTTAATGCCATATTTTCCGCTCCAGGCCAATATCACGCCAAGGGCGATTACCGAACCGGGTACCGAGAATGGCAGCATCCCCAGGAACTCCAGTATGCCTTTGCCTCGCACCTTCATCTTGACAATAACGTAGGAAATCATCACTCCGGCAAACATGGTAATGACCGCCGCACCCAATCCCAGCGTAACACTGTTCCAAATTGCATCCTTGGTCACCTTATAGTCAAAGAGGATAAATTTATAGTTAGCAAGGGAAAGGTTCTCCCATGTGAAGGGCAGTCCATAAGTTTTCAGCCCCCCTACAAGGAAAATAACCGCTGTAGGCAGGACAATGGTAAAACCAATGTACACCAGACAAAAAACAAGCAGCGGTACGCGCATAGCTCGCAGCTTTAGTTCCATTGGCCGGAAGCTTTTCCCGCCGATAATCTGATAATGCCCTTTGCTCAGTATTTTTCCCTGCAGCCAGATAATTAAGGCTGCCGTTACTACCAGCACGGTGGCAAGCACCGTACCTGTCCGTATGGAATCAAAGCTGCCTCCGCTTTGATGAATGCGCTGATAGATAAGTGTCGGGATATTGAAGATCCCGTTTTCAATGCCAAGTACGGCGACAGTGCCAAAGTGCGCCATTGAGTAAAGCATAATCAATAACGCTCCGGAAAGGATACTTGGCAGCACTAAGGGGATGGTGATTTTTCTGGTAATGGTGAAAAGCCCCGCCCCTGATATACGGGCTGACTCCTCTAGTGTCGGGTCCATACGTTCAAGCGCGCCGCACACCTGGATAAAGACAAAAGGAAACAAGTACATTACCTCAACCAGAATAATGCCAAGATAGCTATAGATATTAAATATGGGGCCGTCAAAACCAAAATTATTGATAAAAAATTTGTTAATAAACCCGGCATTCGGGGAAAGCAGCATCTTCCAGGCAAGCGCTCCAATAAAGGACGGGAGCATGAATGGAACTAAGAACATCGCCTTCATAAAGCTCTTGTAGGGAAGGTCGGTACGCGTTACTAACCATGCAAAAAAAGTGCCGACAAGAGTGCTGCCGATCGTGGTGCCCATCGCGATAATCAGCGAGTTTATCAGCGCCTGGTAGGTCTCCTGCTCCATCAAAATCTTAACAACATCACGGATATTAAATTCGCCATTCACCCAGAAGGCATTCAAAAAAATCAGAACAACCGGAACAGCCACTACAATAACCAGGATGGCAATGGAGAAAAAGAGGATAATCTGCGCCACCCCAAACTTGCTTTTAGAGAATATGGAGCTCCCCGGAGGAGTGTTCAATTGCGTTTTTTGCGTGCTTGCGCTCATTGTCTCACCACCTCCGTCAGACTTTGGGCATTGAACCATAGCAGGTCTCTAAAGCTTAGCACACAAGTGTCTCCCTCTTTGAGCATCAGACCTTTTGCTATTGCTTCGTGTGTTTCTATACTGGTGCGCAGCTGAGTGCCGTCCACTTCAATGAGATAATCAATCATCGACCCGAGGAAGCTGGCCCGCTTCACCGTACCTCTGAGTCCGCTTCCCATCGGCGCAATTTGTACATCGGAGGGACGGAAGCCAGCCACCCACCTGGGTGCGTCCCCTTTGGGCGGCTCCCAGGGAATACGCTGTTCACCGCTGCCCACCAGATAGTCATCCCCTTCTCTGCGCACGTGGATATAATTGGCTATTCCCATAAAGTTGAAGACAAACGGGTCGGCCGGCCGTTCGAATATCTCCCACGGACTGCCGGTCTGACGTATTCTGCCCTCGTCGTCCATGATAGCCATACGGTCTGAGATCGCAAGGGCAATCTCCTGATCATGCGTTACATAGAGAACCGTTATATTCAGCTTGCGCTGCAATTCTTTTATCTCAAAGCGCATCTCCTCGCGCAGATTGGCGTCAAGATTGGTCAACGGCTCATCCAAAAGCATGAAAGTTGGGTTTGCAGCAAGTGCTCGGGCCAGTGCCACACGCTGCTGCTGGCCACCGGAAAGCTCTGACGGCAGGCGGCGCTCAAGGCTGCTCATACCAACCATCTCGAGCGTTTCCATGACACGCTCTTTCAGTTCTTTTTTAGACCACTTAGCGATTTTCAGGGGATAAGCGACATTATCAAATACTGTCATGTGCGGCCAAACAGCGTAATCCTGAAAGACTACGCCCAGTCCTCTCCTATCAGGAGAAATTGCAATCCCCCCTGCCGGGTCGGTAACTAGCGTATGATCAATGAATATTTTCCCGGCGTCAGGATTTTCAAACCCTGCGATCAGCCGCAGCAGCACTGTCTTACCACACCCTGATGGCCCCAGCAAGGTAAAGCACTCACCCCGTTTAATGGAGAGTGTAAGGTCCTTATGTACCTGATGGCTGCCGTAGCTCTTCGCTATCCCTTCGATTCGAATTATTTCCATACTCTCCCCTTCTTAGCTCATTAATCGCAAGCTCCCGTTATTTCTTGCCTTGCAGGATATCGGTAAATTTCTTAATCGTCGTTTCTTTAGAAGCCATCATCTCAACATAGTTGATCTTAATGGAGCGCTTCAAAGCATCTGCCGGTTCAGGCAGCTTGAATTTAGCCGGGCTTTTCACGTCTGACCGTACGGGAAGCGTACCCTCACCGGCAATTAGCGTCTGCGCTTCCTGGCTGAGAAGATAGTCTACAAATTTCTTCGCTGCATCAAGGTTGGGGCTTCCTTTAAAAATGGCTACAGGACTGGGAGCAAGCAATAGCTCCGGCGGATAGTAAAGCGCAATATGGGCGCCCTTTTCAATCTTGTCGTTTGTGATGTAGTCAACGGCCAGGCTGGCAGCAAGTTCCCCTGATGCGGTATCGTCAACGACCTGGCCCGAACCCTTGCCTATTCTGGCCTGATTGCCATGCAGTTTCTCAAAGAACTCCCAGCCAAACTGCTTTTCCAGCAAAGCTACACTCATGTAAGAGGTCCCTGAAAGAGCAGGATCGGCAATGCCAAAGGCACCTTTGTATTCCGGTTTCAAAAGATCAGACCATTGAGCAGGGGGAGTTTTAATTTTGTCCGTGTTGATGGCTATACCAAGTGTTCCAAGCCGGGCAGCAGTAAAATACCCGTCATAGTCTTCAAAAGGATTAAGTACTTCTTTGAAGACAGATGTTTTATATTGCTCCAAAATCCCTTCCTTCTTCATATTGTAGAAATCGGGAACTTCGCTTGTCCAAATAATATCTGCCAGAATATGACCACTCTGCCGTTCTGCGGCAATTTTGGCCATGAGCTTACCGGCACCGGCCGATTGATAATCTACGTCAATTCCAGGGTTTTTCTTCTTAAAACCTTCAACGATTCCGCTAATAAGTGATTCCTTCATAGATGTGTAGATGATGAGCTTCTTGCCACCTGCTGCAGGCGCTGCCGCTTTATTATCGTTGCTGCCGCAGCCTGCAAATAAGCCGCTGCACAAGAGGATGATTGCTAGCAAAAAAATGCTTTTTTTACTCATTTCCCGAAAAACCTCCTTGTATTTACTTGCTTTGCCCATGAAAAAACAGCCTCCTTCTTGTGTGTTTGTCTAAATTATCACACAATTAAAGACTGTCATATATCGGAAAAATCTCTTATTTTCCTGTCGGAAGAATCACGTAAATTGCTGTCGGAAAAATCACCTACAACCACTATTCAACCGACAGCAGACCGTACTTTAGGGCGTAGCTTACCAGTTCACTTTTTCTGGTTGTTTGCAGCTTTTCCATTAGCCGCAGTTTATACGTATCGACAGTTTTAATACTCAGTGACAGTCTATCCGCCACTTCAGCCAGCGAGTATCCGTGTGCAACGAGGCGCAAGACCTCCCGCTCCCTGGGACTGAGCAAAACATAGGGAGCTTTTTTATCAATCGTTTCCTGTTCCTTTTTTAATAATATGTGCAGCAATAGCTTAGAATCCTGCTGACTGAGATAAAGTTCACCTGCCTGTACGGCCTTAATTGCTTTGAATAAATCTGTGTCTGCTGCGCTTTTATGTACATAGGCCGAGGCACCTGCCTGCATTGCCCGCTTGATATAATTCTCATCTTCGTGCATGGTTAATGCAATTACCTTAGCCTCGGGATAACGGCTTATAATTTCCTTGAGGCATTCAATTCCATCCATATTCGGCATAGACAGATCTAGCAGCAAAATATCGGGGTGAAGCTGCTCAAATAATTGTATAGTCTGCTCACCATCCGCTGCCTCTCCAACCACCACCATCTCTGAATTGCGCTGCAGCAGCAGTTTCAAGCCCGAACGAAGCAGTTTGTGGTCATCCGCTAATAGTATCTTCAGCTTGTGTTTCATGAAGAGACTCTCCTTTCTCCGGGAAGGATTGAGGAATGGCAATGCAAAGCTCAGTACCACCTTGCGGGGACTGTCTAATGTCCAGCCTGCCTTGGAGAAGCTCAACCCGTTCCCTCATTCCATATAATCCGAGCCGGTTTTCTTGCTGCGCCCGGATTAAATCATCGTTAGAAATTCCTCTGCCGTTGTCAGCTATTGTGACCATAATCTGATCAGGGTGAAAAGTAAGAAAAATGGATACATCTGTTGCACCTGAGTGCTTGACAACGTTATTTAGGCTCTCCTGAACAATCCGGTACAGGGCAACCGCAATGGGGTCGTCAACCGCAATTTGCAGACCTGCTGTATGTAAATCGATATCTAAGCCATAGCGGCTGGCAAATTTCTCACTATAGCGCTCTATCGCAGCGGCTAAACCGAGATCATCCAGTACAGGCGGCCGTAACTCAATTGCCAGATCGCGAACCTCCCGCAAAATAGAAGCGGCAACATCGCGCCCTAAAAGCAAAGCGTCTTTTTGTTCCTGATTAGGCGCATCTTCCGCTAAAACCCGCATTGTCAACATAAGCGAAGTCAGCGCCTGGCTTGTTTCATCGTGCAGCTCGCGTGAAATACGCTTGCGCTCATCTTCCTGGGCTGTCATCAGCTTTGCAATTAAGGTATCGCGCATTTGCTCCTTGGCACGAAGTTCATCGAGCAGAACTTCCTTATCACCACTGGCCTTGATGAGACTGGCCGCCATTTCATTAAAAGCGTTGGCCAGCCTGCCAACCTCACCGCCATCGCGGATATCAGCCCTAGTTTTAAGGTTACCTTGTGTTATCGACTCGGCAACCTTTGCCAGGTTGCGAATCGGCTTAGTAATAATCGCAGATATCCTGCTCGATAAGAAAACAGCCAAAGCGCAAATACCGAAGACTGTCAGCAATACATCTCTAATATGCTGATTCAGTGAGTTGCGCGTATACTCCTCGGTCATGCCCACCCGGACATAACCTACTGCTCCATTTTCAATGGGAACAATAATGTCATGAATATTGCCTTCATTTGAGTTAAATACGGCTATTTTCTGCTGCTTAAGATCGCCTATATCATCCAGCAGTCCTTGCGGTATACCGCCGTGAAAGGTATGAGCTAATAATCGTTTGTTGCTGTCTACGATGAGAATATACCGTACATCTTCGCTGTTTGCTGCCGTCTGAGCAGCCAAGTCATAGAGATTATACAAATCTTCCATTAGTATATAGTTACCGCTGCCGAGTGCTACGTGTGTCGCAATTTCGGCACCACGCTTTTGCAGCTGCTTCGAAACAATATCGTCAAGAGAGTCCCATACAATTAAACCAGCCGCCAAACTAAGTACGGCAATGATACAAAGTGCCATCGCCAATATCCGGTAATAAATCGATAACCGTGGCATCATCATAGGTGTTCTCTTTTTTCCCGCAGCATTCGCCGGATCGGTTCGTACAGTTCGGGCTGTGGAGGAACAAACCGGTCAATGGATAAGCCTTGCAGCGCTGGAAGCATCGTGGGATTTTCATGCATGGTCAGCAAAGCCTTACGCAAAGTTTCCCGCTGCCCCTGACTGACGCTTTTGCCTGTTACTACCGGGCCAGTTCCGGCAGGCGGTGAAAAAGCAATAATCCTAACCTCTGCCGCCAATTCCGGCTGTTTTTGCTTTGCCCGATCGTATACCAGGCTGGTGACAGGTGCCGCATCTACAACCTTGTTTACAACTGCACGAAAAGAATTATCATGACTATACGTGTATATATAGCGGCCAAAGAACGTTTCCGGAGTTTGGTTTCTTTGCCTGAGCATATGCACTAAAAATGTATAGCCCGAGTAGCTTAAGGGATCAGTGAATGCAACAGTCTTGCCTTTCAGATCATCTATTCCGTTTATCTCACTATCTTTAGCCACTATAATATATCCCTGATGATAAGGCAGACCCATTCGCTGCTGAGCAGCCAGCATCTCAATCTCATCAAAGCCACTATAGTTGGCATATTCTCCTGAGGAAAAAAATGCAATATCTGCACCTCCATTTAAGAGCAGCAGTGCAATCTCGGCATAGCTTTTCCGTTGAATCAGCATCACCGGCCTGTCCACCTGCAACCCTAAAAAATTAGCAATGGAGCGGTAATGTACTACCGTCTCCTGCGGCAATAACACGGAGGAAATTGCCACCCGCAATGCCTGAGAATCAGCGTTGACGGCAGCTATGGCTGGCGGCGCTTCCAGCTTCTCAAAATTGATAAATTTGCTCTTACTTAAAAAAAAGCTGCGCCCCGTAAATCCGCAGACAGTAACCAGCACAATTAAAAGCAAACAAACGCACAGGCAAGCTTTTCGATTCATCATTCGACCGCCTCAACTCAACTGAATATACCATCCCTTAATTCTATACTGTCACTTCTCTATTGAACCGCTAATCCCTTTTAAATTTACAGAATAGTACACACAATCCACCTGCCATTCAGCGCGTGTTTTTAGCATTTCAGTATATTAATTTTACCGTTGAGTAAGATTTTCTCGCCTTCGCTCCTTGCTTCCCTTATGATTTTAAATGGCAGCAGCTACCTCTAATACCATATGGAAATCATGATTTGCGCTGTAAATTATTACACAAAATCTTCTGATTCCAATAAGTATTACAATATTTTTAACATGAAGTTTGCTAGTAAAGGATTTTCATGTTTTTTATTTAATACTATCTTTGCAATACTGTTTCAATGTGTACCATTTGGTTTTCCCTGGTATTTCGTTAGCTGCCGAACCTGCGCCGCGACTGAAATATAAATCATTAGGAAAAGGAGTGCCTTGCATGCAAACAGCATTACAGCCCCCGGTTCAGGAATCCCTGTTTAAGCGTTTCGGCCTTATCTTTGGTTTTATTGTCCTGCTAGGCATCATTGCCCTGCCAACACCGGAAGGCCTGCCTGTCGCCGGTCAGCGAATGATCGGCATCCTGATCTTTTCCGTTATTGTCTGGATGACGGATTCGATTTCCTATCCGGTAAGCGCCGCCGTCATTATGAGCTTGATGGCTGTCCTGCTCGGACTATCACCGGATGTAGCTAACCCCAAAGTACTGCTGGGTACCAGCAAAGCGTTAGGCATCGCACTGGGAGGCTTCAGCAATACGGCATTTGCCCTGGTGGCAGGTGCGCTGTTCCTGGCAGCGGCCATGACTCAGACTGGTCTTGACAAACGTATTGCCCTATTCGTTCTCTCTAAAATCGGAGCTAAGACCAACCGGGTATTAATCGGCGTTATTCTTGTCGGCTTTATCCTCAGCTTTTTTGTTCCCAGCACCACCGCCCGTGTATCGTGTATGGTTCCAATTGTCATGGGTATCATCATGGCTTTCGGCGTGGAACTCAAAAGCCGTTTTGCTGCTGTTATGATGATTGCAACCGCCCAGGCCGACAGCCTCTGGAACGTCGGTATTAAGACGGCAGCCGCTCAGAATATGATTGCCGTTGGTTTTATTAAATCGCAGCTCGGCATAGACGTTACCTGGATGGACTGGTTTATCGCAGCTGCTCCGTTTTCCGCGATTATGTCCGTCGTCTTATATTATGTTTTGATGAAGCTAATGCCTCCGGAAAAAGACGAAATTGCCGGTGGCAAGGAAGCAGTGCATCGCTTGCTCACCGAAATGGGCCCTATGAGCTTCAATGAAAAGAAACTGCTCTTTATATCCTGTACGCTCCTTTTTCTCTGGGCAACGGAAAAAATTCTGCATGATTTTGACACCTCTACCACTACCATCGTTGCCATCGCGCTCATGTTTCTTCCCGGTATCGGCGTAATGAACTGGAAGCAGGCATCCCCCAAAATCAACTGGGGTACCATTATCCTATTCGGTGTCGGTATCAGTCTGGGCTCTGCGCTGCTCTCCACGAAAGCTGCCGCCTGGCTGGCCAAAATCATTGTAAGCGCCTTCGGCATTCAAACGATGCCTGCTCTCATCATTTTGGCTATCCTTGCTGCTTTCCTGATTATCATTCACATGGGTTTTGCCAGCGCCACCGCCTTGGCAGCTGCGATGATTCCCATTATTATCTCTATTCTGCAAAGCGTAAAAACACCAGGCATCAACATTGTCGGACTTACCATGATTCTGCAATATGTAGTCAGCTTTGGCTTCATTTTACCGGTTAACGCCCCGCAGAATATGATTGCCTATGGAACGGAGACCTTTGAGGTTAAAGATTTCATTCGTACCGGTATTCCGTTGACAATTATCGCCTATGGTCTCATCCTGCTTTTAGGAGCAACCTACTGGAAATGGCTCGGACTCGTCTAATTGATTCATGAACAAACCCGCCTGCTTTTTTATGCAGGCGGGTTTGTTATTTCAGTCCCATTATGCTCTTCAATTCCTTGATTTTATTCCTGCTGACCGGTACTTCCTCCGAACGGCTGTCAGTCATTCTCAGCAAATAAGAACCATGGAACCAGGGAATAATCTCACTTACCTTGTCTAGGTTGACCAGATACTGCCGATGAACACGCAGGAAATTCTGTTCACTTAAGATTTTTTCTATTTCCTGCATCGTAAGCGCTATAGCATATTCGCCTGCTTGTGTCCGGACATACACATCCTTATCTTTGACATACACCAGGACAATATCCTGTTTATCAAGTGGAATGATCTTGCTTCCCTGCAGCACGCAGATTTTGGTTAGGGCCGGTTTTTCCACAGCAGCACTACGTTTTGCAATGGCGCGAATCTTCTCTAATGCCTGTGCCAGATTAGCATAGGTAACAGGTTTGGTAATATAGCCAATCGCAGGAGTGGAAAACGCTTCCAGAGCATGTTCTGCAAAGGCTGTGATAAAAATAATCAGCGGCGGCTGGGGCTGATACGACAGCATCCGGGCAAATTCTAGACCAGTAAGGCCCGGCATCTTTATGTCGAGCAATACCAAATCACACGGTTTTTGCCGAATCGTCTCCAGCGCTTCCAGCGAATTAGAAAATTTCCCGACTATCGCTATATCGTCTTCTCCCTTTAACAAATATTCCAGTTCATCGCAAATCGGCGCTTCATCATCCACGATCATTGTTCTAATTTTCATAAGCTGCCGCCTCTCTTGAGTAAGGTATCCGGATGGTCGCCCACGTTCCGCAGCCTGGCCGGCTGTCGAGCTGCAAACCGTAGTCCCTGCCATAAATTGCTTTTAACCGTTTGTGTACATTCTGTACCCCAATTCCATCGGCACTTTCTGAAAACAATTGCTGCAATTTTTCCTGTTCAATTCCCATTCCATTGTCAAAAACAGAAATACAGACTGTATCGTCTTCTTTTAGAGCTGTAATGGTCAAATGGCATTCAGACAGCTTAGGGAAAAGCCCATGCTGAACGGCATTTTCAACTAAGGGCTGTATTGCCAAGACTGGTATAGCGGTAGGCAGGACATCTTCAGCTATATCTATGGCAATGGTCAGTCGGGAACCAAACCGCGATTTGACAATCTCTAAATATGCCTTGATTTCTTCCATTTCTTCAGCAACTGTTACAAAATCGCCGTGTCTGGCGAAACTGTACTTTAATGTAGTCCCCAGATGCCCCAGCAGCTCGCGGGCAAGCTCCGGATTAGTCCGGCAAAAGGACATGATAATATTGAGGGTATTAAACAAGAAATGCGGGTTTATCTGGGCGCTTAACGCTTTTAGCTCGGCTCGTTCCCTCATTTTTCGTTGTTCATCAATTTCAGCCAGTTCGATTTGTACAGATAATAACTGGGCGATCCCCCGTACCAGTTGCACGTCCATTTCGCCAACCCCTGCTTCCTTTGAGCGGGAAAGCTTAATTGTTCCCACAACCAAGCCATGTGCAATCAACGGTGCTACTACGCCTGACCGCAATGGACAGTCCGGATTGGGGCACCCCCGGTCTTCGGGCGTACGGATAATAGACAAACTGGCATTGGCAATTGTTCGTTTCGTTGATTGCGTTACAATTGGCTCGCCTGCTTTGTGGTGGTCAGCTCCTATCCCAACAAAGGCCAATACTTGCTCTTTATCAGAAAGCGAAACTGCGTCCACTTTGGTTAACTGAAAAATAATGTTGGCAGTTTCCTCTGCTGACTTAAGACTTAGCCCATGCCTGAGATACGGTAAAGTCCGGCTGGCGATTGCCAGGGCTAAATCAGCCGCTTTTGCCCCGTGGACCTCCTGCTGCACCTGGATATCCTTAAGAATGAACATAAAAACGACTGTCCCCAGCACAGAAACCATTGTCGTCGGCACCGCAATCACGCCCTCCAGAGCCCAGGCAGCATCAAAGGGCTTAGAAAAAATCAACACCATTCCTTTTTGTACCAGCTCCGCCATAATCGCGATGGCTCCGGCTGTTTTCCAGGTCATATTGGCAAGTCCCACCCGGTCTCTGACTACTCCCGCCAATAAGCCTCCCAAAGCACTCGCTATCCCGCAAGCCTCGGCTGTAAAACCGCCAATCAGATAACGGTGCACACCGGAAACTGCCCCCACACTGAAGCCCACCAACGGCCCGCCGAGAATGCCACTCATCAGAGTGCCAATCAATCGGGTATTCGCTAAAGCTCCTTCAATAGGAATGCCGTTATACGTGCCAAACATAGATAGAGCTGAGAATATCCCGGTAAGTATAAACCAGTTACGAAGGTTCAACGGCTGATTGACACATTTGGCAATCAACCCGCTTCGCCCAATCAAATAGGCCGCCAAAGCAAGCAGCGCCATATCCCCTGATAAATCCTGAATTAAATCAAACCTCATACTACACCACCCAGTTCCCAGACATGTTCGTACAATAAATGATCAGAAAAACAGTTCTCGCTGACTGCGTTCATTCCCTGCAGGTAAACTAGGCATTGTCAAAAATCTCAAAATACAAAAAAACGGAGGTTGTGCCCAGCTAGACGCAACCTCCGTTTTCTCATCCATTATGCTCATTTTTCGGCGTACAAATGTCATATAACTCCACTAAGCTTGTGATCGTGTACGTACTTTGCATGTCTGCTGAGCCTGTTTTTGCCGCTCTGTTCATCCAGCAAGTATCAATGCCTGCCAGAAGTCCGCCTTTAATGTCAGTGTTTAGCGAATCTCCGATAATCAGTGCTTCCTTTTTATTAAAATCTTTAATATGACTCATCACATAATCAAAAAATTCTTTTGAAGGCTTTTGATAGCCAATGCTTTGCGAATCAAAGATATCTTCAAAGAAGTCATATAAGCCTGACTGCTGCAAGCGTTTTATCTGAGTCCGGGTTATACCGTTGGTAACAACAAACAGCCTATGAGATACAGATAAGCTTTGACAAACTTCTAAAGCGCCCTCCATATGCTGACAGCCATTACCCAAAAGTTCCCGGTACTCATTCTCCCATTCAATGCCATCTACCACTTGTCCCAGCCGTAACATGGTTTGTGAAAATCTTGAGTTCAGCACATCTTCTAATACAATCTTGCCATTCTCATATTCAGCCCATAGTTGTTTGTTAACGGAATTATATACCTGAAACAACTCGTCTGAAAAAGTATAGCCATGCTGCTGAAACAATTTCGTTAACGAATCCGTTTCATTAGCACCGAAATCTAACAAGGTATCATCTAAATCGAATAAAAGTATCTTATAACTCATGGCCCATCCTCCCCAAACATCATAAAAAACAACGTCTTTCTGCTATCGCTCTAAGCTTCTATTCTGCTGACGCAATACTGTCCCCATTTTTAAGGTGGTCAACATTGCTTATGATCACCTTGCTCTCCAGCGGCAGCGCGGTTGTGATTTCGACCAATTCCCCAATAACTTCACCAAGCGTAACTTGCTGGCTAACGGCTTTACCTTCTACTGCCAGAAATACACTATAGTTCCCTTCTGCATCGCGGAGCAACGCCTGAGCAGGCACAGCTGCCACCGCAGTCTCTTGGCCGGTAGCAATACTTACGGTAGCTGCTGCTCCTGGCGTCAGGCCATTCCCCGGCGGCTGCAGCAGTTTAATCTGCGCCATAAAGGCGGCAACTTGCTTGTCTTTTACTTCCGGATAAATGCTGGCAACCTGACCAGCCAACTGCTCACTTCCTACTTTTATGACCCCCGGTGAGCCAAGCTGGACAAAATATAATTCACTTTGCTTGAGCGGCAGGACAACCTCGACCTCTTGACCGCTGCCAAGTGCCAAAAGCTCCTGCCCTGACGAAATTGCACTTCCCGCAGCTATCACGCTGCCAGTGATAGTCCCGTCAATTGGCGCCTGGATAGTAACCGGGCCGTTCACAACTGCGCCTGGCGCTTGAGTTCCCTGCTCCAGTCCTGCCTGGGCCTCCTGCAGTCGCGCTGCAGAGGCATCCAGCTGCTTGCGGGCAATCCCACCTATTTCATAGAGTTTTTGATACCGGTTATATTCTTTTAACGCATTTTCATATATGGCTTTGGCCTCTGTACCATCTGTTGTACCACCTGGGGCTGCTGCAGCTTCACCACCAGTGATCTCCAGCTTAACAAGCGGCTGACCTGCTTTTACCGACTGGCCTGCCGTTACATAGACATCGGTGACCTGGCCTGCACCTTCACTATAAACAGGAACTCTCTCTGCATATACTGCTGTTCCGGTCCGCTCAACGCGCAGCGGTTTATTAACGATGCTGATTGGTGCGACAGTAACATTCACTGGCATACGCTGGTTCATCCGCTGCTGCCAAAATGAAACTGCACTGACCAAACAGCCTGCAACTACCACTACTATGATTCCAATCATCAGTTTACGAAATTGCTGCTTCGATACGCGCATATTCATTCATCTCCAATCTGACGCCTTGGCCGTCTTTATAGTCTCATGTTTGCCCTGTATCGTCAAGTCTCGTTATGATGCAGCAGCTTATCCTTTTGGACAGCAGCAGCATTTTGATTTATAATAGTAAAGGCAGCTTCTTATGCTGCTTCTAAGGAGGTACCCCGGTTATGTTACAATCTACAGAAACGAAAAAAGCCAGCCTTATTCAAAAGCTGAACCAATCCGTGCCAAGGCACGTTTTATTGTTAGGTGTGCTGCTGTTGGCAGCAATTATCTTTTTAGGCCAATTCCCTAAGCCGCCGGTTAGCAGCGCTCAAGTGCTGCCAACAGCTGCAGCTATCCCCCCTGCTGTTGGCAATTTGCCGACTGCTCTCCCCCGCCCCACAGTTGCCCAGCCTATTGCCGCATTGACAACAACACCGTCCATCTGGCCTGCCCGGGGAACGCTTACTTCCGTTTTCGGCTGGCGTGTTTCGCCTTTCGGTGACGGTAATGAGCTTCATGCCGGTATTGACATTGCCTATACCATGGGAGCTCCGGTAGTAGCCACCGCCGACGGTGAAGTCGTAATGAGCGGATCGTCAGGCGGCTATGGCAATCTTGTGCAGCTTAACCACGGAAATGGTATCAGCACCCTGTATGGCCATAATTCGCAGTTGATCGTCAAAGTCGGTCAGACAGTCAAAAAAGGTCAGATCATTGCCTATGCGGGCAGTACCGGCAAAAGTACAGGTCCCCATGTTCACTATGAAGTACGCGTAAATAATAACCCGGTTGATCCCATGAAGTACCTCGTACAGTATTAGAATGAGTAAAAAGCCAGCCTTGCGCCTCAAACTTGAGATGCAAGGCTGGCTTTTATATATTCATCATTTTTATATACTCGTCAGGGCGAACTAGCTCCATTTGCAATTTTTCTTTCGTAGTGTCAGTTACACTTTGTCCACTCGCAAGCTCAAAGCCCGCTTGTTTCACATAGCCTAAATATGCCTCGACAACAGCTTTCAGTTCCGGATTGCTGGATTTAAGAAGTTTACCGCAATTTCTGTATATTTCCAACACAGGATTAGCGGATTTGAAGACTTCTTTTATGGTCGCGAAGTTATTCTCACCAGGAAAACCACAATTGGAAATAACAACAGCCTCGGGAAACTTCGTTCTCACACTCATATCATATTGCCCTTCAGCATGAGTAGTCACCGGACATCGTAAAGGCACCAGGCGATCTACGAAGTTTTTTAGAGCAGCCGTCATATTCCAAGTGTAAACAGGCGTAGCAAGGCAAATGATATCGGATGCCATATACTTTTCCAGAAGCGCTTCCATGTCATCTCTAAAAATACAGCGCCCTGGTGTTTTGAACCAGCAAGAAAAGCATCCGGTACAGTGATTGATATTTTGATTGATTAAAAATACATTATCAACCGCCGCTCCTACTGCTTCAGCACCCTCTAAGAACTTTTGCACTATGACATGCGTGGCGCTTTTTTCAGCTTGAGGACTGCCGTTAAATGCCGTTATCTTCATCGTTTATCCCTCTTATCTATTATAAAATTAATGCCTCTTCTCTTATTTTTCTTTGCTTTTTTTCCAATTCACCAACACTGCCTGCAAATTTAGTATAGAATATAGTGAAATAATGATCAATAAACGAACCGTAGAGTCCACAAAAAGCAAAATAGCCTAGCAGTAAACTACTGTTAAGCATACAACCAAAACCGCCCGTACGTATATTTCAGAATCCACATTGCGCCTACCGGTAATGTACCATACACATAGCTTATCATCTCGTTCAGAGGAACCGTGGTTTCATGTGTCTCCCATAGTTTAAAGGTAATGCCTGCTTCAATAATAAGAGTCGATGTTATCATTACAAATAAAGCTGCCGGCATCCATTGTTTAATCTCCTCCCTTTTCATAAAGGCGAGAGTTAACCATGGTAGAACCAGCATAGACCACAATGCCGCCTGATTGCTCATGATAATTGATACCTCCCGGAACTCATTCCATTATTTTAGTATTAGCATATTTTGTTATTCTCATGTTGGCAGGAAAGCACAAGTCAACTGAAATCTTCCACGGATAAAGCAAAGCAAGTTACCGTAAGCTATATAATAAGAATCAGACCAATCAAGTATCTGTTCCGACGAAATGATATCCAAAATCGAAAGCCGGAGGCGATAACTATGACAAAACCTGAGACTTACCCTGTGGAACAGCCTGGGGCGGCCAAGCATACCGAGGACATGGACCATGTCACCAGCATGACTGAGCCTCTTTCGGGATCAAAAAAGGTTAAAAACAAAAACCACACCGGCCAGCGCCACGGTGAAGGCTCCTAAAGCAAAAAGGGTATCGCAATATGCTTTAAAAGCAAATGCGATACCCTCCTTTTTTGTACTATGTAAATTTTAAACTCGCTTATTCCTCACTATCCCGGTTCTGTTCACCCCATTGATACATTAGCTCTAATATAGGAATGAGGGTTTTCCCTTTTTCCGTTAGCGAATATTCAACCTTGGGGGGAATCTGATTATATTGTTTCCGATGAATAAGTTTGCTGTTTTCCAGTTCTTTTAGCTGATGACTTAAGGTTTTATGAGCGATTGGCTGCAACTGCTCTTTTAACTGATTGTAGCGGATAATCTCAGCATTGAATATTTCCCATAAGATAATCCATTTCCATTTGCCTTCCAGAATTGATAATGTATAGTACATAGAACATTTTCCATATTCCTTTTCAAAACCATTCATAAAAAAACTCCTTTTACTTACCTCAAGGTTAGTATATAACAAATATGTGCATACTTAACGATTCTCCCATAACAATATATAATACATATCAGAGATCAAGGTCAAGTAGTAAAGGAGGATATTTTCAATGAATGTATTAGCAATCAACGGCAGTCCCAGAAAGAACTGGAACACAGCAACACTCTTGAGCAATGCGCTCGAAGGAGCAGCCTCTAAGGGAGCTGCCACTGAACTCATTCATCTCTATGACCTCAATTACAAGGGATGTATCAGCTGTTTCGCCTGTAAATTGAAGGGCGGAAAAAGTTATGGCAAATGTGCTTATCAAGATGAGCTGACACCTGTTCTTGACAAAATAGCGGCTGCTGATGCCATTTTCCTGGGATCACCGATTTACTTTGGTAATGTCACCGGTGAAATGAGATCACTGATCGAGCGTATGGCCTTTCAGTATCTGGTCTATGATAAAAACTACTCTTCACTGCTTGAAAAGAAAAAGCCGGTAGGCTTCATTTACACCATGAACATTACCGCTGAAATGGTCCCCGAATGGGGCTATGACAAGACTCTTTCCGCAACAGAAAACGCTTTCAAACGGACTTTCGGTGCCACCGAATCCTTGTATGTTACGGACACCTATCAGTTCAGCGATTACGATAGATATGTCGTTACGGCATTTGATGCCGCCGCCAAGGCAAAACGCCGTCAGGAAGTATTTCCTGAGGACTGTAAAAAAGCCTTCGATATGGGCGTCAAATTTACGACTAAGAGCGTTGCCGAATTAAGCCAGCAATAAAATTGTGTCCTGCCAGGTATCAAGAAACAGCACCGCAATACGAGCGGTGCTGTTTCTTTACGTCTCCTTACTTACTAATTTTACTGCCATCGAATAACAACCGCATAATCATCAGTATTTCCGAAGGATTCATCTGCTCTGTATACCCTAACCCTTTAAACTCAGCCCGGATGCCATCTTTCTCTTCCTCCGAAAACTCCGGCAGGCGTTTCATTTCTGAAATAACAGCACGAATTTCTGCGTTATCCATCAAGGCAATGATTTTTTGGCCTTTTTCCTGATTCATACTCATAAGAAAAGCAGCTACTTTTTTTAGTGGAATCAAAATAACAATCTCTCCTAAGTAAGTTTTTAATTAGTATGTAATAAAATAATTAGTACTTGTTTGTTTTTAAGCATCCTGTTAGTATTATATTCAATTAAACCCTATTGTAAATGGACAGATGGTAAACTCATTACATAGAAAAAGGAGCTGTTATAATGAAAATTGTTTTAATTGGTGCCACAGGCTTTGTGGGCTCCAAAGTGCTTACGGAAGCGCTCTCTAGAGGCCATGAGGTAACAGCCATCAGCCGCGATACTGCTAAACTTGTACAAGGAGCAGGACTAATCCCGACAGAACTGGATGTATATGATACCAACGCTCTGGCGACTGTATTAGAAAATCAGGATGTTGTTATTAGTGCCTTCAACTCGGGCTGGCAAAATCCCAATCTCTATGCCGATTACAAGCGGGGCTACGCCTCTATTCTCGCCGCTGCTAAAAAGGCACATAGCAAAAGGATACTAATTGTTGGCGGTGCGGCAAGCTTGATCCTGCCTTCCGGCAAACGGGTATATGACGAGAATATCCCGGAGAACTTCAAAACTGCTGTTCAAGGTCCTATGGAGCTTTTAGAAGAACTGCGCAGCGAATCCGAATTGAACTGGTCTTTTATCAGTCCTGCACCTAATTTGACCGCATCTGATAAGACTGGCCATTTCCGGATTGGTACAGATAATCCGGTCACCAATACTAACGGCGAGAGTAGTATCTCTGTTGGCGACTTAGCAGTTGCTATCCTGGATGAGATTGAGAAGCCTCAATTTATCCGCAAGCGTTTTACTGTCGGATATTAAACTAAAAATGTCTCCTTGCCTCTATTCACTTAACCATATATCGCAACACAGTTTTAAGTTTATCCGGCTGAACTTTACTCACATCTGAGAGATAAATCTCTCTATGAACGGGTGATCTTTTTTCCAGGTTATGATTTACGATAAATTCATTCATTAGCTTGAAGCTTTCCGGTTCATTATCGTAGGCGCCAACATGAAGCATTTGTACCGATAATCCATCTTCCAGCATGCCGAATGTTACCTCATCTAATATTGGATGAGGCTTTTTTTTGCGCACTGTTTCAAATGCTTTTACTACAACATCTGTTGTAACAAACTCAGGCTGCCTAATCATAATGGTATATAATAGCTCATTTTTGTTTAATGTTTCAGAGTTTCTTCCCTTTTCGGTCACGTCCCATACCCCTTCTAGCGGGTACACTGTATACTCGAAGTAGCCCTCCGGGGTGAAACCTTGCTTCGGCATCATTCTTACGGCATAAGCCAGCGAATACAGGACACCGATTTTTTCCGCAAATGAATCACTATTGGGATTGCCCTTTCCCTCTACCATAAAGAATTTTTGTTTTGGGATAGTAACTAATTCCGGAACTGCTTTAGGAAGGTATAATTCCTTTTCTACTTTTCTCCATTCATGTTTCATGCTCCGCACTCCGTCCATCTTAGTTTTTATCTATAAATTCTCCATCGCCATCATGAGAAAACCGCAGAAGGCCGCATTATCAACCTGCAGAGAAGCATCAACCGCTTGCTTCATCTGCATGATCTGCTCCCGGTAAGCCTGATAAAATTCAAAAGTTGGCGTAGGATGGTATGTAAGTCCGGTTAATTCGAAGTGCGCAATAATGCCTTTCGTGGTGGTAGGTTTGATGAAAATCTCTTTATCTGGATGATAATAGACGGAGCAGACCGTTACAAGGGGCCATTTTGCCAGCTTGTACTCCTGGAGCAGGCCTGTGATCAGCCGAAAGCCAAAAGCCTGATCACCATGCAAGAATTCCTTCAGGCCATGAGCTAAATGTTCTTTCTCATTGGCATTTATACTCTTTACCACATCTCTGAATTTTGGCTTTTCAAATATGGAAATGAGAGAAGACTGGCTAATTACTTTCTGCATAGATTCAACAATCTTTTCGGCACTTGCAAATTGTTCAGGAGAAAAGCAATCCTGCGCTAGTTTCTTCATTTTCTCAACCTTGTGCTTCTTAACGATTTGGAGGATTTCCTGATTAGCAAAACCGCCTGGATACCTCATAAAGAATCTTTCTTCCGCTTCTTTGAGCCTTACTTGATTCACATGTACCTCTCCTATCAATACGTGCTCGCCTTCTATCTTCTTACACAATTACCCCAAATTAATAAAACTCCTGCCGTAGCAGCACAGAATAGAAAAATCTTGACAACTACTTCCTGGCTGTTTATAATTTGAACATCTTCAAATTTAGAGGTATTACAATGGCTAGAACTCCTCAGGACCCCCAAATTAGAATTACGGAAATCTTAGATACTGCCGAACAATTATTTTCTGATAAAGGCTATCGTGGCACTACGATTAGTGATATTGCTAAAACTATGGGCACAGCTCAGGGAATGCTCTATTACTACTTTAAGTCCAAAGAAGAAATATTGGAGGCGCTGATCAACCGCCAGTCCACTTCCATACTATCGGAAGCCAAAAATATTGCCTACTCGGAAACTATAGCACCATCCACTAAAATAGAATTAGTCGTACATACTGTGCTCCAGGGTGTTCAATACAAAGGCGGACTATTCCTTGACTTATTGCATGATGAACAGCAGCTGCATATCAAATATCGAATATCCCGTCAATGCAACCTCGCGCTTACCCCCTGGCTGCTGAACATTATTGATCAAGGAATTGAAAAAGGCTATTTTCATGTATCTCATCCTCAAACAGCTCTTGATTTCATTCTGCTCATGCTGGACTTTTTAATTGTTTCCCTGCCTGAGAAAATGCCTGCTGAACTTTTGGCCCTACGCTTAAAAATGGCTGGGACGCTTATCGAAAAAACGCTGGGAGCACAGAGCGGAACAATCACCATCTCGCTGTAATCTTAAAACATAGTTGAACTAAAAACTCGCCTGCCAACCACAATACTGGCTGGGCGGTTTTTTTAAGCTTATTAATTGAACATATTCAAATAATTATTTCAAAGGAGGCTTTGCTAATGCACACTACTATTCAAGGTATCCCTGTTATGGTTGATCCCTCACTATCCTGGAAGCAAATCAATACAATTGTAGCTGAAATCATCCAGGAATGGGCCTGGGAAGGCCGCAGTCTGGAAAAAATTGAGTTGCTTAGCGATGGACAATTACTACATATTTGCTCATATGAGAAACCATCTGTTAAGCTCATTCCCTTAGAAGGTTAAATTTTTGTTAGATAAAGGAGAGAAAAAAACCATGCAGCCATTACAATTTCTCAGTAAAATACCAAAAAAGAAAGTAACTTACGCTTTAGTCACAGCTATTATCGGCGTCGGTATCCTTGGAGGTATTACCTGGAAAGCCCACAACAAACCTGCTGCTGCAGTGCAGGAAGTCACCATTGTACGTACTACCATCATTGACGCTGCTAACAATACGCAGGGCTATACGTATTCCGGCGATGTTCGTGGACGTTATGAAAGTCAATTAGCTTTCCAGGTCAGCGGAAAAATTATCAAAAGAAATGTCCAATTAGGCAGTACAGTTACTGCCGGTGATGTTTTGATGCAAATCGATGCCAAAGATATTCAGCAAACCGTAAACAGCAATTCTGCTCAGATCTACTCTGCCCAAGCACAGCTTGAGCTGGCAGAGAGCAATTTAAACCGCTATCGTCAGCTCTATGAACAAGGTGCTGTGGGGCGCATGGTTTACGATCAATACATAACCGCTTATACCGTAGCAGCAGCTGGTGTACAGCAAGCTTCCGCCCAATATGAACAAGGCACTAATCAGCTGGATTACAGTCTGCTTAAGGTCGACAAGCCGGGCATTGTATCCGGCATAGCTGCTGAAATCGGCCAGGTAGTCACCGCAGGACAAACCATCATTACCGTAGTGCAAGACGGCGAACGGGAAATAGAGATCAGCGTTCCTGAGAATCGCATTGACGAGCTGCGCCAGGCACAAACCATCAAAGTGACCTTTTGGGCATTAGCTAATAAAATACTGGATGGTAAAGTAAGAGAAATTGCCCCTATGGCTGATTCGGCTACGCGCACCTTCAAAGTACGCATCAGCTTGCTGAACCCGCCGCCTGAAATAAAACTGGGTATGACTGCCGCAGTAAGCGTAGGCAGCAATGTGCAGCAAGCTGTCTATATCCCACTGACTGCTGTTTACCAAACCGGCAATACACCGGCGGTCTGGGTAGTAACAGCTGATACACTGTCCTTACGTCCCATTCAAACAGGTAATTGGGGCAATGGAACTATTCAAGTGCTCAGCGGCCTGCAGCAAGGTGACCGCATCGTAACAGCAGGAGTACACAAGCTCAGCGAGGGACAAAAGGTAAAAGTCGGTGGTGAGTCATTGTGAGTAAGTTCAATTTAACCGAATGGTCAATGAACCATAAGCAATTTATCTATTTCTTTATTGGGCTTTTCTTCCTTGCCGGCCTCGTTTCGTATAACAAGCTGGGCCGCATGGAAGACCCGAATTTCACGATCAAACAGATGGTAGTCACTGTTGCCTGGCCAGGAGCCACTGCCCGTGAAATGGAAGAACAGGTCACTGACAAAGTCGAAAAAAAGCTGCAAGATTTACCGGGGCTTGATTATTTGAAGAGTTATTCCAGTCCGGGAGTTACTGTTATTTACATCAATCTGAAGGACACAGTTCTGCAAAAAGATGTCCGGTCCAGCTGGTTGGAAGCCCGCAACATGGTCAATGACATGAAAAGCACTTTACCGGCTGGCGTTACCGACCCCATGTTTAATGACCGGTTTGATGAAGTATATGGTGTTGTGTATGCACTCACCAGCGACGGCTATACGTATGAAGAGATGCGCGAAAAAGCGGAAAAAATCCGCCGCATTTTGCTGAGTGTTCCCAGCGTCAAAAAAGTACAGCTCTTAGGTGTACAAACAGAAAAGATTTACATTGAGATGGAAAATAGCAAATTAGCCCAGCTGGGAATTGATCCGGCCTCAATCATCTCTACCCTCCAATCGCAAAATACCCTGAGTGCCTCCGGCATGCTGGAGACGGCCACTGATAATATTTATTTACGGGTTACCGGGATGTTTGGACAAGTCGAAGATATCCGTAACATTCCCCTTCAGGCTAACGGGCGCACCTTCCGTCTAGGCGATATTGCTGGAGTAACCAGGGCTTATGCTGAACCAACTGATCCTAAATTCTTTTATAATGGCCAGCCAGCCTTAGGTATTTCCCTTGCCATGGAGCCTGGCGGCAATATTCTTACCCTGGGCGAAGATTTAGAGCAAACAATTGCTCAAATACAACAAGAATTGCCTGCCGGTCTGGAAATTCATCAGACAGTCAACCAGCCTAAGGTAGTAAAAACCTCGATTGATGAGTTTATTAAGTCACTGGCAGAAGCGATTGTCATTGTTTTACTTGTTAGTTTTGTTAGTCTGGGCGTACGCTCCGGTATCATTGTAGCTTTATGCATTCCCCTGGTCATTGCCGCAGTGTTTACCTTTATGCACATAATAGGTATTGAATTGCAGCGAATATCACTCGGAGCCCTCATCATTGCATTAGGGCTGTTAGTTGATGACGCTATTATTACCATTGAGACGATGATTGTTAAGATGGAACAAGGCTGGGACCGCTTCCATGCAGCTTGCTTTGCCTACACATCAACAGCCTATCCCCGCTTAACCGGTGAATTGATTACTTGCGCAGGCTTTATCCCTGTCGGGTTCTCCAAAGGCTCTGCCTCTGAATTCACTTCCACCATCTTCTCGGTTGTTGCCATCTCCCTGCTTACCTCCTGGATTGTTGCCAGCACAGCCACCCCCTTGTTAGGGTATCTGTTCATTAAGATTAAACCAAAAACAGCTGATGCTCATGAACACAATGTTCATGATACAAAGTTCTACCGCATGTTTAAACAGGTTCTTATCTGGTGCCTGACTCATCGCAAAGCAGTTTTAAGCGCTACCATAGCTGCCTTTATTGCGGCAATTGCCTTATTAGGACTCGTCAAAAACGAGTTTTTCCCGGCCTCCACCCGTCCGGAGCTCATTGTCCAGCTGCACCTGCAGGAGGGGGCTTCGCTCAAAAACACGGAAGAGATCGCTAACCAGGTTGCCCAAAAGCTGGATGGCAACCCGCAAATTGCTTACTACACGTATCACGTAGGTGAAGGTGCTCCCCGCTTTGTGTTAAGCTTTGAACCTACTTTCAACAAATCAAACTTCGCCGAATTCATTATTGTTGCCAAAGATGCCAAAGCACGTGACGAGCTGCGTACAGAAGTGAATCAGCTCTTAAACAAAGAGTTCCCCAGTGTGCAGGTACACTCCAAGGTAATCCTCAATGGCCCGTCTTCCGACTATCCGGTTATGCTGCGGGTAAAAGGCTATGACATTGATAAAGTTCGTGAAATTGCTGAAAAAATGCGCACTATTATGGCTGCCCATCCTAGTGCCAAAAACGTCAATCTCAATTGGCATGAACAAAGCAAGATTATGCATCTGGAAATTGACCAGGATAAAGCCCGCCAGCTAGGTATTACCTCTCAAGGCCTGGCTACCGCTCTTCAAACCCAATTATCCGGTGCACCTATTGCCGAATTCCGGGAAAATGATAAAACCGTCAGTATGGTTCTTCGCTATGCTTCTCAGGACAGAAACGATCCTTCCCGTATAAAGGACCTTAATATTCATATCGGTAATGGTAAATATGTACCGCTTGACCAAATTGCCAAAATCAGTTTTGAGGCTGAAGATGGTTTGATTTACCGCCGTGACTTAAAACCGATGATTATTGTCCAGGCAGAACTGGTTCCCGGCGCGATGGGTGATGATGTTGCCGAACAAGTTTATAATAGTCTCGCTGAGCTGCGGGCTAATCTGCCGCCAGGCTACAGTATTGAGTACGATGGCTCGAAAGCGGATAGTATGAAAGCAGTCAAATTCATCACAGAGCCCGTACCCGTGATGATTCTTACCATTATGATTCTGCTCATGATTCAGTTGCAGAACATCCCTAAAATGGTGCTGACCTTGCTTACTGCACCGCTTGGCATCATTGGTGTAGCAATCGGTCTCTTCTTAACCAACAGTCCTATGGGCTTTGTTGTGCAATTAGGGATATTGGCCTTAGCGGGGATTATTATGCGTAATACCATCATTTTGATGGATCAGATTGATCAGCTGCTTGCAGCTGGTGAATCGTTATGGGATGCGATCATTTCTGCCACCGTCATCCGCTGCCGTCCCATCCTGCTAACGGCAGCAGCAGCAATTCTGGCAATGATCCCCTTGATCTCCAGTACGTTCTGGGGCCCCATGGCTGTCGCTATCGCCGCAGGCTTATCTGGTGCAACCGTGCTTACCCTGCTGGTATTACCGGTTATGTATGCCGCCTGGTATAAAGCTCAGCCCGCTGCAACTGTAGATGATTCTGCTAAAGCCAATACTAGCGGTACTAGCTGCTAGTACTCTTTAATAATAAAATCTCCCGGCAAATCCGTAATGGATCTGCCGGGAGATTTTAATTTCTTTCTTTATCTCACAGTTCACTGTCAGGAGCAAATCACCAAACATCAACATATTATGTAATAAGCTCTTGGAAGATTGCTCCGGAAATAATATTTTTGATAAGGAGAATAGGTAATGCATGCTTATCAGGCATTAAATGAACTGATTCGCGGCAATAGGCGTTATGTAACCGAAAGATACGCCTATGGTGATACAGGCGCCGTAAGAAGACAGGAGTTAACGAGAGGCCACTTTCCTTTCGCCGCAATAATGAGTTGCTCCGATTCGCGAGTGCCGCCAGAAATCATATTCGACCAAGGGCTGGGAGACATTTTTGTTGTAAGAACTGCCGGTCAGGTAGTAGACAGCATCGCTCTCGGCAGTCTGGAATACGCAGTTAAATATCTCGGAGTGCGGCTTGTTGTGGTTCTGGGCCATCAGGATTGCGGGGCAGTGGAAGCAGCAATCGCCGGCTATCCACAGCCCGGTCAAATACAGGCAGTCGTTGACGCTATACAGCCTGCCGTACGGGCAGCGAAAAGACAGTGCGGTAATCTGCTAACAAATTCACTTGTTAATAACGTCTATCTCGGCATTGACAGGCTCACCTCCAGCCAGCTTTTACAGCAAAAGCTGGCAACCGGAGAACTACAAATTATCGGCGCCATGTATTGCATGAAAAGTGGAAGAGTATTTTTCTTATAGGAAAGCAAAAAATACCTGGGCTATAAAGCTCCAGGTATTTTTGCTTCAAAACTTACAACTTATAAGGAGATTGGGCATAATCCAACGATACTGCCTACAACCACATAAATGATAAAAATGCCAATACCACCGATTAGAGCGCTCTTTTTTTGCCATTCCCACATATCAACATCCGTCATACGCAGCAAAACATAAATGAAGGGTACGAGCGGACTCAATAGATGGAAGGCTTGGCCGTACAAAGACGCAAAGCCCAGCTGCATTGGTGTGAAGCCGTAATTGTATCCGGCTTTCGCCAAAACGGGTAACACACCATAATAGAAGGCGTCATTACTTAAAAAAACTGTTCCAAAACAGGAAATTACGCCTGTGAACAAGCCCCAGTATTGCCCGAGACTTGGGGGAATAATAGTTGCCATGCTTTTTGAAATGGCATCTGCCATACCGGTACCATTGAGAATTCCCATAAATATGCCTGCACTGATGATGACCAGGCTCACTTGCAGGGCATCTGGCGCATTAGCTTCAATACGGGCCCTTTGTTCTTTGATATTTGGATAATTAACGAGCAGTGCCAGTGTTGTGCCTACAAGAAAAATAATTGCCGATTTAATAGAACCTTCAACTAACATTGCAATAGCCACTACCACAATAAGCAGGTTCACCCAGATCATCTTAGGGCGGCGAATACTTTGGATCTCAGGGTCAGCTATTGTCAGCATTTCATTAAGCTGTACCTCGCTCAGCTGCGTAATTCCTAACCGTTTTCTTTCGCTTAGACCCATGAATACAGCAACAACCAGTATATAAATCTCGGCGGCAACCATTATTGGAACCAAGCCGCGCAGCACCTCAGCCTCATTCAAGCCTAGCGCCACAATCACGCGGGCTGTAGGGCCGCCCCAGGGCAGGAGATTCATAACCGAATGAGCAAGAATAGTTAAAACTGCGAGATCAAGCATTTTCATGTTAAGTTTTTTATAAATGGGGACCAATGCCGAACAGACAATAATCATGGTTGAAGTTCCATCACCATTGAAGGATACGCCTGCCGATAATAATACAGTAGCCACCATTACTTTCAGAGGATCGCCTTTTGCAAAGCGAATCATTGCATTGGATAATGGATCAAAGAGTCCAGCGTCAATCATCGTCGTAAAGAACAGTACTGCAAATAACAACATAATTGCGGTCACAGACGTTGTCTTTAATCCATCAAGTGCAAATTTGCCGATATCATTAGACCAATATCCCATAGCAGAGCCTGCTATGGCAAAAACGATCGGTACAACAGCAAGAGCCACAAAGGGAGTCAGTTTCTTTTTCATGATTAGAACCATAAAAACGGCAATGAGTGCATACGCCATAACTGTTATCATAAATCAATTCCCCTTTTTTTTATTTGTAATAATTAATCAGGCAGCCAGCTAGGATAATATCTTTTTCATCGCTAGTTAGATTACCAACAGAAAGGACAAACTCCGTAATCTGATCATCTCCTATCACATAAGCTTTGATTTCAGCAGCACCTGCTGCGATCGCCTGTCGCAAATGGGGAATGAAAATAAAGCTGTCTTTGGCAAATACAGTTTCATTCGTCACCAGAAAAGGGATCATCCCCCAGTTAATCAGGTTGGAACGATAGCGCTTTGTTGCATACTCCTTTGCCAGGTTTGCCCAGGCACCCAATACGCGCTGACAAGAGGCCGCCTGCTCTCTAGCGGAGCCATCACCTGGCTTGTTGGCAAAAATGGTACTGCCAATTCCCACTTCGAAGGGATCTAGCATTTCGCAGCCATTGATTGTCTTGATCTTGGCGTAAACGTCTTTTAACTCAGCCGCCAATAACTCTGAGCTTTGCGCTGTTCTTTGCCGCTCATAGTGCTGAACCTCTTTGGCTTTTTTAACATACGATGGGTCCTTACGGCTTAAGGTGAACTCTGCCAGCAACAGTGGATTGGAGCGGAAAGATGATGTTTCACCGGAAGGAATCAATTCATCGGTCGTTGTTACCGGGTCGGTGATATAGCTGACGACCTTGAGTAAGAGATTCTCGGTCAGACCAGGAATAGCCGGCCAGTCTTTGATATTGGGACCGAATTGGAGATTTGTTTCCGGTTCTGCTCGGCCTACGCCGTTATACACGCGCTTGTCGTAGACACTTTTGCTAAAGGAGTATACCGGTGTGTGATACGCAATGTCCATGTCGGTAGCAGCAGTCAGTCTGCCGCCATTTCTGGCGGTTGCGGCAATGGAACGGGAATCCATCAGTGCCACATAGGAAATCTGACCTTCGTTAGGTTTCGATCCTTCCCGGTTGGGGAAGTTGCGGGTTGTATGTCTAATGGAGAATTCCTGATTAGCAGGAGTGTCGCCAGCACCAAAGCATGGACCGCAGAAGGCTTCACGTACAATGACACCTGCATCCATTAGCATAGCAATAGTACCGTTTTTCACCAGTTCTATATACGCCGGCTGGCTGCCGGGATAAACACTCATCGTAAAGGCTCCATTTCCGATGCTTTGACCTTCCAGGATGTTGGCAGCAGCAACGACATTGTCATAGGTTCCGCCCGAACAGCCGGCAACTATGCCCTGATCCACATAAATCTCACCATTGCGTACTTTGCTCGTAAGGTCAAAGGTCAGATTGGGATTATCAAACTGCTCACGAGCTTCTGTTTGTACTTTGTGCATAATATCTAAAGGATTGGCTTTCAATTCTTCAATCGTATAAATGTTGCTGGGGTGAAATGGCATAGCAATAGTAGGCTTAACAGCAGCAAGGTCTACATACACTAAGCCGTCATAATAAGCAATAGCACCTGGCTCTAGTGTGGCATAATCTTCCGGCCTGCCATGTATGCTGTAGTACTCTTTCACCTTCTCGTCAGTACACCAGATCGAGCTCCAACAGGTAGTTTCCGTTGTCATGACATCGATACCATTACGGTATTCAATAGGTAAGTGAGCTACACCGTCACCGATGAATTCCATGACTTTATTTTTAACATAACCACTTGCATATACCTTACCAATGATACTGAGTGCCACATCCTGCGGGCCGACACCAGCCTGAGGTTTACCTGTCAGATAGATGCCAATGACCTCCGGTGCTGCTACGTCGTACGTTTTTTTCAGCAGTTGTTTGGCAAGTTCACCGCCGCCTTCACCGACACCCATTGTACCAAGAGCGCCATAGCGGGTATGGCTGTCAGAGCCAAGGATCATCCGACCACATTTGCTCATCATTTCCCGGTTGTATGAGTGAATAACGGCAATATTCGTGGGTACATAAATACCGCCGTATTTTTGAGCAGCCGACAGGGCAAACATATGATCATCTTCGTTAATCGTACCGCCCACAGCACATAAGCTATTATGACAATTCGTCAGCACATATGGTACGGGAAATTCCTCGAGACCACTGGCTCTGGCTGTTTGAATAATGCCAACATAGGTAATGTCATGAGAGGTTAAGGTATCAAACTTTAATTGCAGTGTGTTCTCATTGTTTGACGTATTATGAGAGTTAAGAATAGCGTAGGAAATGGTTCCTTTCCGGGCCTCTTCTTTAGTCACTTCTTTGCCCGTTTTCTGTTTAATAAGGGTAGAAGCGTATTGGTCAGCGCGAATGATGTCTTTGCCGTTGAGTAGATAGACTCCGGTGTCATATAAATTGACCATTTTGTCATCCTTTCATGAGAAATTTGTTGCCGCTTCGAAGGACAGCATCCATTGTTGCAGATTGCGAATATTCTTGTTATTGTCTCAATTTGATTATATAATGAGGGTAGCATTATAAACAAATACTTAATGTTTAATAACCTCTATAGTTTTTTTCTATATTTTTTTAAAGGAGGCTCATATCACATGACAGAACGGGAGCTGTTATATGTAAAAACGGTAGCTGATGAAAAAAGCTTATCAAAAGCAGCCCAAAAGCTATTCTTGACACAGCCGTCTATGAGCGTATGTATTCAAAAAATAGAATCTAATCTTGGTATCAAGTTGTTTAAACGCACGAGTAACGGCCTCATATTGACCTTTGCAGGCGAGCGGTATTATCAGATTGCCACCGACATCTTAAAGATTTACAGTGATTTTGAAATTGAAGTAAGCGATATCAACAATCTAAAAAAAGGTCGTATTACTCTTGGTATCACGGTTTATTTGGCCACTCACATCCTGCCGGTTATTTTGCCGGCCTTTAAAAAACGTTGTCCTAATATAGAGGTACTTATCATTGAGAAAAATTCAACGGAATTAGACCGTTCACTGTCCTCCGGCGAGATTGACTTTGCCATCATGCATACCCTTCCATTTCACGAGCATGTCCATAACCTAACTACAGATATCTATCCTTTACATAGAGATCCGCTTGTTCTGGTAACAAAAAAAGACCACCCCTTACGTCAATTTGCC
This sequence comes from Anaerospora sp., assembly GCF_032013335.1. Lineage (NCBI taxonomy): Bacteria > Bacillati > Bacillota > Negativicutes > Selenomonadales > Sporomusaceae > Anaerospora > Anaerospora sp. Next base: position 33,954 of record NZ_DALZUO010000007.1, on the reverse strand, counting down.
TTGACTCAGGATGGCCGGGAATATCCGCAGCTTGATCTTTCATTATGTGAGGATGAACCTTTTATTATGTTGCATCCTGAGCAAAAGATCCGACAGATAACTGATCTGATTTTAAATAAAGCCAATATCAGACCGGTCATTGCTCTGACGACCAAAAGTTATGAGACTGCAAGGCGGCTGGCCTGTGAGGGAATTGGCATTACATTAGTGCCTCGCCAATATTTAAATATATTCCCCGGAAGCTTCTATCCCGATTATTACTTCATTGATGAAAAACACTCTCCTTACTGGACAATGTGCGTAGCCGTTCAAAAAAATGCTTATGTCTCAAAAGCAGCCCAATTGTTTATCCACATGGTAAATGACAAATTTGGTTCAACAAGCATTGAGTTAAACCGGGCCAAAGAAGAATTGTAGCTGCTCTCTACTAGACAACTGATTTATATGATTATACGCTGCAAAGGCATCCGCAGGCTTACCGGGCGGGAATAATGGTGGACATAGCCTACACGCAGCACCATTTGTATATCATTGCTAGTGCCTAGCGTTGAAGGAAGCTCTTTGGCAGTAGCGGCCTCCTCTAGTACTTGTGTCATAGGATGAAGTGCAATGTTTCGCTCCCTTACCTTGAGCCAGATTTGTTGCAGCTTGCGTCCCGTTTGAATCAATTCGGTAACAGTTGCAGCTTTCCCGGTAAGCAGCAGCCAACCACTGCCCGCTGTTGCTTGCTCCTTGCTCTTTTGCATTGCAGCTTGCCTAAATTCTTCCTGCAGTACAGATTGACGCGTGTAAAAGTTTTTTACATACCAGCGCGAAACGCCTTCAATTTCCATGGTCTCCGGAGTTAGTCCATTGCCGTACAGTCTGCTATCCTGATTGGACCAGCGTATCCAATCCGCTAATTCCTTCTGCGCAGCTTCGCGATGACCTTGTATTTGATTCGCCAGTATTGTCCCTTCCGCCAAAACCTTCCCTTCCTTTGAATCTCTGGCATAATATAGACAGCCTTCGCTCTCTCCCTGGGTAAGCAGCATAACGTCTTCATTCAATAGATCTTCGGAGAGAATATTACTTCTTATCGTACGGCGAGCTGTAATTTGCTTGACAGAAAAATCACTAACAGCTTCTTTCTTCTGCAATTTTACAGACGCAATCTCGTTCGATTTTGCACTTTCCGCTATAATGTGAATCTCCACTTCATAGCCTTTGCTGTTTGCGGCCATTTGCAGGTTTTCTAAAAATGCTCCTATGGAGATCATCATTTCCCGGTTTTGCGGATCGACAGCAGGCAGCCACCTGGTATCGTCTGTTCCAATTATCCAATGATGGCTGGTAAGCAGCTTTACGGTCCAGGGTTGTGCATTATGCCCACTGGGAGCTAATGCAGCAAGACGGATAATATCAGCAAGCTCCTGTTCCAGCCCGGCTATAAAAGAAGAAGTGTTCTCTCTTACTACTGTCTGCAGCTGTCCCAGCGAATTAACCAATGAAAAACCGCCCGCCATAGCTACGGCACTGGCACTGTAGGCAAGAAACCGTCGTCTGTTCATCACTCTACTACGTCTGCTTCACTTTGATTGATTGTTTGCGCAGCAGCTTCTGTTGCTTTGCGTACAGCTTCCGAAACCGTCGCTTTTTTCCCTACTGAGGTATAAGGAATGTAGGTTATGTTTCTTGCTGTTCCTTGTACTTCCTGTGTTACGATGTACCGGCTTTTTACAGCATCATACAACCGTATTCGGAGCGTAGCTTCTGATCGAATTGCTTTGTAAAATAAAATGTCGCTAAAATCTGATTTAATCGGCAGTATTTCAACAACTACTACTTGATTGACTCCGGTTTGATTGGTCAGCTCCAGCAACTCAGGTTTTTCCACCCAAGTTGCTGTTCTCGCCTCATTGCTATGTTTACTTACTGAAACCTGCAGCTTGTTTTGCAGTTGGGTAAATACTTCCTTCTTAAGCTCCTCACCATACGTTTCGTTTGAATGATCGGCAACAATCAGCAAAAGCTCTTGCGATTTAGTATCCTTACGCCCATTCGCAGAGCAGCTGCCTGTTATGCCAGCAGTAATCAACACAAGCAGCATGAGTAAAACAATCGGATATTTTACTATATTCATCATTTCCTCCTTATACTTACCCATTGATTAGTTTTATTAAACTAACTATGTATCTATATAAACCCGCTTACGGGCGGGTAATATTCTGAGTGACCTTATTCAATAGAAAGGCAAATGTATTTTGCTCTTTCTCGTCCAGCATTGCTAAGATATACGCCGCAAACTGACGATAGCCCTGGTCTTCCAGTTCAATGATTTCCTTTCCCTTTTCGGTCAAACTTACATGCACCACACGTAAATCACTCTTTGACGTAAGCTTTTCAATAAATCCACACTGAAACAGTTTATTGACTGTCACCGTAACGGTAGATTTTTGTACTCCAAATATTTCTGCAAGCTCGGTAATAGTAGTGTTAGAGCGTTCCCTAATAACATGCAGATAATGCAACTGCGTAATTGATAAATTGAACAGTTCCTTCGAGTGCTGCGTGTCCTCTTTATACCGGCGCATACTCTCACGCATGGACTCTGATATGATATGTATCGCTTTAACAATCTCTTCTTCCTGGGGCATGCTGAGCTACCTCACTTTTAGTTAGTTTTATACAACTAAATATAATACCAGTGTTTTGCTTTGTCAAGTAAAAGCGAAAGCAGCCACCATGTATGACTATGAAAGACACTGGAGGTTTTGTTCTTTTTTTGTCAAATACTATTACTGGACTTTTTTTGTGGGAGGCCAATATGGAACTTCGACTTGCAATCGTAGATGATGATATTACCATTCAAAAAATACTTGCAAGGATTATTACCGAAGCAGAGTTAGGCACAGTTACAGTTGAGTGCGGCGACGGCCTGGAGGCAGAAAAAATTCTCCAGAATAGTCAGGTTGACATTGCTTTGATTGATATGCTGCTGCCAGGACAAGATGGCGTTGAGTTAATAAAGATACTTAGAACGCAAGGTATGAATACCTCGTTTATTATGATATCTCAGGTAAAAAATGAGCCTATGATCACTCGTGCCTATGAAAGCGGCATTGAGTTTTTCATTCACAAGCCGATCAATGCCTTAGAGGTTGTGTCGGTAATCAACAGAGTAAAAGAAAGCCGCAAGCTTCGCCAGTTTATGTCACTTATCCATCAGGCTACCTCCCATTACTCCGCTCCAGCCACTGAACCCAGGCAAACAAGCGAAGCAAAATACAAAGCAGCGATCTACCGGACATTTTCTGATTTAGGAATAATTGGGGAAACCGGCGCCAATGACATCTTCCTCATGACCGAGCTAATCGGCATGAATCAGCGGCATACCAGTGAAACTTCTTATCAGCTGAACGAACTCTACGGACAGCTTTCGCAAAAGCAAAGTCTGGATGCAAAAACGATAGAGCAGCGAATTCGCAGAGCAATTGCTAAGGCTCTGCAGAACTTAGCCAATCTGGGTGCAGAAGATTACTATAATGAAAAATTCCAAAATTATAGCACCTCTTTGTTTGATTTCAAGGAGGTGCGCCAGGAAATGAGTTTTATTAATGGGAAAAGCAATTATCACGGAAAAATAAACGTAAAAAAATTTATCGAAGGCATTATATTTGCTGCCAAGCACACTAATTGACAATGGAACGGCTTCTTTGTTACTCCCCTAAGCGTCTTAGCCACTAATGGCTAAGGCGCTTCTTTACTTTCTGATTTGTTACATACATGTGGCACACCAGCACACACGTAAGGGTTTAATTAATACCCATATAAATTTTTTCTATATTTTTTAGTCTTTTTCTGTAGTTTTTTATAGAGCAATATGTAAAGTTGAACTACAGACATGTTTGTCAGCATGTTGCTGCAAACTATATAAAACGGGAGGGTAACTATGGAATTTAAAATGTTAAATGGCTTAATGATTGTAAAACTAAGCATGATCCAAACCGTTGCCTTAGCTATCATTGTCTACTATTTTGGAATAGCAATCCGCAAGCGCATTCCCTTTCTTATTAAGCACAGCATCCCTGCACCGGTAGTGGGCGGACTCCTATTCGCCTCTTTATCCACCTTTCTGCGCACCCAGGGTATTGTTGGCTTTGAATTGGACAGCATCATGCAAAATAACCTGATGATCATGTTCTTTACAACCATTGGCATGGGTGCCAGCGTTCTGCTGATAAAGCACGGAGGTCTACCGCTGGTTATCTTTTTTGGTTTAGCCTGTATGTTAGCAGTACTCCAGAACGCAATAGGGATACTGCTCGCCGAAGCAACTGGCATACATCCCTTGTTCGGCATCATAGCAGGAGCCGTTACGCTAATGGGTGGTTTAGGCACAGGCGGAGCTTTCGGCCCTTTGTTTGAAAGCTGGGGTTTATCAGGAGCAACTACTGCCGCAGTCGCCGCCGCCACTTTCGGAATGGTGGCAGGCAGCCTCATGGGTGGTCCCTTCGGCGAAAAACTGATTAAACACTATCGGATTAAAACGCCCGCTTCTCAAGGTGTGACCTATGCTATGGCTGATGTTACCTTTCAAGAGGAAGAGACGAAAGTGACCGGTGCCTCTCTAATGAGTACACTCGCATTCGTATTGACTGCAATGGGGCTGGGAGCCATTGTCAGCTATTACTTTACCCAGCAAGGCGCTACACTTCCCCCCTATATCGGAGCAATGCTAGTGGCGGCCCTCATACGCAACATCGGGGATTTATCCAAGCAGTTTTCGATTGATACGAATGCTTTGGAAGTCATCTCGGACATTTCGCTTGGAGTATACCTGACTATGGCCATCAACGGCTTAAAACTATGGGAACTGTTAAACCTGGCAGGACCGCTGCTCGTTATCTTAATTGGCCAATGCGTGCTTATGATCCTCTTCTGCTGGCTATGTGTATATCTGATCATGGGACGCGACTACGAGGCTATGATGTTATCAGTCGGTATGGTTGGATTCGGCATGGGCGCAACTCCAAATGCACTTGCAAACATGCAGGTAATCAGCCGGAAATACGGCCCTGCCCCTAAAGCCTACCTGATTGTACCGCTTGTCGGTGCCTTCCTCGTTGACTTTGTCAATGCACTCATCATCACCGGAATGAGCAGCCTATACCGATAAAAAATGCAGAGCCGTGTGCTAACGGCTCTGCATTTTACTTGGTAATTGCACAAAACTGTCAACCTCAAACCTATTTCCCTGGTCACAAAGAAATGCTATATTGTCAGTAGACCAACCAGGCAGGTGATTATACATGACGAAAACCTTACATCATTTTGTGCGCAACCATCGGCTTGAACTTAATACCATTATGCTCGTTACACTCACTAGTATGGTATTCATCTATCCCTTTAATAACCACTTCCGGTTTACGCTTGGGATAGCGGTACTATCGACATTATTGCTGTACTTTCCCAAACTTCCATCGGTTCAGCTCACTTTTGTCTGTGGAGTCTGCATTGTCGCATTACGGACTATCATCTATTTTTTCATTGGCCCTGAGGAACTGGACGACACGTTGTTCAGGCATGTCCCGGCTCTCCTCTACTATGTCGTCTTTGGCATATTATTTAAGCTGTTAGCTATTCGTACATTTATTGATAATCTCCCGGTAGCCGTTCTGCTCTTGACTGTAACGGATGCTTTGAGTAACCTTGCCGAGTTAGTTTTTCGGCCTACTTTGCAAGCTGTTTCTTTTGATTTGATTCTGGCGAGTATTGTTTCAGCTGGCTTGGTGCGCTCCATTATTACCGTGTACGGGTATGTGCTGCTGAAGCATTATCATGCTTTTGTTCTCGAACAGAATCAATTAAAGCACTATGCCGAACTGACGATGATGACTGCAAAATTAAAGACCGAGCTCTTTTATTTGCAAAAATCATCTCAGGATATAGAAAACGTAATGGAACGCAGCTACTGGCTATATAATCAGCTGAATCATAGCGAAAGCGAGACCGAATGCCGTGAATCCAATGCAGCTAGTGCGCTTGAGGTGGCAAGGGAGATTCATGAAGTCAAGAAAGATTATGCGCGGGTAATCACCGGCATTGCAAATATTTTAAAACCGTCAAGTCTTGAGCAATTTATGAGCTTGTCAGAGATTTTGTATATCATTGAACAGAATATTCTCCGTTTCCTGGCTGCATCAGGGAAATCAATTTCTATCACCTTTCATTATCGGGAGGACTTCAAAACAGGCCGGCATTATACCATTGTATCCTTGCTGGACAATTTGATTATGAATGCTATTGATGCCTGCGGCCAGTCAGGACATATTCGAGTTCTACAAGCAACTGCAGGCACCGATGTTGTTTTTGAGGTGGAAGATAACGGCTGCGGCATTAATCCCCATGAATTGGCCCTGGTTTTTAAACCCGGCTTTTCCACTAAGTTCTCACTGCAGACAGGTAAAGTATCGACAGGGCTAGGACTTGCCCATGTTAAAAACCTCACAGAATCCTTGAAAGGGACGGTAACGGTCTCCTCTAACGTAGGGAAAGGTGCCCGATTTACAATAAGAATTCCACAAGAGGAAATCATGTTCCGTGAAGGGTGAAATGAAAAAACTCCTGCCATCCACGCGGATTTGCAGGAGTTTTTTTATATAACGATATCGCTTAACGCTTTTAGATTCAAAATGCGCACCGTCTGACGCTGGAATACAATCAGGCCTTCTTCCTGCATACGTGCCATTTCCCGGGACATAGATGGTCGTGAGACATGCAAGAAGTCGGCTAACTCATTCCGATTAAGCGGCAATTGCAACTCTATCTTGCCTTGTTTTTTATATTGATCCAGCAAAAAAGCGCTTAGCTTGCCGCGCAGCCCCCGTATCGTCAGATACTCCACTTTCTTATTGAGCATCATCGCTCTTTCAGAAATGATTTTTAGCAAATTATGAATCAACGTCCGATGCCAACTGCACGACTGACAACGCTCGCCAATGATTTTTTCCCTATCCAGGAATAAGACGGTTGAGGCTTCACGGGCCTGTACAGTAGCTGGCCATGCTGAGTTGGCAGCATACACAACCATTTCGCCAAACAAGTCTCCCGGCTTCAGCATGGTCATCACATGGCGTGCGCCGGCTGCACTTTCTTTCATTACAACTGCTTCGCCTTTTATAAGAATGCCAATGCATTCAAACCCATCCCCTGCCAAGGCAATGGTTTCATTTTTGTCATAGTGGCACACCTTAGGCTGCAGACAGGCCAGCATATTGAGCAGGTCGTCTTCTTTAATTCCTGCAAACAACAATGTTTTTTTCAGTGCCGGTAGCATCTCTTTCATACAATCCCCATCTTTTATCGATTGCACAGAATCGTTTTTATTTTGTTGCAAATTCTGCTTTATTTTATCGTAACACATTTGCGAAAAAAACAAAAAACTTTTCTGAATTGGTAGCTACAGCTACCGATTTTTTTGTAACTTCTCTTTATACTGAGATTAGAAGAGAAAATTTGACAAAAAAGAGGTGCGCTATGAAAAGAAACATGATTCTCATTGATGAAGATAAATGCAATGGCTGTGGGCTGTGTATCTCCACCTGCCACGAAGGCGCCCTTCAGCTCATAGATGGTAAAGCCCGCCTGGTTTCCGATATTTACTGTGACGGTTTGGGGGCCTGTCTGCCTGCCTGCCCCACGGGAGCCATGCAAATAGAAGAACGGGAAGCGGCTGCTTTTGATGAAGAGGCTGTGGCCGAGCGTATGAAACACCATGCTGCTCCCCTGACTCAGCCGGCGGCACCGCCTCAAGGCTGCCCTGGAATGCAGGCACGGGTTTTTGCAAATAAACCGCAAGCTGCCCAGTCATCTCCTCAAATTGCTGCACAATCCGAATTACGGCAATGGCCTTGCCAGCTGCGCCTGGTACCGGCACATGCTCCTTATTTCGACAACGCCCATCTGCTAATCGCTGCGGATTGTAGTGCCTTCGCCTACGCTAATATCCATCAGGATTTTATTAAAAACAAGATTACCCTGATCGGCTGTCCGAAGCTGGATGATGCCGATTATACCGAGAAGCTGACTCAAATTCTGTCTTCTCATACTATCAAAAGCCTAACTGTGCTTCGCATGGAGGTTCCTTGCTGCGGCGGCCTGGAACATGCGGCTAAGCAGGCTCTCATCAACAGTGCCCAAATGATTCCCTGGCGGGTAGTCACCATCAGCACAGACGGCCGAATCCTCGAAGATTAGCCGTGTCTGATGTGGATCATATAAAAAAAAAATAGGGAGGCGTTCTTATGTCCAACAACATGTTTTGCTTTCAATGTGAACAAACTGCAGGAGGAAAAGGGTGCGTTACTGCCGGTGTCTGTGGAAAAAATCCCGAAACAGCCAATAATCAGGATGAGTTAACAGCAGCTCTTATCGATCTGGCACGGGCCGCAGGTGGTAAATCTCCCAGTAAAACAGCAACTGAGCTTGTTATTCAAGGGCTGTTCACGACTATAACCAATGTCAATTTTGATCCCGCAAAAGTAGCCGAATGGACTGCAGCAGTCAAAAAAGAAACTGCTAAATGTAATGGTGGAACAACTTATCCTGCTAAAGATCTTTGGGCGGGCGATCCTGATGTCGTCTCCCTGCGCTCGACTTTGCTGCTCGGTATGCGCGGCATGGCAGCATATGCCTGGCATGCTTATGTTCTTGGCAAAGAAGACGCTGCCGTTTCCGACTGGTTTTTCAAAGGGCTGAAAGCGCTGTCCGAAGAGCATTCCGTTAATGACTGGCTGGGCTTACTCATGGAGTTCGGTGGTGTTAACCTGAAATGTATGGGGCTGCTCGACGAAGCCAATACATCTGCATACGGTCATCCCGTTCCAGCAAAAGTAACCACTAACGTTGCCAAAGGACCGTTTATCGTCATTACCGGTCATGACCTGCTTGATCTTAAGCAGCTCCTCGAACAAACCGAAGGTAAAGGCATCAATATCTACACCCACGGCGAAATGCTGCCTGCCCATGGTTATCCGGAACTGAAAAAATATGCTCACTTGAAAGGCAACTTTGGTACAGCCTGGCAGAGTCAGCAAAAAGAATTCAACAATCTTCCCGCTCCTATTCTCTTTACTACCAACTGTCTCATGCCGCCTCGCGCAAGCTATTCAGACCGGATTTTCACCACTTCAGTCGTGGCTTATCCTGAGCTGAAACACATTCCTGATGTCGAAATCGGCGGCGTAAAAGACTTCACTCCGGTAATTGAAAAAGCACTGGAGCTTGGTGGCTGGGACACAGATAAAGAATTTACCGGTATTAACGGTGGTTCAGAGCTCATTACCGGCTTTGGCCACAATACAGTGATGAGTGTTGCCGGAACAGTGATTGACGCCGTAAAGGCCGGTGCAATCAAGCATTTCTTCCTGGTAGGCGGCTGCGACGGTGCTAAGCCTGGCCGTAACTACTACACCGAGTTCGTTAAACAAACTCCTCAGGATACAGTCGTGTTGACTCTGGCTTGCGGCAAGTTCCGCTTCAACGACCTCAATCTGGGTGAAATCGGCGGCCTGCCGCGCATCCTGGATATGGGCCAATGTAACGACGCGTATTCTGCCATTCAAGTTGCTGTCGCTCTGGCGGGTGCTTTTGAATGCGGCGTTAACGACTTGCCATTAACTTTGGTTCTTTCCTGGTATGAGCAAAAAGCGGTCTGCATCCTGCTGACCCTCTTATCACTTGGCATTAAAGACATTTATATCGGGCCATCCCTGCCCGCCTTCTTGTCCCCCACTGTATTGGGCGTGCTTGTTGAGAAATTCAACCTCCACCCCATCACCACCCCGGAACAGGATCTTAAAGCCATTCTGGGCTAAGACAAACTAATAAAAGAGTGCGTCCATTGGACGCACTCTTTTATTAGTTTGTCGAGAACCCTCGTTCCCAGGTCGTTTAGAAAGTCTCAGATGCACGATCTCCATCTCAAATGTTTGCTTTTGTGTATCAAAGAGCTGTGGGCGCGGGGAATTCCGAGGAAGCGAGCGAAGACAGTACAAGGATGGGTACGGCAAGCGAGCTCCCGCAGGCCTGAATGCGGAGTCCTTGGCACTTTAGTGCCTTAGAACTTCGGCTTACCCCTTGCGGGTGCAACGCAGGTGGGGCTTTATCAACGGCCTGACTTAATGTCCTGCCCCTTTTAAATTCAACAATACCACCCCGCCAATGATCAGGACGATACCGGTTATGGTATAGAGGTTCATGGTCTCTTTCCAAATCACGACCGCTACTAGCGCGGTTAATGCGGTTCCCAGCCCGGACCATATAGCATAGGCTATTCCTAATGGAATTTCTGTCAATGCCTGTGAAACGGAATAAAAAGAGGCACCCATGATGACAACAAATAATAGGCTGGGCACGAGCTTCGTAAAACCTGCCGAAGCTTTCATCGTCGAAGTGCCGATGATTTCCAGGACGATAGCAATGCCCAATAACACATATGCATTCATATACCTATACTCCGTATTAACAAAATCATTATTCTATAGTATTATACTTTTTTTCTATCCCTATGACAGTTGTACCGAAGAAGCTTCTTTTCTTTTTTTCTTCCAGCTCAGTTTAGCTGACGCCCATTCGATAACTACAAATAACACCGGAATCAGGAATATACCGAAAGCTGTGGCAACCGTCATTCCGCCAACCACTGCAGTTCCCATCGCCTTTCTGGCAGCAGCACCGGCACCACTTGCAATAGCCAGCGGCAAGCAGCCAATAATAAAGGCAAAGGAAGTCATGAGAATAGGCCTCAACCTCAGCGCCGCCGCTTCGACAGCAGCTTTGACCGGGTCCATGCCATTGTCAACACGGACTTTGGCAAACTCGACAATCAGAATGGCATTTTTAGCGGCTAGCCCGATCAGCATGATTACACCTATCTGCATATAGACACTGTTTTGCAGATTCATCACAAGCTGAGACAATAAGGCTCCAAAAATTCCTGTCGGTACAGACAGCATAACGGCATAGGGCACGCTCCAGCTTTCATATAAGGCCGCCAGGCATAAAAAGACAAATACCAGAGACAACGCCAGAATCTGCATGGTTGTGCTGCCAGCCTTTTTCTCCTCCCTGCTTTGTCCCGACCATTCAACACTAAAACCGGTAGGCAGCGTTTCTTTTGCCAGCTTTTCCATAGCAGCAATTGCCTGACCTGAGCTGTACCCTTCGCCTACCGAGCCGTTAACCGGAATACTCCGGGCGGCATTGAAGCGGGAAATGATGGAGGTTCCCGTTGTCAGCTTTGGTTTTAGCAAGGTATCCAAGGGAATCATGGAGCCATTCGAAGATCGGACGAAGATAAAGCGAGTCATATCCGCTTCATTACGGAACAGTGTATCAGCCTGCATCACAACTTTATATGTGCGGTTGAACATGTTGAAGTCATTGACCTGCATACCACCGAAGTTGACCTGCAGTGCCGTGAATACATCGCTCAAAGCAACGCCTAAATTTTTTACTTTTTCCCGGTCAATTTCAAATTCATAGCCCGGAGAATCACTTTTATAGGTTGAATAGACCGCACTCACTTGGGGAAGCTGATTGGCAGCACCTACAAATTGCTTGGTCACCGCATCGACCTCTTCCTTACTGTGGCCGGTTAAATCCTGTAGTACCATACTAAAACCGCCGATCATCCCCAAACCGGGCAGGGACGGCATATTAAAGGCCATAACTGTCGCTTCCGGGAATAAATCCGCTTTGCCTTGCACCCCGCCGATAATAGAGTCAAGCTGCGTTGCGGCATCCTTGCGGCTGCTCCACGGATCAAGTCCGACAAACAGAACGGCTGTGTTCGCTTTGGCTGCATTAGATAAAATATCAAAACCGGCAACCGCAATAACCTGCTCAACACCTGCCTGTGTCTTGATTTCCTGAGTCAGCCGGTCAAGGACCAGCTGAGTTCTGTTCATACTGGCGCCTTCCGGCAGGTTGACTGCTATGGCAAAGAATCCCTGATCTTCATCTGGGACAAATGTCGTTGGTACAACTTTGTACAGGAATACTGTTCCTGCCATCACAATCAGTAAGAAGATGCAGCAGTATTTCGCTTTGGCAATTAGTGATTTCACCCTCTCACTATATGCCTCAGTTGTCCGGTCAAACCACTCATTAAACCGGCCAAAAAAACGGCCAAGAGTACTGCCTTTTGCCTGTTCTTCGTAAGGCTTTAGCAGTAACGCACACAAAGCCGGAGTCAGCGACAAGGCCACTACCGCCGACAACGCCATTGATACTGCAATCGTCAAAGCAAACTGACGGTATAGGATACCTACCATGCCGCCGATAAAAGCAACCGGAACAAAAACGGCTGCCAGTACAAAGGCAATGGCAATTACCGGTCCCGACACTTCCGCCATAGCCCGTTTTGTAGCCTCTACCGGTGATAGTTTATTATAGCGAAGGTGATGCTCAACTGCTTCAATGACCACAATGGCATCATCGACTACCAGACCGATTGCCAAAACCATGGCAAACAGCGTCAGCGTATTAATCGAAAAGCCAAGCAGCACAAAGGCACCGAATGTACCAATGAGCGATACGGGAACTGCCAGCATCGGAATTAACGTCGCCCGCCAGCTTTGCAAGAAGAGAAACACGATCAGCATTACAAGTGCCATTGCTTCAAGGAAGGTTTTCACTACCTCATATATGGATTCGGAAATGTAGTTCGTATTATCAAAGACGGATCTATATTTCAAATCAGGTGGAAAGTTTTCTGCTGCCGCCGCTACTGCCTTTTTTACGCCTGCAATGGTATTCATTGCATTGGCATCACTGGTAAGCTGTATACCGACTGCTACCGCATTAGCACCATCCTGTTTGGAAGAAAAGTTTAAATCCTTGCCGGCATTCTCGATCCTGGAAATATCCTTCAAATAGACAAAGGCACCGTTAGGCTGAGCCTTAACAATAATATTTTCAAAATCTGCGATACTTGCCAAACGCCCTTTTACTTTTGCCGGATATTGAAATTCCTGTTTTTGCGGTACAGGCATAGCACCGATTGTACCTGCCGGAGCTTGTACATTCTGCTCTTTTACAGCATCAATTACATCAGCGATTGTCAAACCCAGTTCAGCCATACGGTCAGGATTAAGCCAGATACGCCGGGAAAAATCCGCTCCCAGAATCATGACATCACCGACACCATTAACGCGCTTAATTGCATCTTTTAAATAGACATTAAAGTAGTTTGTTAAAAACGTACTGTCATAGATGCCTTTAGGAGAATAGAAACTGAGCATCATCGCCATGTCGGAGGATGCCTTCTTAGTAGTAATACCGGCAGCGGTTACCTCCGCCGGCAAAGCGGCATTGGCCTGGGCAACGCTGTTCTGTACCTTAACGGCAGCAATGTCACCATCAACCCCAAGATCAAAAACGACTTCCAGGCTGTAGGCACCGGAATCATCAGAGTTTGAGCTCATATAGTTCATGCCCTGGACACCGTTGATCTGCTCCTCAATTACCTGCGCCACCGTTTGGTTAACAACCTCCGCATTCGCTCCTACATAGGAGGCCGATACTGAGACCGTAGGCGGCTGAATTTGCGGATATTGGGCAATAGGAAGCCGCAGTCCGGCAATTGTTCCTGCTACTACTATCATGATAGAGAGAACAATTGCAAAAATTGGACGCTCGATAAAAAATTTCGCCATGACTTTTCACCTCCTACGAGTTAACAGACAGCTCCAACTCCGCCGGAGTAACGATGGTCACGTCAAGCGCCATCCCCTCCTGAGCCTTTGTCAAGCCTTCCACTACGATTGTGTCGTTCACTGTTAACCCTTCTTTAACCAGATAATAACTGCCAACCTTATCGCCAAGGATCACCGGACGGGGCTCTGCTTTACTACCTTCACCGACAACCATAACCAGAGCCTTATCCAATACCTGCTGAACTGCCCGCTGCGGAACCAGCATCGCATTTTTTACAGGTACCCCGGCAATTTTCACTCTGGCGAACATACCGGGAATTAAAATCCCGTCAGGATTGGAAACGGATGCCTTTAAGGTTAACGTGCCGCTATTATTGGCCAGACTCCGATCCGCCTGCGTAACTTTTCCCTTTAGCGGATATACTGCTCCATTGCTTAAGGTAATCTTTACATCTTCACCCCAGCCGCTGTTTACAACCTGGTCCTGCGAAGCCTGACGCAGGTTAAGGTATTCGTTCTCACTCATGTTGAATTGTACAAATACCGGATCCTGAGCACCAACCGTTACTAAGGTAGTAGTCCCTGCCTGTACATACGTTCCAATGCCAACATCATTTACATCTATCCGTCCGTCTATTGGTGAAACAACCAAAGTACTATTGAAATCATCCTGTGCTTTTTTCACCAGCGCCCGGTACGAAGCCACAATCGCTTCATTCTGACGTTCGGTCGCCTTCTGCGTAGTCAGCCGCTGCTCTGCAATAGCTGCCGCATTCAGCAAACTTTGGTAACGTTCCGTATCAAGCCGTGAATTTTCCCAATTTGCTTCGGCTTGTACCAGTTGCGCCTGTGCCGAAAGCAAGGTGCTCTCATATTGAATGCTGTCTATGCGAAACAATGGTTGACCGGCCTTAACCATATCGCCACCGGAAACCATTTTTTCAACAATGTTTCCCGATACACGAGCCTGAATTTTTACATCATTTTTACCTTGTATCTGTCCGGCATATTCATGAACCTTTGCCACATCCTGCTGGATAACCTTCACTGCTTTAACTTGCACTGCTTTGGGCGGCACCTGCGCCGGTACACTGCCACACCCGGCAAGAAGGACCCCAACTAGGATCAAAATCAATCCTATGCAGTAACTTTTGCTAGCCTTTGCTGCTGAAAACACGGCTGTCCGACCTCCTTATTTCCCCTGTCAAGTTCAGTCCATTTCCCAGCTTCATGCCGTTTCCTGAATTTGACTATTTGGGGTTGCTAAGGTATCATAAACTATACAGTAACGTTATAGTCAAGAGGAAAATCAAAATGGATGACTTCTTACAGAAACATTTTACTACCGGCCAATTTGCTGCCCTATATGGGGTCAGCAAACGGACGCTCATGTATTATGACAGTATTGACCTATTTAAACCGGCCGTTGTAAAAGAAAACGGCTACCGGTATTATACGTTCGGCCAAAGCGGCCTCTTTGATGCCATCCAGCTGCTGCGCAAACTACAGGTTCCACTTGAGGAAATCAAACAACATCTGGCTTACTGTACTCCTGAGACCTCTCAAAAACTACTCACTAATCAGCATCAATTACTGGAACAGCAAATTGCTGAGCTTACCTGGCTGAAAAAGGTCGTGCAGACTAAGATTAATAATCTAAATACCAATCCCGCAATTGATTATACAAAACTTGAAGTTGTAGAGGTACAGGAGCAGCCAATATTAATCAGCAGCTCGCTGTGCGAAATCCCATTTGAACAGGCTATGAAGGTTATTTTATCTTTTATGCAGGACTGCTACCACAGTCGCACCTACAGCGGCTATCCCTGCGGGTATATGCTTGATGCAAAGAAGCTGCAGCAAAAAGACTTCGGTCAATTTACCAACTGTTTTTACCGTATTGATGAAAAGAGCAATACTTCGATGAGCTTGGGTTATAAACCGGCCGGGCATTACCTTGTCGGTTATTACAAGGGGAACTGGACGGAAATCGATCAACGTTTTCAACAGCTTGTGCAGTATGCAAAAGAACATTCCCTTACCTTCAGTAACCACGCTTATGTGGAAAGTACCCTGGATGACACTACTGCAGTGGCCGAAGATCCCTACTATTGTGAAGCCCGAATTTCTGTCTTATTGGAATATTTATAAAGAAAGCATTAGTCAATTCATTTGACCAATGCTTTTTTGTTAACTATAGCATTTTTATTTTCCAAACTACCAAAGTAAACTTTTCAAATTTTTGGTAATCTGCCATAATATAGGAGTATTACTTAATTAGAAATTAAATGGTTGAAATGAGATATTTTGATTTAGAGGGGTGGCAGCATGTATTCACCTAGCAGCAGTTGTAAACATATATTAGACAACCTTTTTGATGGAGTCTATTGCCTTGATATAAACAAACGAGTGACTTTCTGGAATCGTAGTGCAGAGATCATCACCGGCTATACCAGGGACGAAGCAATTGCAAATATGCACTGTACAAACATGCTCGCTCATACTGATCAAAATGGTGAGAATTTATGTGAAAACCAGTGTCCGGTTTCACTTACTCTCTCGGACGGCTTAACACGAGAACTCAACGTGTTTTTCCGCCACAAAAAGGGCTATCGTGTACCTGTGTCAATTCGCATTTTTCCGCTTTGGGCAGAAGATGGCTCTATTTCGGGAGTTGTAGAAGCTTTTGTCGATAATTCCCCCCATGAAACCTTGTTTCGCGAACTGGAGCAGTTAAAAGATAAAGCGAACATTGATCAGCTCACCGGGCTGTTTACGCGCCGCTACGGCGAAATTATTCTTAACGCTAAACTTGCCGAGCACCAGTTAGGCGGCCGCAGCATGGCAGTGCTCTTTGCAGATATTGATAAATTTAAAACAGTCAATGATGTGTACGGACATCATATTGGAGATGTTGTTCTTAAAACCATATCCAAAACACTAGCAAGTGCAATTCGTGAAGGCGACTATGTCATACGCTGGGGCGGTGAAGAACTGTTGATTGTATTAACCGGTACTTTTAATACTGCGGTACTGGCGCGGGTAGCAAACAAATTAAGAATGCTTGTGCAGCAGACTCAGATTTCAGCCACCGGATATGTCATCGAAGTAACAATATCAATAGGGGCAACGCTTACTACCTCCGTAGATACTCTCGAAACCTTAGTAAGTCGTGCTGATACACTTATGTATCAAAGTAAACGTACCGGACGTAATCGTGTTACCGTAGGATAATACTGCTGTATTATGCAGAACGTACCGGCAGTTTCAGCATCCCTGCGCCGAAAACCACTCCCAGCAGAACCAGGGACAGAGCGGCAAGGTGCTGCCAGCTTATTTGTTCCCCCAGAAAAAATGCCGATGCAAATACGCCGATAATAGGCGAGGCATTTTGGAACAGGGATGCCGTGGTTGCGCCTACTTTTTGTATCCCCATATTCCACAATACCGCCCCTATTGCCGTACTGATAAAGCTGGAGAACAGTAAAACTGCTAATGTCTTGACTGAGAGACTTTCCGGAGAATACGTCCAGACCGGATTTACAGTGAGTCCTAGCAGCATAAGCCCTGCAGCCCCCAGACAATGGCTATATGCCGTTACAACCAGCGGAGGAACCGTTATTGTGGCCTGTTTCACAAAAAAAGACCCACAGACAAACGTGATCATGGCAACAAAAACCAGCAAGTCACCTTCAAAAGTTGCGCCGCCTTGAGTCCTTCCGCAAACAATAGCAAAAAGGCCTCCCATTCCCAACACTATCCCCATACACTTTTCTAACGTAAAGGCTTCTTTAAAAAACACATTAGCGAGCAAAATTGTAAATAAAGGACTTGAACCAAGTATGATAACTGAGTGAGTTGCGCTGGTAGCCTTAATCCCAAAGGTAAGCGCAATTTGATGCAGGAAAATTGACAATACGGCAATTCCGGTTATCGAGAGCCAGGCCTTGCGGGTTACTTTGTGACAGCCATGCCGGAAGAAGGCAATGAGCAATAAAAAGACAGCAGCTAGCGAAAGACGGATTGGTGCCAGCGCCAGCGGCGGAAAAAACTGCGTCAAATATTTAATGGATATAGAATTGACTCCCCAAAGAAAAACAACTAAAACTAAAGCACTCAATGCGCGGTGACGTTCCTCTGTTTCATCCAAAACTCAGCACTCCAAACATAATAATCCTATTATCTATAATAGCATATTGAATGGAAATGTGAACTATATAAATATAAAGGCACCTGTGAATCCGCCTTGGAGGATTTTACAGGTGCCTGGTTTTTGCTGCTTATTCGCTGCATAACCTATAAATAGGCTGCAACAAAACTCTTGCGGTCATCTTCATAACCGTTGCTTACATTCACAACTCCGCAGTTGTGTATACACCACGGCTGCTGCTGCCTGGGAATTACCACACTGTAGCCGGCATGAATACATTCCAGGCACTGAGCCAGGTCATAAAAATGCCATCCGGCAAAAATCTCTTGCTGCCAAGGAAAATCATACTGGGTTATCATCAGCAGCCCGTCAACGCATTGAACCTCCTGATAAGGCTGCTCAATCTCCTGAAAAGCAACCAGTCCCATTGCTCCTGAGTGACTGTCATAGACCTTACCGTACTTATTGGCAGCTTCCCACCAAATGCCATTAGCCGGAAGCTGGGAGCAGCCGACAACACCCAGCATGCCAATTTTCGGGTTAGCAAAAATTGTGATCATATCTTGTATCAGCGTCTTATGAATGATGCTTACATCCGGATGAAGGTATACTTTATATTTGGCGTTTGATTGGCTGATTGCCCGGTTGTAGGCAGAAGCCATCGAAACGCAATTCGTGACATTCATTACTTCCACTTCGTAGCCGGAGGGGATTTCGAGTCCCTCTATATGTGAAAGACATTGCCGGAAATTTGCTGCGTCTCCTTCGCAGATAACAAAACATATTTTTCTGTCATCCAAGATCCGCTGCGCGGAGAAAGTGGGGCAAGCACCAACCGGCCTGCGGGCTTTAATAATATATTGATAAGCCCGGCACTGCTCCTGCAGCAGGCTATTGCCGGAAATGGTAGCCAGATTGCGGATAAATTCCTGATCGCCAGGTGATTCATAAATCACATTCGGGCGGTAGCTGCCAACATGATAGCCGGTACTGGTAAACAGCTTCTTTATTTCATTGAGGGTAAAAAAACGAAGATGGGTTTTATCTAAAATTCCAGCTTCTTCATAAGTCCAGTTACCCTGCAGCAGATTCCGCAGTACGCTAAAATGCATAACATTGGGAATACTGGCCAAAATCTGCCCCCCTGCCTTTAAATGAGGGCGAATATTCTCCAGTGCTTTCCACGGATCAGTCAAATGTTCTAGAATATCTGCCAGAATTACATAATCGAAATATTCTTCCTCGTAGGGCAATGTTGTTTTTTCAATATCAGCTGCAATGACATCGGCAAATAACTTTGCGCTTAACGCCGCTTGCTCATTCAGCTCAATTCCATAAAGCTTTGCCTGGGGATAATCACTCTTAATTTTCAGCAGCGTTGCTCCACAAGCGCAGCCAATTTCCAAAACTGTAATGGCTTGTGTTTTTGGGTTTTCCATCATCCCCGTGATATCCTGCCGAATCCAGGTGGAATAGGTGAGATTAAACCCCCATTTAGCACCAAACTTTTCTAAATTTTGATTTAGCAATTCATAATGTCCGCCCGGCCTGTTAGTAAAATGCTCGGCTCCTGCATGGTGGATAAAGGTATCCCGGCAAAACAAAAGCTTATATCCACAAAACCGGATACGAAAGGAATAATCCTCTTCCGCAAGATATCCCGGTTCCATGTTTTCATCAAACTCACCTGCTGCCTCAACTGCAGCTCGCTTTATGAGCATACAACAGCCAACCAGCTTGATCCGCTCTTCCCAAAGCTGCGAATTAGGCCGGTTATAGTTGCGGGCAAACGCCTGCATTTCCTGCAAATTTTGATAAGTAACCGCAACAGACTGGTAATAGGCACTGTTGTTTGTAACCGGTGCCACTGCCCCTATTTGTTCGTTACTGTACAGACAATGGAGCAAATTATCAAGCCAACCTTGCGTTACAACAACATCATTATCCAATAACAGCAGATTGTCACCGGAGGCCAGCTGCAACCCCTGATTACAGCCTGCGGGATATCCCTTGGGCTCTTCATTACAAATTCGGAGGATATCCGGCTGCTTACCAAGCCATTCGTTCGTGCCATCAGTCGAATGGTCATCAATAACAATAATTTCAACAGTGCTGGAAGCAGTGTATAGGCGAATACTTGCAATACACTGCTGTAAATAATATAACTGATTATAGGTCCAGATAATTATGCTTGTTTTCATATTTCCCTCTCACTTTATGCCTTATCGCCATACTCAGCCTGTAAGTCCAGATTTTCAACCAAACCGGGAGTGGATTAATCCGGATTGATGCTGAAAATAGGACCAGATAATGTCGCTCTGACCAGGCTTCTCTTCCAATACCGGTATATCTGACAGCGTATGTGAGCTGGGAAGCGAAGAGTATAGCTGTTCCAGACTCTTAGCCCAATCCAAATGATGATTTTGGAGGATTTCCACTTGTAATCTCCTCCCTGTTTCGCGGCGATAATCGGCATCCGCTACCAGCCGGTCCAAAGCCGTATAGAACTCATCCCTGTTAGTAAAGTGAGTTTTGCAATTTGCGGATGCGATTTCGCTGTCAAACTGACCGGCAATAACTCCGTTCAGTCCGATTACAGGGATTCCTAAAATCGCCGACGTCAGCGCATCTTCAGGTGACCCTAACGGAAGAGAATCAAGGTAAATATCAGCCGCGCTCTGGTAGATCCTTAGATCACCAACTGTCCCTAATGCTTTAATCCGATTATTGGATTCACTCTTTAATTGCGCCCACTCGCCTGATTCTGCTATACCTGCAACAAAAAATGTGGCATTGGGATATTTACCGCATAAATCCTTAAGCAAGTTTTTAAAATTATAATCGCCGCAGAGCGCTAACCGGAATGCTTTTGCTGTGGTTAAGAATACGATCTCTTTTTCATCAATCCCGAGTTTTTCCTTAGCAATTCCTTTCTCTTCAAGCTCCGGCGGCGCTTCCATCGGCAAGGGCAAGCGGCTGGATTTGCCAATCCCTCTGATGGTCTGCGTAATCAGCTGGGCCGGAGTTCCATGATCGACCACGATATCAGCACAAGTCATACCGATTGAAAAAGCGTGATAAGCATGATTGACAAATATAACCGGTGAATTACTGCTGACAGCAAATGCCACCGCCCCAACCGGATCATGGGGATGAATATGAAGTACAACAATATCCGCCGCTGAGTTTGCCATGTCCCGGACCAGTTTTGCTCGCTGAACCAGAGAAAGGCCGACCTTATCGAGTGCAATATACCAGCCTCCGGACTCCATCGCAGCAGCGGATAGTTCTGGAGGAGTAGTGTCACTATTTAATGTGATGAGGATCGAGTGTGCCGAGCAAGTATCCATTTGAATCCAATTTTTTACCGTTTTGGTGTGTCCACCTCCGGAATATCCCTGACTAAGAATATGTAAAACATTTCGTTTATCTGCAGCTTTGGGTACTACTATCATAGGAAAAGCAGGCTGAACCTCACTGGTCGCAGCAATTCTCCGCAGAAGACGCTCCAGTCGCGGTGAAGTCAAAAAGCCAGGATGCGAATGGTGAGCAGTATTGGCTGAATTCATGATCATTGTCATTGCTTTTTCGCAGTCTCCAGTTAAAAAAGCATATTCCGCCTGGTCTAGCAGTTCGTTGAATTTACAACGCTCATTGTCTATATATTGGCGGTAATAGTTAAAGTTGTGTTCATACGCAAACCACTGCTTTAATTCCTCGTCTTCGATCCGGTTGGATGATGGAGTACTGTGAGGCCCAAATCCCCATTTATCAATGAATTTCTGCTTATTTGTTTGTAAAAGTAAGGTAAACTGAGCCGATTGAGCACCAAAAGAGATGCTGCCAAAATGATGAACAAAGGTATCGCGGCATAATAGCAGGCGATAACCGGCATTGCGTATGCGAACGCTGTAATCGTCATCCTCATAGTTTCCAGGTGTAAAAATTTCATCCAGTAATCCAATTTTCTTAATTACCTCTGCCTTAATCAACATACAATAGGCGACCAGCCGCTTCCTATTCTCCCAAAGAGTGGGATCAGAGCGGTTAAACTCGCGGGCAAAATTAAGCATTTGATTAATACTGTCGTACTTACAGGGGATAGTCTGGAAATTAGAGCAATTGTTGGTAACGGCTCCGGCGGCACCAATATCATCAGCGCTCAGGAGGCACTTCTCCAGATTATCCAGCCACCCTGGCGTAACAATCGTATCATTATTTAACAGCATGATGTCATTTCCGCCGGCAGCAATAATTCCCTGATTACAGGCTGTGGGAAAACCGACATTTACGGAATTTAGTATTACGCGAAGATCAGACTGCTCTTGCAGCCACGCTATTGTTCCATCGGTCGAACAATTATCAATAACAATAATTTTATAAGTTCCCTGCTTCGTATATTTGCGAATGCTGTCAATGCAAAGCTTGCTATATTCCAGTTTATTGTAGGTTATGACAATAATACTGATCACGAATTGCACCTCTTTCCAGCGAATTCCAATAATGTATTATATGATTGAGTTCTCTTAATTGCCACTAAATTTTATCGCACCCAAAAGCAAGGCACCTTACAAATTTGTAAGGTGCCTTGTTTTCGGTTATGCGCCGCGTTATTGTATTCAGTACTATTCAACTAGCTTCATTCTCTTCTCTCATAAACAGCTTGGACAGCTCTTTGAGGATAAGCGGCACCAGGCTGAACAGAACCACCAGCCCCCAGTCAGCTGCTGAAAGCATCTGCACTTTAAAGGCACTTGCAAGAAAGGGTACAGAAATAACCATTAGCTGCAGCATAAATCCGATTATAATTGCTACAATCAGAAACTTATTCGAGAATAAGCCAATTTGGAATATCGATTTAGTGGGATGACGCATCGCTAGAGAGAAAAACAGCTGCGAACCGGCTAGTACTACAAAGGCCATTGTTCTGGCATAGGTTAACACTTCTTCCGGTATCGTCTTTGAATTTAAGCTATAGCCATATTCACGTAAGCCAAAATAGAAAGCTGCCAGTGTCAATGCTCCTATCAGCGTACCACCAAGCACGGCTCGAAAACCAGCACCTTTAGCAAAGAAGCCTTCCTTCGGATTACGGGGCTTCTTCTTCATGACATCTTTATCGCCGGGATCTACCCCCAGCGCAATAGCAGGCAAGGTATCGGTGATTAAGTTGATCCACAATAACTGCGTGGCCATCAGCGGTACCGGCCAGTAAAACAGGACGGAAAAGAAGATAGCAATTACTTCACCTAAGTTGCAGGAAAGCAGGAAGATTACCGACTTCTTAATATTATTGTAGATATTCCGGCCCTCTTCGATTGCATGAACGATAGTCGTAAAGTTATCATCGGTAAGAATCATATCGCTGGCGCCTTTAGAAACGTCTGTACCTGTGATTCCCATGGCAACTCCAATATCGGCATTTTTTAAGGAGGGAGCATCATTCACACCATCACCGGTCATCGACACAACGTTGCCATGAGCCTGGTAAGCTTTCACAATCTTCACCTTATGCTCCGGCGATACTCTGGCGAAAACCCGGTACTGGTCGATGCGGCTTACGAATTCTTCCTCTGATAATTCATCCAGTTCTGCGCCGGTAATACTCTGTTCCAGCGAAGAGGCAATTCCCAGCTCCTTGGCAATAGCAACGGCTGTATTCTTGTGATCGCCTGTAATCATTACCGGTGTAATACCGGCATTTTTGGCTTCCGTTATGGAGTCCTTAACCTCAAGTCTAGGCGGATCAATCATCCCCACCAGCCCAATGACCGTCAAGTCTTGTTCCATCTCTCCAGAACTAATGGCAGTATCCGTATTTTTAAATGCTGTTCCCAACACCCTGAGCGCGCTATCAGACATTTTTTCGGCAACCTGTAGGTAAGTAGCTTTCATTTGCTCCGTTAGCGGAACAGCTTGTCCATTTACCAAGGCATACTTTGCCAGCATCAGAATATTATCAATGGCTCCTTTAGTATGAACCCGATAAGCATTCTCTTCCTTATTAAGAGTGGACATGAGCTTCCGGTCAGAATCAAAGGGATTCTCGCCCACCCGCTTGTATTCGGCATGCAGCGTTTTTCTGGCAAGGTTGTATTTATCACCTAACACAACTAACGCAACCTCCGTGGGATCGCCTGTGCTTTGTCCATTCTCATAGGTTGCATCTGAGCACAGGACAAAGGATTTGATCAATTCCTGCTCGTCTGCCGCTGCCTCCAGTGCTACCCCTTCGGCTGGGACATCCTTTTCATTTCCGTAGGTATAGAGCTTTACCACCGTCATCTTGTTTTGAGTAAGCGTGCCCGTCTTATCGGAACAAATAATATTCACCGAGCCAAGCGACTCAACCGCAGGCAGCTTTTTCACTATCGCATTAATCTTGGACATGCGGGTAACTCCGAGAGCAAGAACGATCGCAACAATCGCCGGCAGACCTTCCGGTATAGCGGCTACAGCCAAACTGATAGCCGTAATGAACATTTCAAACAGATCGCGCTTTTGAAATAAAGCAATAACAAAAATCAAGGCACAAATGCCAATAGCGATAAAACCTAAGGCTTTCCCCAGTTCGTCCAGCCTTTTCTGCAACGGAGTCATTTCCTCGATATCTTCATCTAGAATAGTAGCAATTCTGCCAATCTCCGTATCCATTGCAGTTGCAACAACAATGCCCTCCCCCCGGCCATAGGTAGCCAAGGTTGACATGAAGGCCATGTTTGTCTTGTCCCCAATAGGAGTTTTCGGGTCCTCATGTAAATCAGCCGCGTTTTTTTCCGAGGGTACTGACTCTCCCGTAAGGGAGGATTCTTCTATTTTAAGGTTAGCACTTTCAATGAGTCGAAGATCAGCAGGTACAAATCTGCCGGCATCAAGAACAACAATATCGCCAGGCACCAATTCTTCTGAGTTGATCTCCTGTACTTCTCCGTCCCGCCGGACCAACGACCGGGGAGTGGTCATTTCCTGAAGCGCTTCGATGGCCTTTTCTGCCTTGTATTCCTGAACAACCCCGATAACTGCATTTAAGACAACAACCAGCAGGATAATAATGGCATCCACATATTCACCAATATAAACGGTAATGACCGCCGCTCCCAGCAAAACGTAAATTAGCATATCCTGCAGCTGGGCAAAGAATAAGGCAATCAGCCCTTTCTTGGGCTTGCCCTTCAGTTTGTTTTCTCCGTACTTCGTAAGTCTGGCCTGGGCTTCTTGACTAGTCAGGCCTGTAGCTGGATTGACATCAAATTCAGTAAGCGCTTCTTCCTGTGATTTGGAGAACCACATATCGCAGTCACATTCCTTTCCGCTAATTATTTCAGTTTAACCCTCGAAGTCGAAGGATATGTATATGGCATCACACCAGCAAATGCCCCTTAAGTACAGTCACAGCCCTGCCACCAATCTGCACACGATTTCCTGTCATAGTCAACTGCAGGAAACCGCCTCTCTCCGACGCCTGATAAGCGGTAAAGGTATCTCTTTTCAATTTCTCCTGCCAATAGGGCGCCAGCTTACAATGGGCTGAACCGGTAACGGGATCTTCATTGATACCTTCTAACGGTGCAAAAAAGCGGGATATAAAGTCGTATTCTTTTGCCGCAGAGGCTGCCGTCACAATTGCCCCTCGGACGACCTCGGCCAATCGTGGAAAATCAGGAATGACTGCCCTTACCTCTTCTTCTGTCGCAACTTCGAGCAGGTAGTCGTCATTTACGCGGCCAATATAGAGCGGTTTGACCGGCAGCGCTTCCAGCAGTCCTGGCGGCGGTTCGCAAGCAAACGGCAAAGCTGCCGGGAAATTGAGTTCGATCAAGCCATTGTTTACCTCGTATTTAGCTGTCAGTAAGCCACTTAAGGTATAAAACCGGGCTTCATGGTCGGCAGGCAGCAGCTTTTCTGTATATAAGACATGAGCACTTGCTAATGTTGCATGGCCGCATAACTTCACTTCCGTCTTTGGAGTAAACCAGCGCAGACGGTAACCATCCGCTTCAGGTAAAAGAAAGGCTGTCTCTGATAAATTCATTTCATAAGCTACCGCTTGCATCCAGCTATCTTCTCTGGGCTGGTCCAGCAAACAAACCGCCGCCGGGTTACCTTTAAAGAGCTCGCTCGTAAAGGCATCAACCTGATACATAGTTAGTCCCATTTTTCCTCTCTCCTCCTGTAACGCTATAATACTCCATTAAGTTCCCAATCAAAGAGAAAAAGTCCTGCCAAATTGTTCATAATCTGGCAGGACAAGATTGCAGAGAACCTACTGCATCGGGTGATCGCTATATTCCGTCACTAGTTCCTGCCGCTCCTCTACGGTACGGGCCATAATGTACAAGACATCCGACAGGCGGTTAACATACTTGAGCAGAAGTGGATTGACCGGTTCGTGCTCGTCCAGGCTAATGATTAGGCGTTCCGCCCGGCGGCAAACCGTGCGGGCCATATGCAAAATGCCGGATTCCTTATTGCTGCCTGGAACAATAAATTTCGTAGCAGGGCTAAGTTTGGCAACATATTCATCAATCCAGCCCTCGAAACGGGTAATATACTCGTCTGTTAATTTGGAAGAAAACTCCCGGCCCGACGGATCAGCTAGCTCTGCAGCTACGCCAAATAATTCGCGCTGCACAATATGAATTCTCTCCCGCATTACAGGTTCTTCCATGAAGTTTTTTGCAAATCCCAGCGTAGAGTTCAGTTCATCAATAGTGCCGTAACTGTCCACTCGGGGACTGTTCTTAGGAACACGGGTACCATCCAGCAAGCTGGTTTTCCCTTTGTCACCGCCTCGAGTATATATCATCATACGAAACACCTCATTTATTTTTATATTATAGTATCTAAGAATAAAGATATTTTTTATTAAACGATATTAATTATCATTATTGTTTAATATATATATTTCTGCTCACTTTTTATAACTCCTCCTTTTGTGATGTATAAAACTTGTCTTTTTACAAAATTTTAATCTCAATCATATCCTAATAAAATTTTAGCTGCAACTAGATTAAAATCCATCAGTGGGACAAGGGGACAGGTCCCATGTCCCACTCAGTGAACAAGGCATAAGCTTTTGACTCACAGGGACGGTTCTAATGAGTCAAAGGTAAGCTTTCTCACATCCCTGTAATACTTACTATTTGCCGAGTACTTACATCCTGTACTGTTTACTCTACCAGATCATTTTGCTTACTTATCTTTGCTTATTGCAGTTTCGCCCGAGATGCTTTTGTATAGCTTCGCACTTATATTCCAACTTTTATCAGAATTTGATTGGATATATGGTAATACTATTTCCACTGCTACACTTTTAAGTATAGGTCAAATTTTATAGCTTAGCCGCCGATTCAATTCATGTAACATATATAGCAACTGACTCAAAAGAACCGTCCCCTCGAGTCTTAGGAGGATTACAATCATGAGTATTCTATTGCGTGTGATCGTGCTATCTATGTTGGCTGCATTGTTACATCTCCCTCTCTCCCAGCCTGGTTTCGCTGCCGTGGTACCTGCTCCACCAGTTTCTGATGTTGTATTACTACCACCAACCGTGCAGTTGTATGGACATGTGACAATGATTGATGTTTATTCGTTGTCTTCCGGCTGTTATGCCGTTATTGAACTTCGTGATACACCGGGAAAAACAGTTGTAGTCCGTCTCGCCGACGACCGGCTGCAAAGCTTGCTGGAGACGGCCTTAGCAACAGGCAATCTGATCAGCTTTGTAGGCCAAAGAGTCACTGTCTCCTCTCCGCCCAGAGGCGGCTCCTGGAATATGGATGCCTATGCAATTGACGAAATAGCCTTATATAATAAGAAATAGCGTACTGAGCAACAGAGAAAAGGATGGGAACTAGGCTGCAGCTTAGTTCCCATCCTTTGTTGTTTCCGTTATCCTACTTTTTAGAGATAATCGACGCCCCAGACAACTTCACTTTGCCCTAACAGTTCCTTCAGCACTTCAACGACATCTTCCGCTGTGCTGAGTTGATCCTGCTGCTCGAACAACGCTAATACAAATTCATTAACGCCTGCCAAGCCCAATGTTTCCACTTTCAGATTGCTTGTTTCCCAAACTTCATCAATGTCATCATAAGCAATTCCAATGACAATGTCAGCGTTGGTCCGGTCAAGCAGTTCCACATCCTGGTTTTCCTCATCTACCTCATCGTCATAACTTGGTGTTGATTTGAGAAATATCTTAATTTCAGCTTCGCCATACTTCTCTTGCAGAATTTTAAATACGCCGCTTTTACCAACAAACGATTTTTCTCCATTATATTTCACTTGCAGTCACCTCTTTGTTATAGTACCACATAACCAAATAAATCTACTGGAATTATGATAGTACTTTGACAAATTAATGTCAAATCGACTTAGCAAGCAGTATAGAGTCTTTCCATATTGTAATCAGGTCTTCCATTTTCTTTACAACTTCATCGGTACTGATCAGGCTTGTATCGATGCAAAAGTTAGCTGTATCATACCGGCTGCAGCGTTCCTGTAAAAGCTCGGTAATCACCTGCAGCCGGTTTTCGCGATTTAGTAAAGGGCGTACGGCAGTGTCGCCTACAATGCGTTTTATGATGACTTCAGGCTGACATTTCAAGGTAATGATCAGGCCGCACTGCTGCAGATTACGGATGTTTTCCTCCAAGAGCACAGCACCGCCGCCAGTTGCAAAGACAATATTGCTTCTACAGATTATCTGTCTGATGATTTGCTGCTCCTGCTCACGAAAAAAGCTTTCACCATATTGAGCAAATATCGCGCTAACCGGCATACCCAGTAAGCGTTCAATCTCTTCATCGAGATCAACAAATGTTCTGCCAGTCCGCTCTGCTAACAGGCGCCCTGCCGTTGTTTTACCTGTTCCCATAAAACCAATCAACACGATGTTATTTCTTGTCTCAAGCTTGCCTGCCATAGGATCAGCTCCTTTATTTTATAAAATAAAAATCCCGTCCCTCTATAGGGACGAGATTATCTCTCGCGTTACCACCCGACTTGTATCACTACCGCTTCAGATACGAGAAACTAAATTTCCGATATCCTATCCTGGTAACGGTGGCTGCCGGCACAGTCTACTTGCTGCAGAGCAATCTACAGTTTCAACTTGCAACTCCAAGGTGAATTTCACAGCAAACATTCGTCCGGTTTACACCAACCACCGGCTCTCTGTACGATATTTACAGTTACTTATCCTTTTTATCGTTTTTAGTGTATGTTGTTACACAAATTATCACACAGTCAAGGAAGTATGTCAATATTTGAGGCAAAAGATTAACAACTCACTCTAAATCTCGAAATGTATTAAACTCTCCCTATCTGAATGAAACTCTATAAATAAGCCAAGAATACAATTGTGTAAACAATCGCAACACTGTCAAAGATAGTCCGATAGGTGAGGTGTGCTGCAGTTGAATCGTGACTCCTCTTTTTTTGCTGTTTTCTATTTATTTGCCGTAGCCAATATCGCGCAGGCGCTGATGCTACCGTTCCAAGAGCTGACTGTTGCGGGGTTACTGCAAGTGATAACTTATTTGCTGCTATTGTGGCTGCGGCCTATCGCCGGTTTTGCCGTCATGGTCGCCGAGTTTCTTGCTATTGGATTTGGTTATACGGGCATGGCTTTTTATGACCAGTGGGATAAGCCCCTGCAAACAGCCGTAATTGGTAAACTGTTTTTATTCATGCTCACTACCGGACTATTCTGGTTGACCGTTCTTTTCTTTAAAAATTTCTCCCTCGATCTAAAAAGAGCAGAAAAAGCACTGCACCAGTATAAAAAATACGAAGATGACGCCGGTTTATTAACGTTAAATGAATTCTTATATCGCGCCGAAGATATCCATATGGCTATGAAACGACGCCACGAAGAAGGATTTCTAATTACAATTACCATCTGCCCCAAAGGCAAAGAATTTGCTTTAAAAACCCTCCATGAATATTTTAGCCGCGCAGCCCTGCAGGCAGTCCGCGAGCAATATGATCTTGTTGGCAAACGCTCCCCCACAGAGCTTCTTCTGCTATTGCAGAATACAAACCGCGAGGGATGCTCGCTCGTTTTATCCCGCTTTAAAGAAAAACTTCACGCAGCCGCTCCTGTACCAGTTGAACTCTACGAGGTACAAATAGAATCACTTCCTATGAGCTGGGAGTATGCAAAATTCACAATCATTGGCGCTCCCTTGCTGCCTATTCAACAAAAAAGCCGAGGAATTCGCTTATGAGCACATTTTTTCTCATTGTGTGCCTCTTTTTTTGGCTGCTGCTAGGCTACTATTCAATCTTAACAGTGGCCGGAATTCTGTACCGGGTGGAAAAACGATCCAGTCCCACACTGCCCTCTTATCCCAGTGTCAGCATTTTCATTCCTGCTTATAATGAAGGGATTGTGCTGGCTTCGACTCTGGATGCCATGATTAAGCTTGAATATCCGGGTGAATTGACAGTTTATGTCTTAAATGATAACTCCCAGGATAACTCTGCAGAAATTGCCCAGTTTTACGCCGACTTATTTCCGAAAATCCGTCATATTCTCGTTCCCCCAGGGACACCAAAGGGAAAATCGCGTGTGCTAAATCATGGTCTGTCCATTTCTCAGTCTGACTATTTTGCCGTTTATGACGCCGATAATCAGCCCGAGCCTGCCGCGCTCAGACTGCTTGTTGAAACAGCCATGACCACTCCTCATGCAGTAGGTGCCGTCGGATATGTAAAAACAATCAATGAAGAGCGTAATATTCTGACTCGCATGATCTCACTGGAATTTCAGGTATTTCAGCTGCTCATGCAGGCCGGACGCTGGAAGTTATTTAAAACGGGGTCGCTTACGGGCACCAACATGCTTGTATCACGATCAGCGATTGAAGCAGTCGGTGGCTATGATCCCCATGCTCTGGCAGAGGACGCCGATCTGACACTGACCCTTACCGCTGCAGGTGGTCTGCTGCCAATTGTTCCCGAAGCAGTTACCTGGGAACAGGAGCCGGAGACATTTGCCGTCTGGCTCCGGCAGCGAACCCGCTGGAGTCAGGGCAATATCTACATATTGGCCAAATCACTCCACGAGAGCAGCTGGCTGCGGGGTCGGGTACTTGTCCATATTCTGCAGCAATTCATTGTTTATGTGGGCTTTGCCGGACTGCTGATAGCCTCCGATGTGTGGCTTATCATGGGACTGACCGGTGCCATTCACGAGCAATACACCGCTCCCCTGCTGCTGCTCTGGTTCTACTCCTATGCAGTTTATCTGCTGCAGCTCATTAGTGCCCAGACTGTCGACAACCGCTTGTCACCAGCCAATATGTTCGTTGCAATTATCATGTACTGCACCTATGCCCAGCTGTTCCTTGTGCTGCTCATTCGCGGCACGTACAGCTATTTTCTAAGGCAGCACGGTTCTAGTTCCGGCCCGGTGTGGGATAAGACGGACCGTTTCTAAGTGCATACCGTTGATAAATCCCATTTATTAGTTTGTTAAGAATCCTCGTTCCCAGGCCGTTCAGAAAGTCCCAGATGCTAGAAAGGCCGAGGAAGCGAGCGAAGACAGTACAGCGGCGGTACGGCAAGCGAGCTCCCGCAGGCCTGACAACGCAGATGGGGCTTTATCAACGGCCTTTATCTTTTTTCTTCTGTCATCCAGATATACATCACCGGCAGCATCTTCGTCTTATACAGCCTTACTTCCGCGAGCAGAGGAAATACATTATCAAAGATGTGAGTCTGATTATCCGACACATAACCGCCCTGATACTCACCGCTCCGGTGCTGCAGTTGCAGCATCCTCTTATAAAGAGCAAGTGCCCATTCCGTATCATTTTGTTCCAACGAATATAAAATGGCCAATGCGTAAACCGACGGAGATTCAAACTTTACAGGCGCTTCGTGCGTCATTCTGTCATAGCCCCCATAGATCAGCCCCTGCATTTGAAATTCATTTTTCAAAAAAGCTGTCAGCTCCGGAGACGGAATCCCTTGAGACGCTCGATGTAAAGCGATTAGCAGCTGGTCAATCAGATTAACTACCGGGTCATAAGCATATTGTCTGGAGGGCAAGTGATAGGATTTCGGAAAAAAGGTCCCGTCATTCGGTATCGCTTGAATAACGGCTACCCCTCTTTCATAAAGAGGCTGCTCAGCAGCATTCAATTGTCCCAGGCGTTTCAATGGGCGCGGGTCCAGGTAGGAAAGAGTAAGTACATCAGCTGACTTATTGTATTTACGATCATAAAAATCAACAAAGGTATTATCTTTAGCCAAATACAGTGAGACTGCTTTGCCAATAGAACCGGCGGTATCGGCCCATTCCGCCTGCCCCCAGAGCTGATACGCCGCCAATAAGGCACCGACCAGCCGCAGATCATCGACCAGAGCGTTGGTAGTCACACCAGACTGACCTTCCGGTGATATCTTCCAGTATACAAATCCCTCAGGAGCAAAAAAATACTGCCGTAATATTGCATAGTTTTGCTGAAACAATGCTTTATCCTTATTTTCTACCGCATATTCCAGCCATAACCCCAGCGACTCTGATAAAGCTTCCCGTCCATGAGCAAGATCAGGGGAAATTACCGGAGTTTCCACAAGATAGGTCGCCAATGTTCCATTTGGATTAAGCATATGCTTTTTAATAAAGCGCTCTGTTTGTGTGTAGCGCGGCTGATAATAAAAAAACAGATATGTACCGATTCCTGCCGCTACACATAACAGCAATACAATTTTAAAAACCGATTTACTCGTTACTCTCATAATTTAACAGCTCTCTCCTGACACATTTTATGGTACTATAGCATTACAAATCAACATATTCACGGGGGCACTCTATGACATCCAGGCATAACCTTATGATCTGCATCCTGCTTTGTGCTATTATATTTCCTACTAGCTTATTATTTGCAATGCCGGCCAAAAATACCGCTTCCGACACGGAAGCTTTCATTAAAACCAAACTTATTAATCCAAATGGCATCTTAGCCACTTATTTATTGCCTGCTGGTACAGCGAATCCTAACCCGGATATTGTTGCGGGCCGCGATTCTCTATCTGAATCACTTGGGTTTTGGATGCAATATGCGATTCTTAAAAACGATGCTGTTCTGTTTGAGCAATGTTACCAGTCACTTATTCATTACTACCTGCTGCCTGGCAATCTTGTTGCCTGGCAGGTAACAGCTGAGGGACAAAAAAACGTTGCTGCCAATGCTTTGGTCGATGATCTTCGCATCCTCGATACTTTATTTCAGGCAAATGAACTCTGGCCTAATCCAAAGTGGCAGGATACAGCCAAAGAAATCAGTCTTGCCGTAGATGAACATCTTATGCGGCAAGGCCAGCTGGTAGATTTTTATGACCACCGCTCGCAAACTGCTTCCGGGACGCTGACACTGACTTATCTGTATCCTCCACCTATACAAAAGGCAGCCGCCTTAACTTATTTCTATCCGGTTGTTGCCAATCGCAGTCTTGAGCTGCTCCGAACGCTGCCTACCGCTACTGCGTTTTATCCCAAAACATATGATGTTACTACTGGGATATTCACATTCACCGATAAAGTAAACATGCTTGATCAAATGCTGATTGCCCTTAACAGACAGAGTCTGAGTATCGAATCTCCCGAACTCATACAATTTATTAAAACGGAGTTTTATCGCAATGGCAAACTTATGACCGATTACGACAGAGTCAGCCATGCCGCCGTGTCCCCTTATGAATCGCCTGCCTTGTATGCTGTGATTATTCTCTATGCAGCTCAGCAAGGTGATCCTGCTTTTGCCCTGGATATTTACCGGCGAATGATTTGCTTCCGAGTCTCTGACGGCGAAAACCGGGGTGGCTATATGGCCGGAGACAATACCCATATTTTCGATAATCTGCTGCCACTTATTGCCGAAACCGTTTTGCAACAAAAAAACTTCATAAAATAAATACAATGAGCACTGTTTTGTCCTTAGACAAAACAGTGCTCACTCTGTGTATAGACATATACCTAAAAAGAGATTGCCGCGTCGTTTTACTCCTCGCAATGACAGTAAAGTCGGGTGTCATCGCGAGCGTAGCGTGGCGATCTTATATCCGGAATTTACTTACATCGTCCTG
>NZ_DALZUO010000006.1:185788-190085 GCF_032013335.1 Anaerospora sp. | reverse complement strand
TCTATGGGCAATCCTAAAAATAAAGAAGTGCCAAATATTACAAGTTCATCTTGCGAGCGAAGCAATGCTGTTCTTCCACTTAGAAGCCAAAGAAGAGATTGCCACGTCGCTACGCTCCTCGCAATGACAGTTAAGCCATAATCCCTGCTTAGTCTGTGTGCACCCCGCAGGGGAGCCATCCACCACCAACCGACGGAAAGGCCCGTTCCCCTCGTCCCCATTGCCACCAGGCTCAGGCCGTCGAGAAGGAAATGCTGCGAAGCCAAAGATGAGATTGCCACGTCGCTGCGCTCCTCGCAATGACAGTTGAGCCAGCGGCACCTTCTCTGTCTGCGTGCACCCCCGCAGGGGAGCCATTTACCACCAACCGCCGGAAGGCCCGTTCCCCTCGTCCCTAGCCACCAGGCTCAGGCCGTCGAGAAAGGTTCAGATGCTAGGCGTGGGTCTTGACGGAACCGGAGGCGTACATGGTGTACGGTGAGGATTCCGGCAAGGCTCGCAACAACGCAGATGAGCCTTTATCGGCGGCCGTCTCTGAAGGCGGCCGTCTTTAGAACTTGACTTGGGGGACGGCCTTTGCGCCCTCCTCCGCCTTAAAATACTCTTTAGCACTGAAGCCCATCATACCGGCAAAAATACTGGCCGGGAAAGAACGTATTTTCGTGTTGTAGCCTTGAACGGCGTCGTTATAATCTTTACGGGCTACGGCAATCCGGTTTTCCGTACCTGCCAGTTCATCCATCAAAGCCCGGAAGTTTTTATCAGCCTTAAGATCGGGATAGTTTTCTGCCACTACTAACAATCTGCTGAGTGCACCGTTTAATTCATTATTGGCCTCTGCTTTAGCGGCAGGCCCCGGTGCTCCTGCCAAACGGGCCCGGGCATCAGCTACAGCCTGAATAGCCTGTTGTTCATGCGCAGCATAGCCTTTGACCGTATTGACTAAATTAGGTATGAGGTCAGAGCGGCGCTGCAACTGGTTTTCTACCTGACTCCATTTGCCATTAATCTGCTCGCTTAGACTCACTAATCCGTTATAACTGGAAACACCCATCAGGATAAGCACGGCTACAAGCCCCAGAATAATCCATGGTGCTATTTTGTTCATGTTGATTTCCTCCTTTAGTGCCTAACCTTATTTTACCACTTTTCTTACTTATTTCCCACTGTACCGTCTCTTCTAATGAGTTCAATTTGCTTTTGTAAGACTTCATTTAACCGTTCTACAGCAAAAGGTTTGATAATATAGTCATCAATTCCAATATTTATAGCTTCCATGACTACATCTTTGTGATTATGAGCAGTGCACATAATCACTCTTGAATTTGGCGATGCCACTTTTATATGCTTAAGAACAGTAATGCCATCTGCCTCAGGCATGGTAATATCAAGCGTTATCAGTTCAAAAGATTTACTGCTGATTTTACGCATTGCCGTCATTCCCTCTTCTGCCTGCTCAATATCGACTATTCCAAGATCCCGCAATTCCTTGATAATAATAGTCCGGATAACTTGTGAATCGTCAACAACTAAAACCCGCATTCTTCCACCTCAACCCTCTCGGTGGAATTTTATTCTATATAATCCTTATATTTCCTTCTTTTGCTGTATTTGGAATTTTTATCAAAGAAATGTTATTAGGTTATGTTTCTAGTATAAGCAAAAAAAAGAGAAACCATGTCTAGTGTCTTGAACAAGTTAAATCTTAGTTTAGCCAGCATATCTTTTTTCGCACTGCTGCGTTGTCGTCACCTTACATATTCTCGATATGCGCGGACCCCTCCGCCTTGCATTGCAAAACAATCTACACTGTCTAATTCTAATTCACAACTTTATCAGGACACTGCAGCGGTTTAGCCTTGCTGCATGTAACTGGTACTCTGCCGGAGTATTGACGTTATTTAACATAGCCAGATCTTCATCAAAACGCACAAGCTCATACTTCCTGATCTGCACAAGCCGGATATGCTTGTACAGTTCAACAATCCGGTAACTTCCCTCTGCCAGCAGCCTGTCGATGTGGGGTAAACAATTACGGTGATACACGGCATGGAGCGGATGAAAATATCCGTCAACAAAGGGTACTGCTGCCTCATAACCAATAGCAGCCTGCTCGATATAGGTGATTGCCGACGATGACAAAAACGGCATATCACAGGCCACGATAAAATTATAATCAGCTCCCGAAGCCTGTAAGCCTGCCTGTATGCCCGCCAACGGCCCACATTGCTGATAATGGTCGGCAACAGCCAGTATTCCGGGCATTTGAATATCCCGTGGCCGATTCGTGACAACAATGATGGTATCACAAACCGGGGCCAACTGCTGCAAAACAGTATGCAATAAATCGCTGTCCCCCCATGGCAGTGAGGCTTTATCGCTGCCCATGCGGGAACTAAGCCCGCCGGCTAAAACAATGCCATTCATCCTAATTACTCTCCCGGTTTTCGCCTGAAAAACTGATAGACAGCTTCAGCTGTAGGCCTGTTCATGCCCGGTACTGCAGCCATTTCATCTATTTCAGCCGCTTTGATTTTTGTCAGATTGCCGAAATGATCCCATAGGGCCTTTCGCCGCTTCTCACCAATGCCAGGAATATGGTCAAGCACAGACACCATATTGCGCTTTGACCGCAATTTGCGGTGATACGTGATCGCAAAGCGATGGGCTTCGTCCCGAATGCGCTGTACCAGATAAAGAGATTGAGAGTGTCGTGGTAAAATAACAGGATCACTTTCGCCCTCTTTAAATATATGCTCAAACTCTTTGGCTAAACCCACCACTGTCGCCGAGGTTAGCCCGCTGCTGCGGATGATTTCCAGTGCTGAACTCAACTGACCCTTACCACCGTCAATAATAATCAGGTCAGGCACCGGCGCGCTTGTTAAATCGCGGTAGCGCCGCCCGACAACTTCTTGCATAGACTTGAAGTCATCCGGTTTTCCCTCTACTGTCTGCAGCTTATAGCGGCGGTAATCGTCCTTCTTCGGCTGTCCACCTTCAAAAACGACCATAGAGGCAACCGTCTCCGCACCTTGAATATGAGAAATATCGAAGCATTCGATTCGTTCGGGTGGCGCTTCTAAATCCAAATAATCAGCCAGCTCCAGGAGAGCCCCGTCAGTCCGTTCATTGGCAGCCTGCAGACGAAGCGCCTGCTCCTCCAGTACTCTTGCCGCATTACCGGAAGCCATACTGACTAAATCCTTTTTGGTTCCCCTTTTAGGTGTATCGACAGCAACTCTGCCACCTTTTGCTTCCGTCAGCCAGTCAGAAAGCAGCTGCTGTTCCGGCACATCAAAGGGAAGCAGTACTTCTCTTGGCAAAAAGGCGGCCTGACTGTAATACTGCTTGAGAAAAGCCTCAAGCACCTTAGCATCTTCTTCCTCTTCACTATTAGTAAGAAGAAAATGATCGCGGCCAACCATCTTGCCACTGCGGATAAAAAATACCTGCACACAAGTTCCAACTGCTGAGCGCGCCAGACCAACAGCATCCTGATCGCCGCTGCCGGTAACAATATTTTGTTTCTCCCGGACTTTGTCTACTGCTGCCAGTTGATCGCGCAATTGGGCAGCCAGCTCAAATTCTAAGTTTTCAGCAGCCTCTTCCATGCGCTTTTTCAGGTTTTTTATTACATCATCACTGCGGCCCTCCAGGAAAAGGCAGACTGCTTTAATCATTTCGCC
This sequence comes from Anaerospora sp., assembly GCF_032013335.1. Taxonomy (NCBI): domain Bacteria; kingdom Bacillati; phylum Bacillota; class Negativicutes; order Selenomonadales; family Sporomusaceae; genus Anaerospora; species Anaerospora sp. The sequence goes on along the minus strand of NZ_DALZUO010000006.1, from coordinate 186,396 downwards.
ATATACTGCAGGCTCGACTTTTCCAGCACAGGGAGCCAGGCAGCGCTTGATATGATATTGCAGACAAGGCCGCTGCGCATCAAGCTGGCGGCAGGTACGCAGCGGAAAGAGACGTTTGAGCAATTTCAACGTCTCATGGACAGCACCGGCATTGGTATAAGGACCAAAGTAGCGGGCTCCGTCTTTTATTACTTTGCGGGTAGCATACACCCGCGGATATGTCTCATTCAGCGTCACTTTCACATATGGGTAGCTTTTGTCATCCCTCAGGCTGATGTTATATTTGGGACGATGCTTTTTGATCAGATTGCATTCCAGGATCAACGCTTCGATTTCAGAGCTAGTAATGATATACTCCAAATCGGCTATCCGGGAAACCATAGACCGCACTTTCGGCGAATGGTTGCGGCTGGATTGCATGTAAGAACGGACCCGGTTCTTCAAATTTACGGCCTTGCCGACGTAAATAATCCGTTTCTGATCATCTTTCCATAAATATACGCCAGGCTTATCAGGCAAGTGAGCCAGTTTTTGTTCTAATTCGCTACTAACGGAGTGCTCCACAAAGGTCGCTCCAATCATGATTAGTTATATGGATCAGTTCTAGC